>VBKG01000273.1:0-2916 GCA_005879585.1 Deltaproteobacteria bacterium | reverse complement strand
GCCGACGTCGTGGATCCCGTGCTCGGCGGCATCATCGAGGAAATGCACGCGTGTCCCGCGTGCGGCACGGGAGCGTCGCGCCGCCGGGAGCCTCGATGAGTCAGTTCGCGGACGCGGCGAGACGCACGCGCAGGTAGGTGCCGAGCCGCACGAGCAGCAGCACCGCGAGCACCGTCCCGTACACGATCGGCTCCCGCACGTCCCGCTTCACGCGCCAGAGGAAGTGGATCACGCCGAGCACGGTCGCGACGTATGCCAGGCGGTGGAGCCGCTTCCAGCGCGCGTAACCGAGCCGTTTGAGAGCGCCGCTCGTCGAGGTGACCGCGAGCGGCACGAGCAGCACGAAGGTTGAGGCGCCCACGTAGATGAACTTCCGCTTGGTGACATCGGCCCAGACCGCGCGCCAGTCGAGCCCCTGATCGAGCACGGTGTACGTGCTCACGTGGAGCAGCCCGTAGAAGAAGCCGAAGAGGCCGAGCATGCGGCGGAGCCGGATCGGCCACGTCCAGCCGAAGAGCGTCTTCAACGGGGTGCAGGCGAGCGCCGCGACGAGGAAGACGAGCGCGACGAGGCCGAGCTGGTTGAGCGCCTGGGCGATCGGGTTGGCGCCGAGCTCGCCGCGCCAGGCGCGGAAGAGGATCGCCGCGACCGGCACGAGCGCGCCCACGAAAACGCCGGGCTTGAGCCACGGGAGGGGCTTCGGGCGACGCACGCTAGAAGAACTCGCGCAGGTCCATACCGGCGTAGAGTCCGGCCACCTGCTCGGCGTAGCCGTTGAAGGGCAGCGTCGGCCGGCGGCGGAGCTCGCCGATCCGTCGCTCGGTCGCCTGGCTCCAGCGCGGATGGTCGACCGCCGGATTCACGTTCGCGTAGAAGCCGTACTCGTGAGGTGCCGCGAGGTTCCACGTGGTCGGCGGCTGCGCCTCCACGAGACGGATGCCCACGATCGACTTGATGCCCTTGAACCCGTACTTCCAGGGCACCACGAGGCGGAGCGGTGCGCCGTTCTGGTTGGGGAGCGTCTTCCCGTAGAGCCCGACGGCGAGGAGCGTGAGCGGATGCATCGCCTCGTCGATGCGGAGCCCTTCGACGTAGGGCCAGTCGAGGACGCGACGCTGCTGCCCGGGCATCTGCTCCGGGTCGAAGAGCGTCGTGAAGGCGACGTACTTGGCGCGCGACGTCGGCTCGACCCGACGGAGGAGATCGCCGAGGGGGAAGCCGAGCCAGGGGATGACCATCGACCAGGCCTCGACGCAGCGCATGCGGTAGACGCGCTCCTCGAGCGGGAACCAGCCGAGCAGCTGGTCCAGGTCGATGACCTGTGGCTTCTGCACCTCGCCGTCGACGCGCACAGTCCAGGGCCGGGGCCGCAGCGTGCCCGCCAGCTCGGCCGGGTCGCTCTTGTCGGTGCCGAACTCGTAGAAGTTGTTGTAGGTGGTCACGTCGCGGTAGGGCGTGCGGGACTCGTTGGTGCTCTCCGTCCCCTGCCGCGCGACGGGAAGGTCGACCGGGTTACCCTTCGAGCGCGAAGACTTCTTGCCGGCGCGCCGGCCGCTCATGAGCCAGAGAAGGCTTCCGCCGGCGCCGGCGCTCGTCGCCGTGAAGAGCGCGGCGTTGCGGACGAACTCGCGCCGCCGCAGGTACAGCGGCTCCGGCGTGACATCCGAGGCGGGTGGGGGCGTTCCGAGCTTCGTCATGTGTCGCCGGCGATCCAGGTGCGGACCGCGTGCTGGAACGCCGCCGGCTCCTCGACGAACGGATAGTGGCCGCTGCGCTCGAACAGCACAAGCTCGGAACGGCGGATGCCGCGATGGAGGCGCGCCGCCTGCGAAGGGGGACAGAAGAAGTCGTGGCGGCCGCCGAGGATCAGCGTGGGGGCGGCGATTTCGCCGAGCCGTGCCGCGACGTCGCACTCGGCCATCAGCTCGCGGCTGCGGGCGCAGGCGGCGGCGCTCCAGATGGTCGAGGCGAAGAGATCCTCCACGCGCTCGGGGTCGAACGCGCGGAACCCGAGCGTGGCGGCCACGAGCTTCTGGGCGCGGGCGAACTCGGCGTCGTCCGCGGGCACGTCCAGGAACGCCGCCACGACCTCCGCGCTCGGCGAGCGGCGCTGGAGGTCGGCCGCGAGCTCGTCGGGGTAGTCCCACGCGGCCGTGGTCCCGACCAGGAGCAGGCGTGCGACGTGGCCCGGGTAGCGCAAGGCGTACTGCAGCGCGACGCAGCCGCCGTACGAGTGGCCGAGGACGGCGATCTTCTCGTGACCGAGGTGGGCGCGCAGCGCGTCGGCGTCGTCGGCGAGCTGCGCGAGCGTGAGCGTCGTGAGCGGCGGCCGGCCCGAGCGACCGTTGCCGCGGTGGTCGTAGTAGACGAGGCGGAACGCGTCGCCGAGCGGATCGAGCCACTCGCGGAACTGCGAGTGGTCGACGCCGAGCCCGCCGTGCATGACGAGCAGCGGCGGGCCACTGCCGATTTCCAGGTGGAAGAGTTGAGTTCCGTTGATTGCGGCGAGTGGCACCGGAGCGTCAGGGACGAATGCCGGGCACCTTGAGGCGGATGCGGTACAGCCCGGTGCGGGCGGTCATGTAGAGCGCGCGCCCGTCGTCGTCCCCCCAGGCGAAGTTCGCGGGCAGCTCCGGCGCCTTGATCGTGCCGAGGTGCTTTCCGGCGGCGGAGATGATCCAGACCCCGCCCGGTCCCGAGACGTAGAGGTTCCCCTTCCGGTCGACCTTCATGCCGTCGAGCGCCTGCTCGCCGGGCTCGCTCGTCATGTCGAAGAAGACCTCGCCGTGCGACAGCGTCCCGTCGCGCTCGACGCGGTAGCGCATCACGACCTTCTTCTTCACGTCCCAGTCGTCGACGTAGAAGTACTTTTCGTCGGGCGAGAAGGCGAGGCCGTTGGGGCCGAGGAGGTCAGTG
>VBKG01000272.1 GCA_005879585.1 Deltaproteobacteria bacterium | reverse complement strand
TGCGGCAGATCCGCCGCAGCCGGCGGTACTTCGCCGCGGGAGGAACGGGGCTGTCGTTCGAGCAAGTCTTTGGCGAGCCGCTACGGGGGCCGCGAAGGCGCCGGTAGATGCGGACGTATCGGCCCCTCATCCCGCCCGAGGTGGCCGAGCTCATCCGCCGACTGCATCCCGATCTGAAACGGAGCATCAAGAACGCTTTGCGCGCTCTCAGCGATGACCCATCCATGGGCGAGCCACTACGGCGCGAGCTCACGGGCTTGTGGAAGTATCGCGTGCGCCGGTTCCGCATCGTCTACGCTGTCGATCGGCAACGTCGGATCATTCGGGTCGTCGCGGTCGGCCACCGCCAAACGATCTACGAGGCGGTGTCCGACGTGCAGCGTCGCCAGCGTCGCTAGCATGAACGACATTCACTTCACGCCCGGCAATCCGCTGGGCGTGCGCGCCGGTCTCAAGATCTACTTCTGAGGTGCGGCGTTGACGTCGGCCGCTCGCAGGCGTAACCGGAGAACGGAACGCGAACCCGAGCACGGAGAGAGATCTCGGATGGACGACGCGAGTAACGGACCAAGATCCGTGCGTCGGGACGAGCGCGGTGCCGCCCCGTAGGTGAGGCAGGCCAACTCTCGCTTCCCGGCGCACCGTACCGGCAGTGCCTGGAAGGAGAGTGCCGATGGCCTGGCTCACTGCGGCGCCCCCCGGCAACGGGGGCACCTCACCAAAAGTCCTCCTGAGGAACGGGGCGCGCGGCGTGCGCGCCGCCGCAAGCTTCCTCCCCCGACGTCTCCGGGGGTTCTTCGCCGACCTCGGCCCCGGGCTCATCACCGGGGCGGCCGACGACGACCCCTCGGGGATCTCCACCTACTCGGTCACGGGCGCGGCCTTCGGGTACGCACAGCTCTGGACGGCGCTCTTCTCGTTCCCGCTCATGGTCGCCGTCCAGCTCATGTGCTCGCGGCTCGGGATGGTCACGGGCCGCGGCCTCGCGGGCGTGATCCGCCGCCGTTACCGCCGTCGCGTGCTCTGGACCGCCTGCGGGCTCCTCACGATCGCGAACGTCTTCAACATCGGCGCCGACCTCGGCGGGATGGCCGAAGCGACCGAGATGGTGACGGGGGTCGACTCGCGCATCCTGGTCCCCGTCTACGCCGCGGTCATCGTGTCGCTCCTCTTCTGGTCCTCGTACCGCCGCATCGCCCGTCTCTTCAAATGGCTGACGCTGGTCCTGTTCGCGTACGTTGGAGCCGGCATCCTCGCGCACCCGGACTGGCATGCCGTCGTCCACGCGACGCTCGTGCCACACGTGGAGCCGACGGCCGGGTACATCGCGACCTTCGTCGGCATCCTCGGCACGACGATCTCCCCCTACCTCTTCTTCTGGCAGGCCGGGCAGGAGGTCGAGGAGGAGCGCGCGCACGGGCGGCGAAGCCTCGAAGCGCGCGAGGGCGCCACGGCGGTCGAGCTGCGGCGCGCCAAGGTGGACGTGGTGACCGGCATGTTCGTCTCGAACTTCGTCATGTATTTCATCATCCTCACCACGGCGGCGTCCCTGCACGCGCACGGCGTGACCGACATCACCACCGCGCAGCAGGCCGCCGAAGCGCTGCGGCCACTCGCGGGCGACCGGGCGTACTGGCTGTTCAGCCTCGGGATCATCGGCACCGGCATGCTGAGCGTGCCGATCCTGGCAGGGTCGTGCGCCTACGCCATCGCCGAGGCCGCCGCCTGGCGCGGCTCGCTGGACGACCGGCCGAAGAACGCCCGCGGCTTCTACGCCGTCCTCGCCGTCGCCGTGGGCGTCGGCCTCTTGCTCGACTTCGGCGGGTTCAACGCCGTCGCGATGCTCTTCTGGTCGGCGGTGGTGAACGGCGTCCTCGCGCCGCCGCTGATCGTTCTCGTCGTGCTGCTCACGAGCGACCCGAAGGTCATGGGGACGCGCGTGAATGGTCCGTCGCTGCGGTTCCTCGGGTGGACCACGGCGATCGTGATGGCGGTCGCCGCCGCCGTCATGCTGGTGACGACGATCGTCTAGCGGCGTCTCACCGACCAGCCCCGCCCGTCGAATCGAAGAGCGGTCCTTGATCGGCGCAGCGCTGGCCCGCACCCTGGTCGTGCGGGACGCAGACGGTCACCGTGCGCGTGCATCGGCCACCCGCGCCATCGTCGGCGACGAAGCTCACGTGGTACACGCGACCGTCACCGCTCCCGAGCGGGATCGACGACGGGCTGGAACGACGCGGGGCGAACGCGGAGACCGAAGCTGCCGCTAAGACGCCTGCCGGCGGCGACCGTGATCGGGCGCGCGCCGCCCGGCCTCACGCGAGGCCGACGCGAGCCGGCCTCGAGGCCGGGCCGACCACCCCGATCGCGCTTGCCGGAACAGTGTCCGGACGCTCAGCGCATACCCGAACGCGAGCGCGGCGTACGCGACCATGGCCATGTGCGCCGCGAGCATCGCTCGTGCCACGGCACGCGGCGCGCCAATCCGAGGCGCCTCTCGGCGCGCTTTGCAGATTGCACGAATCAGCCATGCAGAATGCATCGCCGCCCCGTTCGTGGACACCGCCCGACCGCCGTGCTTTGCTCGCATCGCACAGTGGCCTCACTTCGTGGCCGGCTCCGGCTTCTGACGGTCAGCCTGACGGTGGCGTTCGGCGCCGCCGCCCTCCTCGCGGTCTCCCATCTGCGCGTGCTCGAGACGTCCGTCACCGAGATCCTCTCGCGCAACTACCGGAGCATCGAGGCGGCGGAGGGCATGGCGCACGTCCTTGGCGATCTGCGCCTCGCGGTGCACGACGGCCGCTGCCCGAGCGCGTGCGCCGAGCTGTGGACCACGTTCGAGCGCTGGCTGACGGTCGAGCACGGCAACTACACCGAGGCCGGCGAGGCGGAGCTCGCCCGGCGGATCGACACGGAGGCGCGCGCGCTCTTCGCGGACGCGACGGCCGCGACGTCCGACCGTCTCGACGGCGCCACAGCCGAGCTCGACCGCGATCTCCATAGCCTCATCGCGCTCAACAAGAACGCGATGTTCGCGGCCGACCGTGGCACGCGCACGCTCGCGAACCGCCTCGTCCTCGGCGTGCTCGCGACGCTGGCGCTCCTGGCCCTCGTGGTCGCCGGCACCGGCTGGACGCTCGCCAGCGCCGTCGCGCGGCCGCTCACCGAGCTCGCGGGCCGCCTCCGCTCGATCGGCCCGCGGGGCCCCTACCCGGCACTCGGGCCGCAGCCGCTCGCGGAGCTCGAGCAGGTGGCCGACGAGTACCGGAAGATGGCGAAGCGCCTGGAAGCGTTCGAGCAGCTCAACGTCGACGCCGTGCTCGACGAGAAGGCGAACTCGACCGCATGGAGGTGCCGGGAGCGCCCTTCGACCGGCTCGGCAGCGATCATCCGCACTACCTGCGTCTCCGGGAGGTGGTCCGCGAGCTGCTCGCGCATCCCGATCGCGAGCCCGAGCGGGTGGAGCTCGCCCTCTTCCTCCGCGGCCGTGACCACCACTACGTGCTCCGTCCGACGGCGCTGCGCGCGCGCGACCAGGCGCGCGCCGGACTCATCGTCGCGCTGCAGGACGTCACCTACCTGCGTGACCAGGAGGCGCGCTTCGAGCAGCTCGTCGCCACGCTGTCGCACGAGCTCGGAAGCCCGCTCACGTCGCTCCGCATGGCGGTCGAGCTCCTCGGCCGCGACGGTGGCCTCGGCGCCGGACCGCGCGCGCTGGTCGGCGCGGCGCACGAGGACGTGGAGCGGCTCCAGGACCTCGCCCAGCGGCTGCTCGACCTCTCGCGGGCGCGCGCCACGAGCATTCCGATCGAGCGGCGGAACGTCGATCTCCGGGACGTGATCCCGCGCACGCTGAAGCTGTTCGTCCTGCAGGCGCGGGAAAAAGGCGTCGCGCTGGAATCCGCCGTCGCCACCGGGGGCCTCACGATCGCAGGCGATCCCACGAAGCTCACCTGGGCGCTCTCCAACCTGCTCGCGAACGCGCTCCGCTACACGCCCGCCGGCGGCTCGGTGCGCGTCGAGGCCGCGGCGGCGGACGGGTCCGTCGTCGTCTCGGTCAGCGACACCGGCGGCGGGATCGCGCCCGATCAGCAGGAACGCATCTTCGACCGCTTCGTCCAATCCGGCGAGGGCGGCAACATCGGCGCGGCCGGTCTCGGCCTCGCCATCGTGCGCGACATCGTCCAGGCGCACGGCGGGCGCATCCACCTCGACAGCACGATCGGCGTCGGGAGCCGGTTCACGCTCGAGCTGCCGCGCGGCTGACATGGCATCCATCCTCATCGTCGACGACGAGAAGAACATCCGCACGCATCTCACGACGTACGTCCACGGCCTCGGCCACACGGCGGAAGCGGTCGCGGATGGACCCGCGGCGCTCGCGGCGCTCGGGCGGGCCGAGTTCGACGTGGTCTTCTCGGACGTCCGCATGGCCGGCATGGACGGCCTCGCGCTGCTGCGCGAGATCCGCCGCCAGCGGCCCGACGCGGTCGTCGTGCTGATGACGGCGTACGCCACCGTCGCGCAGGCGGTCGAGGCGATGCGCGCCGGCGCGTACGACTACCTCGTGAAGCCGTTCTCGCTGGACCATGCCGGGCTTCTCCTCGCGCGCGTGCTCGAGGTGCAGACGCTCAAGCGGGAGAACCGCCGGCTCCGGCGCGCCGTCGACGAGCCCGTGCTGCTCGAGTCCGCGAGCCCGCTGATGCTCCGCGCGCTCGACACGGCTCGCCAGGCGGCGGGCTCCGACGTTACCGTGCTGCTGACAGGCGAGAGCGGCACCGGGAAGAACGTGCTCGCGTCCGCCATCCACGGGTGGAGTCCGCGGCAACGGGGCGCCTTCGTCACGGTCGCCTGCACGACGCTCGCCGAGCATCTCCTCGAGAGCGAGCTCTTCGGCCACGTGAAGGGCGCCTTCACCGGCGCGTGGAAGGACAAGCCGGGCCGCCTCGAGGCCGCGGAGCACGGCACGGTGTTCCTCGACGAGGTCGGCGACCTGCCGCTCGAGCTCCAGGGGAAGCTCCTCCGCTTCCTCGAGCAGCACCGCTTCGAGCGCGTCGGCGGCGGCGAGACGATCACCGTGGACGCGCGCGTCCTCGCGGCCACCAATCGCGACCTCGAGGCGGACGTCGCCGCGGGCCGCTTCCGCGAGGACCTCTTCTTCCGCCTGAACGTCATCACGATCCGACTGCCCGCGCTGCGCGAGCGTCCCGAAGACCTGCCGGCGCTCATCGATCACGTGCTGGCGACGCTCTGTAGCCGGCACCGGCGCCCTGCCCTGTCGCTCGCGCCCGAGGCCCGCCGCGCGCTGCACGCCTACCGCTGGCCGGGCAACGTGCGCGAGCTCGTGAACACGCTCGAGCGTGCGGTGGTCCTGTCCCGCGGCGACGTCATCCAGGGCGACGACCTGCCCGATCGTCTTCTTGCCCCGGACGCGGGAACGGCCACCCCGGAAGCGGCGGCCGCCACGCCGCTCTCGCTCCACGAGCTCGAACGACGTCACATCGAGCAGGTGCTCGCCGACGCCGCGACGCTCGAAGAGGCCGCGGCTCGCCTCGGCATCAACGTCACGACGCTCTGGCGGAAGCGCAAGCGCTACGGCATCGAATAGGTCGTCCGCGCCGCGACCGCATTGATCGCCCTGTTCAGAGGGGGCCGCGTCAAACGGCGATCCTCAGAACGATCTCCGTCGTGCGGCTCCTTAGGCGGCTCGGCACGCCACGCCGCTTCTCGGCGATGGTGATCAACCCCAGCTCGCGTAGCGCTTCCACGTCGCGGTAGACCGTCTTGAAGTCACGCTTCGCCATCCGTGCCAGCTCCGCTACCGAGGCGGGCGCGCGTTCACGGACGAGCCGCAGCAGGGCGATCCGCTTCTCCGTCAGCGCGGCCCGAACCGCGTCGAGACTCTCGAAGTACTCTCCCACGCGTTTTCGGACCCGCCTTTTCGACTGAATCGCTCGCATCGCCCCGATGGCATTGTCGAGTGCCTCGTCGACGGACTTGATCCTTACCCGAATGGTCTTGAGTGCCATGGTCACGCTCCTTCCGTGATGCGCAGGCGCGCTCGCTCCAGGTCTCTCTTGAAGTCTGCGCGCAGCTTATCGAGTCCCTCGAACGCGTACGGCTCCTGCTTTCCTCCGAAGTGCCGATGGTGTCCCTTCGGCACGTGATTGTCGTACCCGACGAGCACCACGCCGTCACGAACCGCGAAGAAGGAGTACCTGAAGCCCTCCGGATAGCGCCGGATATCCCTCACCCGCCAGACCTTGAACTCGACGACGATCCCTTCGGCCGTGCGCACCTTCTCGTGCAGCACCTTCACGGCCCGTGACATATGGCGTACAGTGCCATACGCCGACGTGGGCAGCAAACGCGGCGTCGGATCTCTGGTTTCCAACCTCGGGCGAGCAGAGGGCGCTCGTGCTCGGCAACGTCCGGGGGATGTCGGCGCGGTCTGACCTATTCCGTTGCTAGCGATTGCATCGCCAAGCCGCGGGAGGCATCGCGGGGAAGCATGCAGACCCACGTGCATTCCGGTGCTCTATTCGGCATCGACGCCCTGCCGCCCGACGCCCTGGTTTCCGCGGTTCACGAGGAAACGGAAGGCAATCCGTTCTTCGTGACCGAGGTCGTTCGTTTGCTCGCGAGCGACGGACGCCTCGAGCGGGCGGACGACGTCCGGTCGTGGACGTTCGCGATTCCACAGGGAGTACGCGAGGTGCTCGGGCGCCGCCTCGATCGCCTCTCACCGGACTGCAATCAAGTCCTGACGATGGCATCGGTGATCGGACGAGAGTTCTCGCTGGAGTCGCTTGGGCGAGTGAGCAACGTCCCTCGTGTCCGGTTG
>VBKG01000271.1 GCA_005879585.1 Deltaproteobacteria bacterium | reverse complement strand
GCCGACGCAATCGCAGTAGCGGAATAGCGGACCAACTGGGGGACGCGCCTGGGTCGTGGGCGGGTAGCAGGGCGGGCGAGCCTTGCGGCTGTGAGGAGGGAGAGACATGATTCGACGCCGACGAACCATGGCACGTCGAACGGTCGATCTCGAAACAATCCGAAGGCGCGTCGCACGCAGCTTGGGGCGGCGCGGGCGGGGCAAGTTCGTCGCGATCGACCGGAACACGGGCGACTACCTCGTTGCCGGCGACCTCGACGCCTTGGCCGCAGCTCTGTCGCGGATTCGCGGCAAGGTCGCAAACTTCCGCATCATCCGTTTGGGGTCCCGGGCGGC
>VBKG01000270.1 GCA_005879585.1 Deltaproteobacteria bacterium | reverse complement strand
TGCCGGCCGGAGAGCCGGCGATCGTGCTCGCGCATCGGCCGAACGTGTTCGCTGCCACGGCGACCGCCGGCGTTCCGCTGCTGCTCGCGGGGCACACGCACGGCGGCCAGGTGGCGATGCCGGGCCTGCCGCGATTCAACGCCGCGCGCTTTCTGATGACGCGCTTCGACGCAGGCCTCTTCCGCGATGGCGCGTCGTGGCTCCACGTGAGCCGCGGTCTCGGGACGAGTGGGCAGCCGGTGCGCGTCGGTGTGCCGCGGGAGATCGCGGTGCAGACGCTCGTGCCCGGCGTGGCGGTAGCCGCCGCGAGTTGACGCTCGCGCCGCGCGCTGTTAGGCGTCGTGCCTCTGCGAAAGTGGCGGAATTGGCAGACGCGCAGGATTCAGGATCCTGTGGGGTAAAACCCGTGGGGGTTCAAGTCCCCCCTTTCGCACTTTTCTAGTTCAGTGAAATCACAACGTTGCGCGCGTCGCCTGAGCTTGGCGGCCAACTGGGGGCCAAACGGGCGAGTTTTTCGAGCTGATCTGCCCCTTCCGGCGCGCAGCCACTTGCCATAGTCGCGCTTCAGAGTCTCGTACCGGACGCCCGTCTGCGCTTCGAGCCAGGCCGTGTTCACGCCAGCCGTCATCGCGGTCGAGATGTACGCAAGAACGAGTTCGGTTCGAGGGGCGCGCCGTTCGTGTTGGTGGTCGAAGCCGACCCGAATCCGTGCTGCCGATGTGTCTTCCACCCCGTGCCGGCGCTCGCTCGCCTCGTGAACGTGGCCGGCCCCCTTGACTTGAACTGCACTTCAACTGGTACGCGCTGAAGCAAAGGAGGAACCGATGGAGACATCGACCCTGGGCGACGCAGCACGAACCGACGGGCCAGCCTGCCAGCTGAGTGTGTTCGACGAGCGACAGCAGCGACGGCACGATGAGCTGCAGCGACGCTTCGCCTCTGTTGTCGAGGAGACCCGGGAACTCCCGGACGGCTACACGTTCCGGCTGCTCGCGGATGCGGGAACGTTCGTCGGGGCCGCGGAGTGGATCACGCTCGACCGCATGTGCTGCCCGTTCATGGAGTTCCGCCTCGAGTGGAAAAACGGCGAGTCCTGGCTGTCCATCACGGGCGGCGACGGCGTCAAGGCGATGCTCGCCGCAGCGATGGCAGCCACTCGTTGAGAGAGTCCGGCGCGAGGCGGATGATCGGCGCATGACGATCGGGCAGGTCGCGCACCGGTTGGGCGTTCGGCCTTCGGCTCTCCGCTACTACGAGCGGATCGGCCTCCTGCCGCCCATCGAGCGGGTGAACGGCCAACGCCGCTACGGTCCCGCGATACTGAGCAGGCTCACGGTGATCGACGTTGCCAAGCAGGCAGGGTTCACGATGCGCGAGATTCGCGTGTTGCTGTCCGGCTTCTCGCCTTCGAGTCCACCACCGGCTCGATGGCGGGAGCTCGCAGCGATGAAGGTTCGCGAGATCGACGCGCTGCTCGCGCGGGCAGCGGGGATGAAGCGGCTCCTTCAGGAAGGCCTGCGCTGTCGATGCGTGCGACTCGAAAGCTGCGCGCTCGCCGTGAGACACGCGGGCGCGCAGCAAGACGGACGCATGCCAGGGACGGTCAGAACATCGCGGCGGCTGCCCCGTCGGTGAGTGGTCCGTCACGAGGGCGCGGGAGGAGCCACGGGATCAGCGCGACCAGCCCCAGCGCCCCCGCACCGCCGGCGAGGAAGGGCACATCCGGGCCGGCATGCTCGAGCAGCCAGCCGGACGCGGCATTCGACACGATGCTCCCGAGACCGAAGATCCCGAGGGAGCCTTGGTAAAAGAACCAGAAGAGCGAGAGCGCGAGGGGCGTGCTCAGATGGCTCGCTAACGTGGGGGCGGCGTGTGAAGGATCGCCAGGATCGGTTCCAGCGACTGCTCCGAGCGCCCAGCAAACTCTCGATCCGCAAATTCCAGGAGCGCGCGCTCGTGGTTGGTAATTTCCTCCAACAGCCGCCGATCCTCGCTTCCGGAAGGCGCCAATTGTTCCGCCTTTTCGAATCTCGAGACGAAGCCGGCGAGCTCGGTCCGAAATCCCTTCATGAAGTCGAGCCACGCAACGCGGGAAAACCGCTCGCCCTGCCTTCTGCTCTCCTGAACCCTCGCGGGATCGTCGACTGGTTCAATGGCCAGCTTCTGCATTGCGCGACGAAGCCGCTCTTTCGTCTCGCGCTCCAGTTGCTCGAGCACCGTCCACTTGTATTTGCGGTCAGGCTCGACGGTGTGCGCCGCCAAGGACCGAAAGAGCTCCTCGCCAGCGACCTCGCCGGCATGGCGCTCGGCGAGGTATCGCCGATATTCATCGTTCACGGCTTGCCGGAGCATTGGTTGGGGCACGAACCCCGCAGCCCGGGCGCCACGCAGTCCCCACCGGGTCGCGAGGCCTGCCATGAGTCTATACAGGAGCGTCGACGCGGGGAACCTATAGCCCGCCTTCGTGTGGGGCGCGTATACGACCCGGCGCCCTCCCGACTCCGCCTCGAGCCACCCCGTGTATTTCCGCTGGTCCTGACCTACGACGCCGCGACTGAACCAGTGCGCGGTCAGGCCCGCGCGTCGGCCGCCGGGAGGAACCAGTCCCTCGGCGACGTCGAGCACGATCCCGCGCTCCTCGGTCCCTGCGATCCGCACGGGGACCATGACCGGGAACCCGTCCGCACCGACCCAGCCGAGCAGCACGTACGGCAGGCGCGTCGCTCGCGTCGCCGCGCGAAGGTGGTTGATTCGGGGGCTGGTTCCGCGTGCGGTCGGTTGCTGGGATTTCGGCGGCTCCGGGGGCAGATGACGACCCGTCACCTCGGGCGCTCCCCGGCACGCCAGATCGGGCCATACGATCAGCCGTTCGACCGTGATCTCGATCGGCACGCGTAAGGCGTAGACGCGGAGCCACCATTTCCAGAGAGGGCTGAGATCGCGCCACCTCTCCACGCGCTCCCAGTTCTCGAGGATCGAGGTCGGGTAATCGGGAACCGGTGGCAAGAACGCAGCCGGCCCCTGCACGAGCACATACTCCGGGCGATCCTCGAGCGCGTGCTCGCGGGTGTGAAAGGCGAGTGCGACCCGAGGATTTCGGCGGATCGCCTCGAGCTTCTTCCACATCCCGACGGAGCTGTTCACCGTCACCGTGCCTGCCTTGCGGTCGCGGATGCCGAAGTTCGTCAGGGGAAGGAGCACGACGCCACGCGCCGGTGTGACGTAGCCGAGCATTGCGACGTGGTCGCGGTCGAGGATCTGGTCGACGGTGCTCGGCCAACGGGCGGTCATGGGTGCGCACCGGTTTCGCGTCAGCCGGGGGAGCTCGCGGCCGCTCGCTCGAGTCCCGGCTTCTGGAGCCGCTCGATGTAGGGAAGAACAAGCCGACGCGGGAGGTAGTACGCCATGGCAGCGCCGACTTTGTTCATCAGACCTGACACCACGGTCTTCCCTCGGGCCGCGGCGCGGAGCCCTACCTCGACGACCGCTTCCGGGTCCTGCCAGAGACGGCGCGGAATGTTGGTCTCGTTGAACCCGAGGCGGGCTGGGATCGCCGTTCGGGTGAAGCCGGGACAGACCACGGTGATCCGTACTCCCGTGCCTCGCAGCTCCCGATTGACCGCTTCGCTCAGACTGTTGACGAAGGCCTTACTGGCGGCGTACGTGGCGCCGTCGGGCAGCGGGTAGAACGCGACTGCCGAAGATATCTGAATGATGTCGCCCATATTTCTCGTCGTCATCCCCCGGAGAGCTGCGTGAGTCAGCCGGAGGACGACGAGGGCGTTCAGGACCGCCTCCTTCTGAAGGTCGTCGGCGGTCCGCGTGGAGACCACTTCTTAGCATTCTCGTTTTCTCGCTCGCGAGCGACCGGGACTACCGCGGCCGATTCCAACCTCGTTACGGAGGGCCGGCGGGCTGGTAGGACGCGCTCGGCGATGAGGATCCAGCGGTTCCGTATCCCCCGATCGTTCCCTGTGAAGATCCGGCGACGCCGTGGACGCCCGCCGCTTCGTTCCCCAATCGTTCTCGGGACCCGACTATTGCCGATAGAGAA
>VBKG01000269.1 GCA_005879585.1 Deltaproteobacteria bacterium | reverse complement strand
GCATCCATACGAAGCCTTGACGATCGTCTTCTCAATGCTGCCCGTGGTGACCCGCAATCGCTCGGCAGTGCGGTGTCGTTGCGGAGCATCGCGCCGACCTGGTCGCCCTGTCCCGGTGGAATGATGTACGCGTCTGCCATGCGCTCCGTGTGCCGTCGCGCGGGTCGCGTCGTAGGGCCACCGAGAACTCTAGGATCTGCGTCGGCGCGCGTCGCCCCGCGCCCCAGGCTCCGCTGTCAGCGCCGCGCTCGCAGGCCGCCCGGAGTTCAGGTAGGCCAGGACCGCGTCGCCCGCGTCCTGGGGCCAGCGCCAGTCGCGCGACTGACTTCGCCGCTTTGTACGAGCCATGTCCCCGTACGACGACGTGACGATCTGCAGCCCGTGCCTCGACGGCGATCCGCGATCGGCGAAGGAGTACGACGCAAAGAATCGCCGCGACGAAAAGAAGTCGCACGCTGCTCCATTTTCTCGGCCGCCATGAAGCCCGCCGCCCGGATGGCTCTGGGGCGCGTCGCCTTGCTCACGGCGTCGCTCGCCGCAGCGAACGTCGCGGCGCGCGCGGCGCTTGAGTCGCGCGCGTTCGGCGACAGGCTCCGCGTCGGGAGCGCGGGGTGGCGCGCGATCTGGCTCGCGCGTCCCCCGCACGGCGAGCAGCTGGGGCTGGCGTACGACACGCACGATCCCGAGCTCGGCTGGACGCTCGCGTCGGGACTGCGCGACGTACCGCTCGCGAGCGCCGGATCGGTCAGTTCGAACTCGCGAGGCGTGCGCGGCGCGCGCGAGCACGCTCTCGCCAAGGCGTCCGGCACGACGCGGATCGTGGCCATCGGAGACTCGTTCACCTTCGGCGACGACGTGGGCGACGACGAGACGTTCCCGGCTCAGCTCCAGCGGTCGCTGGCGGCGGCGGAGGTGCTGAACCTCGGTGTCCACGGCTACGGGCACGACCAGATGCTCCTGCGCTTGCGCCGTGACGGGCTGCCATACGCGCCCGACATCGTGCTCGTCGGCTGGGTCGCGATGGACGCGGAGAGGGATATGCTCTCGTTCCGCGACTACGCGAAGCCGCTCTTCGTCCTGCAGGACGGCAGGCTACAGCTCGCGATCGCGCGCGTACCGCCACCAGCCGATCTGATCCGCTCCGCGCGCTTCACGCCTGCCCTGGCGTTGCTCGTCGACGCCGCGGTCGAGCGGCTGGCGTGGCGCGAGGACCCGGCGCAGCGCGCGCGCGTTGCGGGCGCACTGCTTGCCGAGATCGTCCGCGAGACGCGCGCGGCGCGCGCGACGCCGGTGTTCGTCGAGCTGTTCGGAGCAGCCGGACCGGGCGGGTCCATGCAGGACGTCTGCGCCGAGCAGAGGATTGATTGCGTCTTTACGGCGGCAGACCTCGCGGCGGCGAGCGCCGCCGGCACCCGTGTTGTCCGCCTCTCGCACCTCTCCCCCGAGGGAAACGCCATCGTGGCCGCGAGTGTTCGGGCCTACCTCGAGTCGCACCGCCTGCTCGCGGCGCGGTCCAGCCCGTGAGCGGTCGTCGTCGGCCGCACATGGTTGCCGTCGCCATCGCGCGACACCGACCGATGTAGGGGCTGCTCAGCAGCGGCACGACGGCGGACTGCAGCGCAGCGCGCAATCAGGGAGCGCGCCGCGGCATGGCGATGCCGCCGGCGCTCCATGGGTCGGGCAGTCGACGCGCGGCACGCGCGCATGGAGCCGGGTCTGTAACTGGCAGGTGTCGAGATGGCGCCACTCGCGGTCGCGGTGGTCGTAGATCGTACACGGGCTCTGGCATTCCGGGCACTGCGCCGGGGCGCCCTCGGTGCGCGCCAGCCACACGTGCACCGCGCCGCCGGCCACATCGAGGTCCACTCGGTCCACCGTCCACGGCGCCGTGACCCCCAAGATCGTCGCGTACAGCTCGCGGTCCCGCATCGTCTCCGCCTCCTCTGCCGTCGTGGCGGACCATCGGAGTCGCGTTCGCGGACGAACGACCCTGGGGTGAGGTTGCCCCGATGGGGATGCTAGGTCCGTGCTGAAGACCAAAGCAGACCTCAGGGTTCTCGTCCGTCCCGTCGTGACGTTCGCAGTGCCCAAGCGGGATGGCGACATCCGCGGTACGCCGGCCGACATCTCGCGAGCGAAGACGCTCATGGGCTGGGAGCCCGCGGTCGACTGGGAGGCCGCCGTGTCACGAACCGTGAGCTGGTTCTCCGAGCGGCTCGCCGTTGACAGCATCGTGGCCGCTTCCTAGAGTCTCAGACGCGCTGCGACTGGCGTTCGAGGTGGGCCTAACCACCGGGGAGTAGCGCGGTTGGACCGCTTGCCGTACGCCTGGGTGCCTCGGCGGTCCGTGACGCGAAGCGAGGAGGCACCATGAGCGTGATGACGAGAGTCGATCCCGCGCTGGCCGACGTCGACCCCGAGATCGCGGCGCTGATCGGTGCAGAGCAAGAGCGTCAGTCGGCGAAGATCAGATTGATCCCGTCCGAGAACTACGTCTCGAAAGCGGTCTTGGAGGCCACGGGGACGGTCCTCACGAACAAGTACTCGGAGGGCTATCCCGGACGCCGGTACTACGAGGGCCAGCAGGTCATCGACCAGGTCGAGACGATCGCCATCGAGCGCGCGAAGTCGTTGTTCGGCGTCGAGCACGTCAACGTCCAGCCGTACTCCGGATCTCCCGCCAACCTCGCTGTGTACTTCGCGTTCGTGCAGCCGGGCGACACGATCATGGGGATGGCGCTCCCGATGGGCGGGCACCTCACGCACGGAGCGCCGCCGACGCTCTCCGGGAAGTGGCTCCACCCAGTGCAGTACGGCGTGCGCAAGGACACCGGACGCGTCGACATGGACCAGGTCGCCGATCTCGCGCGACGCGAACGTCCGAAGATCATCGTCTGCGGCGGAACGGCGATACCGAGAACCATCGACTTCCCGGCGTTCGCACAGATCGCGAGCGACGTTGGTGCGCTCCTCCTGGCCGACATCGCGCACATCGCCGGACTCGTCGCCGGCGGCGTGCACCCGTCGCCGGTCGGACACGCTCCTGTCATCACGACGACGACACACAAGACGCTGCGCGGCCCGCGGGGCGCGATGATCCTGTGCACGGAAGAACACGGCAAGAAGATCGACTCGGCGATCCTGCCCGGTCTGCAAGGCGGTCCGCACAATCACACGACGGCGGCGATCGCCGTCGCGCTGAAGGAAGCTGCCACGCCCGAGTTCCGCTCATACGCGGCCGACGTGGTCGCGAACGCGAAGGTGCTCGCGGACGAGCTGCTCGCGCGGGGGTTCGACCTCGTCTCCGGTGGGACCGACAACCACCTCATCCTGATCGACCTCACGAACAAGGACGTGCGCGGCAAGCCGACGGCGAAGGCTCTCGATCGTGCCGGGCTCGAGCTGAACTTCAACGCGGTACCGTTCGATCCTCGTCCGCCGGCCAACCCGTCGGGGCTGCGCATCGGCACACCGTCCGTGACCAGCCGCGGCATGGGCCCGGACGAGATGAAGCACATCGCGCGGTGGATGGACGAGGGCGTCGAAGCGGCCAAGGCGTCCGACGAGGACGCGATCGAGCGCATCTTCGCCGAGGTGAAGGAGCTCACCGCATCGTTCCCCGCGCCGGGGCTACGCGGGTAAGCGCGCCGTCGTGACGCATCCGGACGCTGCACTCGTCGTCTCCGCTGCGCGGATGATGTCGTGGATCGAGACCGTCTGTGCCCAGGGGCATCCGTCGTCCCGGGTCGGCGGCCCACCGTCCACGGCGCCGTGACCCCCAAGATCGTCGCGTACAGCTCGCGGTCCCGCATCGTCTCCGCCTCCTCTGCCGTCGTGGCGACGGGACGATAGCAGGCGGCCCCTCAGCCGGTCACGCTACCCACACGAAACCCGGAAGAG
>VBKG01000268.1 GCA_005879585.1 Deltaproteobacteria bacterium | reverse complement strand
TTCTCGCCCTTCGGCTTCTGCGTGAAGAGGTTGTAGGCGAGGCGGATCGTGAGCTGCCTGTCCTCGTCGAGCTTGCGGATGACGGCGTAGTCGTCCGGATAGTTCTGGGAGCCGCCGCCGGCGTCGATGGCGCCCGTCACGCCGAGCCGATTCAGTTCGCGCATGAACTGACGCGTCGAATTCAGTTGAGACTCGAACGGCAGCTTGGGTCCTTTGGCCAGCGTCGCGTACAGGATGTTGGCATTGGGCTTCGCCAGCAGCAGTCCGACTGGGACGCCGCGCGTATCGCGTACGATCTCGCCGACGGGCGTCTCGGGAGCGAGCGCGTTGATCTCCTGGAGCGTCGGCAGTCGCTTCTCGGCGAACTGATGCTCGGTGAAGCCGCCGACCACGCGCACCCACTGGGGTGGAGGCGTGACGGCGATCTGCTGCTTCAGCATCTCCATCGCATCGGCAAGCGAGCGGACGCCGTCCCAGCGCAGCTCCATGTTGAAGCTGAGCCCGCCGCGGATGATGTGCAGGTGGTTGTCGATCAAGCCTGGCAGGACACGGCGTCCCTCGAGGTCGATCACCCGGGTTGCAGGACCGGCAAGAGGCAACACGTCCGCCTCGGTGCCGACGCGCAGGAACTTGCCGTCTCGGATCGCGACCGCCGTCGCGCTCGGATTCGAGCGATCGAGGGTCGTGACCGTCCCGTTGTGCAAGATGAGATCGGTTGATGTGCTTGGGATGTTCATGGCTGTACCTTTCCGCGATCCTCGCTCCGCGGCCGCCTACTTGGCGACGTCGTCGTGGTCGGTGGACTTCGCCACGTCCAGCCAGCGTTCGAGCTCGGCTTCGACCAAGCGGTGTTTCTCGGCGATTCTGGCCACCGTGTCGGTGCCGAGCGGCAGGCGCAACGGGGGCTTGTCGCTGTCGACCAGCTTGAGCAGCGCCTTGGACAGCTTCTTCGGGTCACCTGGCTGCCTATGGTTTGCTGAGGCCATCGCGGCACGCATCTCGCCCACGGTCTTCGCATAGTCGGGTAGCGACAGCGCGGTCGTCACCAGCGACCTCGGGTCGAGAAAGTTGGTGCGGAAGAAGCCGGGCTCGACCACGGTGGCATGAATGCCCAACGGCGCGAGCTCGATGGCCATCGCCTCAGTAAGCCCCTCAACGGCGAACTTGGTGGCGCTGTAGATGCCCCAGCCTGGGAAGGCGGAATAGCCGGCGATCGCCGAGACGTTGACCACGTGGCCGCGGCCGGCACGACGCATGTGCGGCAGGACCGCACGCGCCACGTTCAGCAGGCCGAAGACGTTCGTGGCGAATTGCTGCTCGACCTCCTTGCCGCTGGCCTCCTCGACCCCGCCGAGCAGGCCGTAGCCGGCGTTGTTGACCAACACGTCGATGCGCCCGAAGCGCTCCACGGCGGCCTTGGCCGCGGCGACAGCTTGCGCCTCGTCGGTGACGTCCAGGCGGACACTCAACAGGTTGTCGTGGTCGCCCAGCACGCTCGTCACGGCGCGGGAAGTGGCCACGACGAAGTCGCCGCGCTTGAGCGCGGCGCGGGCGAGCTCCAGGCCGAGACCGCTGGAGGCGCCAGTGATGAACCAGACTTTATGGATGAGATCGGCGGCTCGGCTCGGTGCGTTCATGACTGCACCGCGCCGATGCGAGCGTTTGACGCTGTATCAACCGGTTGTGCATGGCTGCCTGGCATGGCGCCGAAGACATGTTGCCCGCACCGCGCCTGCCGCCACGCAGCGCCGATGGAGGTTCCCGCGATCAGCTCGCGTCCCACCGGGACGATCTGCTCACCGAGGAGAATGCCGAGCAGGCCGATCAGCGCGACCACCGGAGGAGCCGGCGACCGGACGCCGAGCAGGCTATAGACGACTCCGACCACCAGGCCGGCAGCGAACGAAAGCAGGGACGCCTTCATGGCCGGCTGCCGCCTACTTGTGGCTCGTCGCCGACGGGATCACGTACTTGGGAAACACCGTCGGGGGTGCGTTGTGCACCATGGTGTACGCGTACTCGACCCCGACCCCGTAGGCGCCGTAGTGGGTCTTCACGATGTCCATGACGGCGTCGTACGTGTCCTTCTCGGCCCAATCGCGCTGGAACTCGAGCATGACCTGCAGCGACGTGACCGGCTTCGCGCCCGCCTGGATCACCCGCTTCATCGCGTTGTCGTGCGCGAGCTGACTGACGTCGCCGCAGCAGTCCTCCACGACGTACACCTCGTAGCCGTCGTGGATTGCCTGAACGGACGGAAAGGTGACACACACTTCGGTCCAGAGTCCCGCGAGCACGAGCTTCTTCCGACCGGTCGCCTTGATCGCGGCCACGAAGTCCTTGTCGTCCCAAGCGTTCATGGATGACCGCTCGATCGCCGGCTGCTCCGGAAACACCGCGCGGATCTGCGGCCACAGATTCCCACTGAAGCTCTTCGTCTCGACCGTTGTGAGGACGACAGGCACATCGAACACCCGGGCGGCCTTTCCAAGGGCGACGGTGTTGTTGATGATCGATTGGCGATCGACACCCGCGACACCGAACATCATCTGGGGCTGGTGATCGATGAGTGCGACGACGCAATTGTCCGGAGTCAGTAGGCCTTTTTCGCTGCGCTTCATCCGACCGATTGTTGCGGGCATGCAATCCTCCTCGTTCTCGAGTTTGCGTTTGCGAAGACGTTAGGACGCAGAGCAACGATCGTGCCCGCGCCCGGATGATGGGCTTCCCGAAGCGAGCTGCCAGTCGCTCTGCCGGTGTGACGAAATCGCGGCATTTGTGACGAGCTCCGGTGTCTACCGACAGGTAGTCAGTCGTCACTTCTTGGCTTGCATTGATTTGACGAGGTCGGCCGCCGACGCTCCTTCGAGCGACAGTCCGTAGCCAACTTCTCGCACGATGCGCTCCTTCAAGGGCTGGATGAAATGCACGCGCGTGTTGCGGCGCGTCACTTCCGGCGCCTTCAGGTACAGCTCGGCTAATTCCCGCGCCCGACTGAGCGCCTTACCGTTCGGCACAACTTCGGCAACCACTCCCCATTCGTGTGCGGTACCCGCAGCCAGCGGCTGGGGGGTGAGCAAGAACGCCTCCGCTCGTCCTGCTCCAGCGCGATAACTCCACGTGGTGAAGATTCCGTCACCGGGCGCAACGCCCGCAGCGAAGTGCGCCACATCCTGGAACGTCGCGCCCTCTGCTGCCACAATTACGCTGGCAAGTAGCGCGTAGTCGGAGTGCACATGGGCGCGTCCTTCGATAGCCGCTATGACGGGCACGCGTATGTTGGCTATATTTTCCAAAACCTGAACGCCCTCGTCGTGGACCTGGCTCCAAACGCCGGGATCGGCAACGTCGCCAAACGACGACCAATCGACATCAGCAATGAACTCCCCGCCTGCGCCCGTCAGAATTACGATCGTGTTGGCTCGATCTTGCGCAATGCGGTAGAAGGCATCGACAAACTCCGTATGAGCTTGCGCGCCCATAATGAGCGGCCCGCCATTGTTGTGGAATGCCGCAACCAGCACACCGTTGGCGTCGCGCGTCAACTTTAGGTTGTGGTAGGCACTGAAGTAATCCGCTTGAAGTGTTCGCATCGCGCTCTCCTCCCTGATTTGCCCGATAAGACTGATTACCTGTTTCGTGGAATTGGACTTCGAGTTGCGCGTGGTGGAAGACGCAGCGGTTTGCTGGTGGCGTGGTGGAGTCTGGCGCAATACGGACCGGCACCGGCCCAACGCGCAGAAAGACCTCGGCCGCGCAGAACATGCCCAACGTGGGTGCTATGAAGTCATCCTGATCTCCTCGGCCGGTCTCTGGATCGGAGCTCTCGAAGCCGCCCATTTGGGTGGACCTTCTTGCCCTGCGGGACCTCTATCCCGACGCGTGACGTCTCGCGGTCAATCCCTCGAGCGGGGTGATCGCTACGGCGTTGATCCGGAGTGCAACCGGCGGGCCAGCGGGAGTTGCCTCTGAGATCGGCGCGGCTGGCTCGTCGGTGGGGGAAGGCACGCCGACCAGTCGGCGCTCGCGCCGAGAGGTCGGCCCCGGCGGTGGGGCGGCCCGCACCGACGAGTGTCGTCTGCACCGGGCCGTCGGCATCAGCGCTGCGTCGCCAACGTCTCGCCGTCGGGGGGATCCCCACCGGCCTGCCGGGGTGATAGGGGGCGCGGTACGGAACGTCCTCTCAGCCATCAGCCCCAAAGGGGCGCGGCCTCACGAAGAGCGTGGCCGCGGCGCAAGGGTGCCAACGCGTA
>VBKG01000325.1 GCA_005879585.1 Deltaproteobacteria bacterium | reverse complement strand
TCGAGATGGAGATCCTCCGCCGCGCCGGGAAGGGGACGCTCTCGGAGGTCCTCGGCGCGTCCTTCCTCGAGATGGACGTCGCCGCGCGGCGCGACCTCTACACCCCGGCCGAGTGGCAGGCGCAGCTCGACGCGCTCTCGCCCGCCGACCGCCAGTCGCTCAACCAGTTCGCCGCCGGCGCGACGCGCTACATCTGCGAGGCCCGGCTCGACCCGAGCTCGAAGATGCCCGCCGAGTACGCGGCGCTCGCCTTCCTCCCCGACGACTGGACGGCGCTCGACAGCGTGGCCGCGGCCGACTACCTGATCGGCGTCTTCGGCTCCTTCGGCGGCGACGAGGTTCACAACGCCGCCTTCTTCTTCGACGTCGCGAGCCGCATCGGACGCGGGAAGGCACGGCGCGTCTTCGAGGACCACTTCCCGCTCTTCGACGACCAGAGCCCCACGACGATCCCGCAGCTCGAGAAGACCTTCGACGACCCGCTCCGCCATTCGACGCGCCGGTTCGCGACGCGGCAGCTCCGCGTCCTCAAGCAGTACCTCCCGAGCATCGACCGCGCGGCAGGCCTGGCCGTGGCCCAGGCGCAGACGGCAGCCGCCGGACGCGCGGCGCTCGGCCTCGGCGACGGCACCGTGCACCATGCCTCGAACGCGATCCTGGTGAGCGGCGCCCTCACCGACACGGGGAACCCGATCCTGCTCGGCGGCCCGCAGGTCGGCTACGCGATCCCGAGCTTCTTCTTCGAGGTGGGGCTACACACGCCGACGACGGGCGTGGTCGGGGTCATTCCGCCCGCGGGGCCCGGCGTCGTCATCGGCCGGACCCAGAACTTCGCCTTCACGATCACGTCCGGCATCTCGGACCAGGTGGACACGTACCTCGAGGTCCTGAACCCCGGCAACGACCATCAATACCTCTACAACGGCGCGTACGTCGACATGGACTGCCGGACGGAGAGCTTCACGGTGCGCGAGCCGCCGCCACCGGCGGGCTCGGGCGGGGCGCCGACGACCGAGACGCGCGAGCTCTGCCGCACGCGCCACGGGCCCGTGTTCTACAGCGACCCCGCGGGCGGCGCCGCGTTCAGCCACGCCTCCGCGCACCGAAACCTCGAGCTCGCATCGGCCGCGGCCTGGCTCCGGATGGGGCAGGCGACGAACCTCACGGAGTTCAAGACGCTCGTCGACGGCGTCGCGATGTCGTTCAACTACAACTTCGCCGACAACTCCGGGAACATCGCCTACTTCCACGCCGGCGTGCGTCCGCTGCGGCCATCGCGCTCCGACCCCCGCTTCCCGCTGATCGGCACGGGCGCGTACGAATGGCAGGGTGTCCTGCCGAAGAGCCAGATGCCGGGCATCGTGAACCCCGCGCAAGGCTGGCTCACCAACTGGAACAACAACCCGATCCGCGGCTGGTCGAGCGCGGACGTGCGCGAGCTCTGGGGCACGGAGCACCGCGTGCAGGCGCTCCAGGACGGCATCCTCCGCGAGCTCGCCGCCGACGGGAAGCTCTCGGTCGACGACGTCAACCTGGTCATGTTCCAGGCCGCCAAGAAGGACGAGTACGCCGGCGGGCGGGGCGCCTTCGACGGCCGGCCGGCGGTCGCGTCGCCCTTCGCGGCGCTCTCGGCGGCAGTCGACGCGCTGCCGTCGACCGACCCGCAGAAGGCCGACCTCGCCGCGGGCCGCGACCTCATCCGCCAGTGGATCGAGGCGGATACGACCGTGCCGATGACGGCGCTCAAGACGCATGCGACCGTCATGCGGACCGTTCACGGCGCGCCCCTCGTCGACACCGACGGCGACGGCTTCTACCAGCACCCCGGCGCAGAGCTCTACGAGCGCTGGCGCGAGATCCTGCAGCACCGCGTCTTCGACGACGAGCTCGGTTCGTTCGTCGACGCGCTCCACTACGATCCCGCGCCCGGCGCGAACACCGGCGACCACGGGGGTGGCGACACGCAGGACAGCGTGCTGGTGCACGCGCTCGCCGGCCGCGGACCTACGGGCCGGCGGACGATCAAGTACTTCGACGACGTCCGCACGCCGCTCCGGGAGACGGCGGACTTCCAGCTCGTCCAGAGTCTCCGCCAGGCGATGGCCGATCTCGGCGACTGCCTGGCTCCCTCGCCGGTCACGTGCCGCCACGCGAACCACGTGAACGTGTTCACGTCGCTCGGCGCGGCCCCGAACCAGACGATCGGGCAGACCCGGGGCGGCGTCGACCGCGGGTCGTACAACCAGATCGTCGAGCTCGCGCCGACGCTCTTCAGCGTGAATGTCGTGCCGCCCGGCCAGTCGGGCTTCATCAACGCCGCCCTCCTCGCGCAGATCGAGGCGGCGCAGAGCGACGCGCAGCGGCGGCAGATCATGGACGCCGCCCACCTCACCGACCAGCTCGATCTCTACGAGCGCTTCGAGTACAAGCCGATGCCCTTCACCCAGGCGGAAGTGATGGCCGCCCAGTGATTCGGCTGCTGCTGGTTGCCCTCCTCGTCTTCACGGCGGGCGACGTCCGCGCGCAGGGAACCTTTCTCGTCGGGGCCGCCAAGGTCGACGTCACGCCGCCCTCGTTCGACGCGGCCGCCGACGCGGCCATGTTCCCGACGTGTCCCGCGGCGGTGTTCACCGGGCCGCGCCTGTTCGGCCTGCAGGAGCCGTACGTCGACCAGGACGGCTCCGGCTTCTTCAACTACGACACCGACGTCTACTGCGATGCCAACGCGAACGGCCGCTACGACGGCCTCTACTCGGCGGGCGGCGTCGACCACCTCCTCGAGTGGGTCCACGATCCGATCGACGCGCGGGCGGTCGCGATCGGCGACGGCAGCCGGTGGGCGATCATCGTCTCCG
>VBKG01000324.1 GCA_005879585.1 Deltaproteobacteria bacterium | reverse complement strand
TCGTACCGTGCCTTCGGCGACGATGCCGGCGTCTTCAACGGGTACGACGCGTTCACCGTGCGCCCGAAGGGCGGCGGCACGCCGACGACCGCGTACGGGCGCAGCACCTACGTCTACGCGAGGCGCGGCCGCGACTGGAAGATCGTGAGCGCGCACTTCTCGCCGCTGCCGAAGTGAGGTCGCGTGATGAAGTTCGGCCTTTTCGCCATCAACATGGGACCGTGCAGCGACCCCGTGACGGCGGTCCGCGTCGCACAGGCGGCGGAGGCCGCCGGATTCGAGTCCGTCTGGACGGGGGAGCACATCGTCCTGCCGGACCCGGACCCGCAGGTGCCGGCCTCGCCCGTGCCGAGCGGCATCGGCCACCAATCGAGGCGCCGCCTCGCTCAGCACCTCGACCCGAAAAGCGCGCTTCTCGATCCGGCCGTCTCGCTCGCGTTCGTCGCGGCGCACACCCAGCGCCTGAAGCTCGGTACCGGGATCATCATCCTGCCGCAGCGCAATCCATTGGTGCTGGCGAAGGAGCTCGCGAGCGTCGACGTCGTCTCCGGCGGGCGCCTCATCTTCGGCCTCGGGGTCGGGTTCCTGAAGGCCGAGTTCGACGCGCTCGGCATCCCGTTCACCCACAAGGGGGAGCGGACGATCGAGTACCTCCAGGCGATGCTCGCGATCTGGACGCAGGACAAGCCGGAGTACCATGGTCGGTTCTTCTCGTTTCGCGGCGTCCAGGCGCGGCCGCGGCCCGCGCAGTCGCCCCATCCGCCGATCGTCATCGGCGGACACACGCCCGAGGCCTTCCGGCGCGCGCTCCGCCATGGATCGGGCTGGTACGGATTCGCGCTCGATCTCGACCAGACGGCGCGCTGCGTCGCCGGTCTCGAGCAGGCGGCACGCGATCTCGGCCGTCCGGGCGGTCTCGCAGAGTTCGAGATCAGCGTCACACCGGCGGTTCGCCTCGACCCGGACACGGTGCGCCGCTATGCCGACCTCGGCGTCGGGCGCCTGATCCCCTTCGAGGGGGGTGGGGAGAAGGAGCTGCTCGAATTCGTCGCCCGGACGGGCGATACCCTGATCGGTCGCTTCTGATGGGCCGCGATCGGCGTGACCCGAAAGCCGTCGTTTCCTGCGACGGCGTTGGTGACGGGCGTGAAGCCGCTCATGTCTTGAATGGTGCGAGGAACGCCCGGGTCTCCGCAACCACGCGGTTCTGAAACGCCACGTCCTGCGCCTGTTTCGAGGGCTGCATCGGTTTACCGCCCTCGTCGAAGTACACGCCGCTCGCCGGCCTCCTCACCTGCACTGAGACGCTGCCGAGGCCGTGAGCGTCTTCCGCCCGGGCCGGCACGCCGGCGTCACGCCGATCACGCACGCCGGCGCCGGCGGGTCCGCTGCCGCTCCGTCTGCCTCTTGTGCGCGTCGATGATCGCCTTCAGGAGGCCCGGGAAGCGCCGCTCCAGCTCGTCGCAGCGGGGGGTATTGTGCATCTCGACGCCCTGACGCTCGCTCCGGATCAACCCGGCGTCGCGCAACACCTTGAAGTGCTGCGAGAGCGTGGACTTCGGCACCGTCCGGTCGCTCACCTCGAGAAAGGCGGAGCATGTTTGCGAGCGCTCGGCGCCGGCGATCTCGGCGAAGATGTGGGCGCGCACCGGGTCGGACAGGGCGTGCAGGATGCCCTCGACCGTGAGGTCATCGATCGACGGGTGGAAGAGCGGACGCATTTCCGCAGGGATAGCACCCCATTGACTCGCCGTCCACGAGTCCGCAAGATCCGCTGTACCGTAGTTCCATTAACCGGGACTAATGGCCGATGCGGGGCGACGATGCCTCGCGAGAGCAGGAGGACTCATGGCAGCGTTGACGGGCAAGGTAGCGGTGGTCACCGGGGCCTCGAAAGGCATCGGCGCGGGGATCGCCAAGCGACTCGGCGCGGCGGGGGCGGCGGTGGTAGTCAACTACTCGTCCAGCCGAGAGGGAGCGGAGCGCGTGGTGGCGGAGATCGTCTCCGCCGGCGGTAAGGCGATCGCCGTCCAGGGCGACGTTTCGAAGGCGCCCGACGTCCAGCGGTTGTTTGCGGAGACCATCCGGGCCTTCGGCCGGCTGGACGTGCTGGTGAACAACGCCGGCGTCTTCCGTTTCCAGCCGCTCGAGGAGGTCACCGAGGCCGAGTTCCACCGCCAGTTCGACATCAACGTGCTGGGCCCGCTGCTCACGACGCGCGAGGCCGTGAAGCACTTCCGGGGCGGCGGGAGCGTCATCAACGTCAGCTCGGTCGCCAGCACGGCGCCCGTACCGAACTCCGCGATCTACTCGAGCACCAAGGGTGCGGTCGACACGCTCACCCAAGCGCTGGCCCTGGAGCTCGGTCCGCGGGGCATCCGCGTCAACGCGGTGAACCCGGGCTTCACCGAGACGGAGGGCGTGATCGACATGGGGGACGTGATCGGCACCGACTTCGAGCGACAGCTCGTCGCGGACACGCCGCTCGGCCGCTCCGGCAAGCCGGAGGACATCGCGCCGGCGGTCGAGTATCTCGCCTCGGACGCGGCCGCATGGGTCACCGGCGAGACCCTCAGGGTGTCGGGCGGGCTGCGTTGAACGGCGTGACGTCTCAGCGGCGCCCTCCGCCCGGTTGCGGACCTCTCGGTTCAATTGCGTGAGCGATCGCCGTAACGCCGTTGCTCAAGTAAAAGAAGCAATCAGGTTGCGTTTCCAGTGTCCCGCTGATGCCGCGTATCCGCCATGGGACGTCTTCAGGACCGCGCGATGTCAGCGGCTGGCAAGAGACGCCTAACTTCAGGAAGAGTAGCGAGCGGCATGCCTGGAGGCGAAAGTAGTGTGATCCAATCCACCTAAACTAAGGGAGGTTTCGATTGTGAAGACGTCCATACAGAGCAAACCAAGCATCGTGTTCGCCCACGGTATCTGGGCGGATGGCTCATGTTTCCAAAAGCTGATCCCGACGCTGCGCGCGGAGGGTCATGAAGTAATGGCCGCGCAGTACGGCCTGGACACGCTGAAAGGCGACGTCGACGCGACCATCCGCACGTTCGGGCGGGTCAGCGGTCCGATCGTTCTCGT
The DNA here is from genome assembly GCA_005879585.1 of Deltaproteobacteria bacterium. GTDB lineage: Bacteria > Desulfobacterota > Binatia > DP-6 > DP-6 > DP-3. The sequence continues at coordinate 1,152 of VBKG01000324.1, read as the reverse complement.
CGGCCACTCCTACGGCGGCACCGTCATCACGCACGCCGGTGTAGACCCCCGCGTTGCTGCTCTGGTCTACATCGCGGCCCTGGGTCCGGATGAGACCGAGACGTCGCAGGGCCAACAGGACAAGTTCCCCAAGACGGACGTCTTCAAATACGTGGAAGTCGCGGACGGCCGCGTCTGGATGCGTCCGGACGGCGTCGCGTGCTTCGCGGGCGACCTGTCTCCCGAAGAGCAGGGGGTCGTCTATGCGACCCACTTCGCGCCGGCCCTCGATCTGTTCACCCAGAAGCATGACGGCATCGCCTGGCGGTCGAAGCCGAGCTGGTCCATCGTGGCCACTGAGGATCGCACGGTCCATCCCGACCTGGAACGCTTCGCCGCGAAGCGCATGGGCGCCACGACCGTCGAGTTGAAGAGCAGCCACGTGCCTATGCTCTCCCACCCCAAACAAGTACTCGACGCGATCCGGACCGCCGCAGCGGCCGTGCAGAGATCCGCGGCTACGCAAGGGGTGTAGTGCGGTCGGATGCCGTCCCGCTAACCGGACCCGGTGCGGCCTTCTGCGGCTCGCGGGACGCGGTTGCCTTGCGAACGTTGGCCCGCGCGCGGCGTCGGCGACGAGCGAACGGGGTTCAGAAAGTCGGCGACTCTTGCAGCGCCGTAGGGTTTTCTATGCTTGCTGATCGAGCGTCATCCCGGAACCGGGGACGCGCGGCGAGACCTCGGTGGCGAGCTTTCTCCGTTGGGGAGCGCCACCCCGCGACGCACGGTTTTCCGCGGCGTTGGGTTCCCTATGGACGGTGGCGCCATCTTTTGGCCAGCAAAAAGCGTCATAACTCCGATCGCTTGGCGAAAACTTACACAAAGGCTTACACAGTCACACATAGCGCTGGAGGAAAAGCCAGAAGGTTCAACAGGATACGATTAGCCGTGAAGCACTTAAAATCCCTTGGCCGCAAGGCCGTGTGGGTTCGAATCCCACGCCCGGCACTAGAAAACTAGTGACCTCCCCTCACGAACTGGGCCGGTCCCTCACCCGCCCCCGCGCTCCGCGCGCACGAAGTTGCCGCCCGTCTTGTCGCCGGGACGGATGAAGCCCGCGAAGAAGTCGCCGCGCCAGGCATTCACCGGCACGTTGGCGTTGGTCGTCGCCGA
>VBKG01000323.1 GCA_005879585.1 Deltaproteobacteria bacterium | reverse complement strand
CGAGGACGCCGACTTCAAACGCTTCATCGTCGCCTTCGACGGGCTCCTCGGCCGCGGCGCGCCGATCAGTGGTCCCGACATGCAGCGCTTCACGGACTTCATCCTCCAGGTCACCTACCCGCCGAACCCGAACCGGGGGCTCAACAACGCGCTCGTGGGCGACCAGCTGGCAGGGCGCAACCTCTACTTCGGGCGGAACACCGACATCATCGAGAACTGCAACGGTTGCCACGTGCTCAACCCGAGTGCCGGCTTCTTCGGTGCGGACGGCCTCATGTCGATCGAAGGCGAGCCGCAGGAGTTCAAGATCCCCCACCTGCGGAACGCCTACCAGAAGATCGGCATGTTCGGCATGCCGAAGGTAGCCTTCTTCCGCGACGGCGATGTGACGAGCCTCGGCGCCCAGGTGCGCGGATTCGGCTTCCTGCACGACGGCAGCGTCGACACGCTCTTCCGCTTCCACGGCGCCGGCGTGTTCAGCATCAACGACACCGAGCGCGCGCAGCTCGAGCAGTTCGTGCTCGCGTTCGACAGCAACCTGGCACCCATCGTCGGGCAGCAGATCACGCTCACGAGCGCCAACGCCGCGACGGTGGGGGGACGTATCGACCTGCTGATCTTGCGCGCGGCCGCCGGCGAGTGCGAGGTGGTGGTCAAGGGCAACGTCGCCACCGAGCAACGCGGGTGGCTGCGGCAGGCGAACGGCCAGTTCCGCAGCGACCGGCTCGCCGAGCCACTCCTCTCCGACGCGGCGCTGCGCGCGCAGGCCGCGTCGGCGGGCCAGGAGCGCACCTACACCTGCGTCCCGCCGGGTTCCGGGCAGCGCATCGGCGTCGACCGCGACGAGGACGGCTTCTTCGACCGCGACGAACTCGACGCCGGCAGCGACCCTGCCGATCCGTCGAGCGTCCCGGCCGGAGGCACGACCACCACGAGCACGACGTTCAGCTCGACTACCACGTCGACCACGACCACCACGGTCGCCAGCCCGGTGCTGATCCAGACGACCGCGCTCAAGCTGACGGACGACCTGTCTCTCAAGCAGCGGTTCTCGTTCACCTCCTCGTCGCGCAACGACGGGGCGCCGAACCGCATCGTCCCGCCCGCGCGCCTCGGTCCCGCCGATCCGACGGTGCCGACGACGCCGGTGACCGTCGTGTTCTACAACTCCGCTGGCCAGACGACCGACAAGGAGTTCTACAGCCTCGACTACCGCGGCTGGAGCTACCTCGGCACGAACACCAACCCGAGGGGGTATGCCTTCCGGAGCTCGCGCGTGGGCGGCGGCCCCGTACGGTCGGTGACGATCACGGCCGACAAGATCACCATCCGGGGGTTCGGTGCGTACTCGCTGAACGAGCCGTTGCAGGGACGGATCGCGACGCGGCTCTTCCTCGGCCAGAGCGTCTGGTGTGCCGATGCCCCGGCGAAGCTCACGGGGCATCCACCGACGACCGCGAAGACGGACCGCCCCGGCCTGTTCGTGGCGCAGCCGAGGACGCCGGCGCCGGCCGCGTGTCCGGCGATCCCGTGAGCGACGGTCCCGTGTCGCCGGTCGTCACCCTCCCGGCACGGCGGGAATTGCCGTCGCGCGCCTCTAGCTGTACCCGGATGCGTGATGCGCTGCACGCTCGTCTTCATCGTCATCGTCCTGGCGCGGGCCGCGACGGCCGACGTGCCACCCACCGCGATCCCCGAGGGCCCGGAGGCGAACTCGGTCCCGGCGTTCCTCGGCGCGCCCGCGGTGCCCCGCAGCATCCCGTCGCCACGGATCCCGCAGCATCCGTTCATGGCGCCGAACGGCCGGAGCAACATCCACGACGACGCCTACATGACGGACGCGTACATCACGGCCGGGCCGCTCGGCCGCACGCCGGAGCGGCGCTCGACGTTCCAGAGCGCGGAGTGCGGCTCGCTCACGTTCGACACGGCGGGCCGCATCGTGACCGTCTGCGTCGGCGTCGAGGGCCCCGAGCTCGTCCTCATCGATCCGCAGACGCTCGCGACCGAGGCCGTGATGCCGCTGCCGCCCCGCTCGCCGTCGCCCGGCTCCTCGCCGTTCAGCGACTTCTCCGGCGGCGGGTACTTCTATCTCGATCAGCTCGACCGGGCCGTGATCCCGACCACCAACCGGCAGATCTGGGTCGTCGGCGAGACGACGTCTCCGCTCGGGCCGGGCTTCTCGGTCGTCCGGATGTACGACGTGTCGTCGGTGGTCGCGGTCGGTGACGGCATCGTCTCCGCGCTGCCCGACTGGCACGGGCGCATCTGGTTCGTCAGCGTGCACGGCGTCGTGGGCACCGTGGATCCCGCGAGCGGCGCGGTCGTCTCCGTCGCGCTGGATGGCGAGGCGATCGGCAATTCCTTCGCGGTCGACGAGACGGGCGGCGTGTTCATCGTCTCCGACCATGCGCTCTATCGCTTCGACGCCGGCGCCGACGGCTCGCCGCTCGTCACCTGGCGCGAGACGTACGACCGCGGCACGCGCCTCAAGCCCGGACAGGTGAACTTCGGCTCGGGCACGACGCCCACGCTCACGGGACGGTGCTGGGTGTCGATCACGGACAACGCCGACCCGCAGATGCACGTGCTCGCCTACCGGCGGGCGGCCGCGGTCAGCGGCCCGCGCCTCGTCTGCTCGGAGCCCGTCTTCGCGGCGAGCATGGGTGCGACGGAGAACTCGCTGATCGGCGTCGGGACCCATTCGCTCGTCGTGGAGAACAACTACGGCTACAGCGGGCTCACGGCGACCGAGAACGGCGGGACCACGGAGCCGGGGATCACGCGCGTCGACTTCGGCGCGCGCGGTTGCCACACGGTGTGGACGAGCGCGGAGCGCGTTCCGTCGACGGTCTCCAAGGTCTCGCTCGGCGCGGGCCTCGTGTACACGTACACCAAGGACCCCGAAACGAACGGCACCGACGCGTGGTACTTCACCGCGGTCGATTTCCGGACCGGCCTGACGGTGTACAAGCGGCTCGCGGGCACCGGCCTCGGGTTCAACAACAACTTCGGGCCGGTGAGCCTCGGTCCGGACGGCGCGGCCTACGTGGGTGTGCTCGGCGGTCTCGTCCAGATCCGCGACGCGCCGTAGCGCGTGCTCACGTCGGCGGGCGCGCTCGACTGGCGGCTTCCTCGACCGCCGCGGCCAGCTCCGACGGGTCGAACGGCTTGGCGAGGTGGGTCTCGAAGCCGGCGGCGAGGAGCCGGAGCCGCTCCGCGGTCCCGGTGTACGCGGTGAGCGCGATGGCGGGTACGTGCCCGAGGTCGCGTTCGCGGGCGCGGAGCTTCTCGAGGAGCGCGTAGCCGTCCTCGCCGGGCATCGCGATGTCGCTCACGAGGACGTGGGGCGTCCACCGGCGCGCGATCTCGAGCGCTTCGGGCGTCGAGCTCGCGGTCCGCACCTCGACACCCCGCGAAGCGAGCACGGCGCTCACCACCGCGTTCGAGCCGGGATCATCGTCGACGACGAGCACATGGAGGCCCCCGAGCGACGTCCCGCGAACGGGTGGTCGCCCGGAGCCTCCCTCGATGGTCGACTCGACGTCGACAGCGAGCGGGATCTCCACGGTGAAGGCCGCGCCCCGGCCCTTGCCCGCGCTGTCGGCCCGGACGGTCCCGCCGTGGAGCTCGACGAGCGTTCGCACGATCGCGAGCCCGAGACCGAGGCCACCGTGGCGCCGGGTGACCGAGCTGTCGGCCTGGCGGAACCGTTCGAAGACGTGCGGCAGGAAGCCGGGATCGATGCCCTCGCCGGTGTCCCGGACGACGATGCGCGCGCGCGTCTCCGCGCGCTCGAGCGTGACGTCCACGTGGCCGCCAGGCGGCGTGAACT
>VBKG01000322.1 GCA_005879585.1 Deltaproteobacteria bacterium | reverse complement strand
CGAGGAGCGTCTCGGTCGACGTCGTCGCGTTGACGAGCCCGATCCCGGTGAGCATCAGGGCCACCTGCTGCCCGGCGAGCCGGCCGACGAGCACGGGCCGACCGTCGAGCACGAGGCGCTCGGTCACCGTGGTCGCGGCGCGCAGCACGCGCTGCTCGGCGGGAAACGCCGAGAGCACGGCGACGTGCGGCGCGCGCGTGCAGGCGCCCGAGAGGACGGCGCAGAGACCGTCGAAGGGAGAGTCCGCCGCCGGCACGGCGTCGCAGGCGAGCAACAGTCGCGGCAGCAGCAGGAGGACCGCCAGCAGGAACGTCACCGGACGCGGTGCTACGCCTGGCCCGGGGCGAGCGTCAAGCAGATTCGCGACGTTCCACCCCGAGCGCGCGCTCGAGGCTCCGGTGGAAATGGATGAGCGCCGGCTCGTTCCGTCCGTACGTGACGTGATCCTGCGCGCCGGATGCGAAGCCGCGCTGGATCCCCTCGCCGAGACGGAAGTCCTCGGTATCGACGGCATCCAGCGCCAGCTGCACGTTCGCCGCCCAGTGCTGGCGTGCCTTGTCCGTCGCCGGCGCCTCGGGGACGTAGAGCGAGAGGTGCACCGTCGCCGCGTCGGGCCGCTCGCCGGGGAACATGCGCCAGACCTCGACGTGGTCCGCCTGGTGGACGAACACCGTGTTCGGGAAGAGCGTGTAGAGCTCGATCGTGTGGCGCAGGAAGTCGCGCGCGGCGTCGCGCCGGTCGCGCGCGTCGGCGAACGAGCGCCGAACCGCGATCATCCGGTGGTGCGGGCCGAACGCATCGGACGCACAGAGGTTGCCGATGAAGATCGGCGAGACGCTGCGCGCGTGCAGGACCGCCAGATGGTAGGCCTCGAGAAAGGTATCGACCGCCATCTTCCAGTTGATGCGCGGCCGGAGCGTCCGCGTCTCGAAGTGATGCCAGCGCTCGAAGCCAAAGCTCTCGAGCTCCGGGCCGAGGCCCGCGAGGTGCGCGTCGATGTCGACGGGAGTCGCGTCCGGCCGCACCCAGACGAGCCCGTACTTCTCGACGACCGCGAGCGGCCGGAGCCCGTGCTCGTGCCGCGGCAGACCCGCGAAGCCCTCCTCGCCCGGAATGTCGACGAGGGCGCCGTCGAGATCGTAGGTCCAGCCGTGATACGGGCATCCGAAGGCCCGCTTGATGCCGCACCCGTCGGCGACGCGCGCCCCGCGGTGGCGGCAGACGTTGGCGAACGCGTGCAACCTACCCGATGCCGATCGCACCAGCAGGATCGGCGTGCCGGCGTCGTCGTCGGTCAGGTACGAGCCCGACGCCGCGAGCTGGCTCGAGAAGGCGACGAGCAACGGGCACTGCCGGAAGAGCACGCGCTTCTCCAGAGCCAGGCGCTCCTCGGAGGTGTACGCGGCGACCGGGTTCCGGAACATGGCGTCGGCCATCGCGGTCGTGCCGGTGTCGAGGTAGTGAAAGAGCCGCTGCGCGAGCTCCGAGCGGGTGTCCGGTCGCACGGCTCGTGTAGAGGTCCACAGCCGGCCGGCGGGTGCAACCCTTCTCCGGGCCCCGACCCTTTGCTATAGCGCGGCGCACCAATGAAGATCGGCGTGCCGAAGGAGATCGTCCCCGGCGAGCGCCGCGTCGCGCTCACGCCGGACGCCACGGCCGCGCTGGTCAAAAGCGGGCTCCAGGTCGTCGTCGAACGCGGCGCGGGCGAAGGCGCCTTCCACTCCGACGCGGCCTTCGAGGCCGCCGGGGCGCGCATCGTGGCGGACATCTACACCGAGGCCGACGTCGTGCTGAAGGTGCAGAAGCCGACGCTCGACGAGGTGGACCGGCTGCGCGAGGGGACCGTACTCGTATCGTTCCTCCAGGCGCTGACGAGCGCCGATCTCGTGCAGCGGCTCGCCGCCCGCCGCATCACGAGCTTCGGCATGGAAGGCATCCCGCGCATCAGCCGGGCGCAGAAGATGGACGCGCTGTCGTCGCAGGCCAACATCGCCGGCTACCGGGCCGCGCTCATCGCCGCCGAGTCGCTCGCCAAGTTCTTTCCGATGATGATGACGGCGGCGGGCACCGTGTTCGCCGCGCGCACGCTGGTGATGGGGGCCGGCGTGGCCGGGCTGCAGGCCATCGCGACGGCGCGTCGCCTCGGCGCGCAGGTCTGGGGCTACGACGTGCGGCCCGCGGTGAAGGAGCAGGTCGAGAGCCTCGGCGCCAAGTTCCTCGTGCTCGAGCTCGCCGTTGCCGACGCCGAGGACAAGAGCGGCTACGCGAAAGCGCTGTCCGCCGACGCCGCCCGCCGGCAGCAGGAGCTGCTCGCCGAGAAGACGAAGGACTTCGACGTCGTCATCACGACGGCGCTCGTGCCCGGCCGGCCGGCACCGCGCCTGGTCACGAAGGAGACGGTCGCCGGCATGCGGCCCGGCTCGGTGATCGTCGACCTCGCGGCCGAGGCGGGCGGCAACTGCGAGCTGACCCAGCCCGACAAGGTCGTCGTCGTCGAGCGCGGCGTCACGATTCACGGTCCAACGAACCTGCCCGCCACGATGCCGGTGCACGCGAGCCAGCTCTACGCCCGCAACGTGACCGAGCTGCTCCGCGAGCTCGTGAAGGACGGCGCTCTCGCCCTCGACTTCGACGACGAAGTCGTGAAGGGCGCCTGCGTCACGCACGGCGGCGAAGTCGTGAGCGACGCGGTGAAGGCGACCCTGAGCGCGAGGAAGACGGCGTGACCACCGAGCTCGAAGTCGGCCTCTACATCTTCATGCTGGCCGGATTCCTCGGCTACCACATCATCACCCGCGTCCCGCCCCTCCTCCACACGCCGCTCATGTCGGCCACGAACGCCATCGCGGCGATCTCGCTCGTCGGGTCGCTCGTGGTGGCGGGCAGCGACTACAGCGCCGTGCCGAACGGCTGGGTCTGCACGCTCCTCGGCTTCGTCGCGGTGACCTGCTCGTCCACCAACGCCTTCGGCGGCTTCCTCATCACCGACCGCATGCTGCGGATGTTCAAGACGGCGGAGGACCGGGCGCGCGGCACCCGGCGTCCCGTCGAGCTGCAAGCGTTCGGCGCGGTGGCAGCGATCGTCGCCGGCGTGGCCGCCATCCTCTACGCGACGAAGCCCGCCGGTATGGCGATGGGCGAGTACCTCCACGGCCGCGTAGCACCGGAGGCGCTCCGCTACTGCTACATCGTC
>VBKG01000321.1 GCA_005879585.1 Deltaproteobacteria bacterium | reverse complement strand
GCCGCGATTCTCGCCTGGATCGGCGAGCGCGTGGCGCCCTATCAGCGGCCGCGCGCCGTCGCCGTAACCGAGCTGCCGACCACCGCCGACCTCAAGGTGAAGCGCCGGCTGGTGGCCGAGATCCTCGGGCGCCGCTAAGCGAGCCCGAGCTTCTGTTTCCCGTCGGGGCTGATCCGCGACGGGTGCCAGGGCGGATCCCAGACGACGTCGACCTGCACGTTCGGCTGGCCGAGCGCGACGATCTTTTGCCGCACGTCCTCCGGGATCGTCCGCGCCGACGGGCAGCCCTGCGACGTGAGCGTCATCTTCACCGCGATCGCGGACTCGCCGATGTCGATGGCGTAGATGAGCCCGAGGTCGTAGATGTTGAGCGGGATCTCGGGGTCGAAGCAGTCCTGGATGGCCCCGACCACCTGCGCTTCGGTCACCGGACCGCCGCGGAACGAAACCGTGGTGCCGGCCGGCGCCGGTGGAGCCGACGGCGGCGCCGTCGCCTCGCGGACCTGGGGCCCCGGCCACGTGTGCATGCCGCCGGAGAGATTCAGGAGCCGGACGTACCCCTTCTCGCCGAGCAGCTGGCACGCCGCCGTGCTGCGCCCGCCGGCCGCGCAGGTGACGAGCATCGTCGTGTCGGGCGGCGGTAGCTCGCCAAGCCGGTCCTCCAGCTCGTCGACGGGAACGAGATGCGCGTTCGGAATGTGGCCGTTCGCGAACTCGCCCGACGTGCGGACGTCGAGCACGAAGAGTCCGGGCGTGCGCTCCCAGAGCCCGAACGCATCGGTGGGTTTGATGTCCTGGTAGGGCGAGCCGCGGAGGATCGCCGCGCGCTCGGGCGCCTCTCCGGCGGCAACTGCGGCGAGATGCGCCCGCGTCACGCCGAGGCCGCGCTCGAGGCCCGCCCGCATGTCGTCGAGGCGCCGTCCGAGCGAGCGGATCTCGCCGACGCGCTCCTCGAGCGCGCGGAGCCGCCGCGCCAAACGCCATCCGGTGATGGCGACGCCGGCGACGAGCGCGGCCACGAGCACGTCGAAGAGCATGGGCGGCGGATCATAGCGTTGACACGCTCGTCGCGCCATGCTGTCGGAGGCGCGGTGCGTGCCGTCCTGGTCCGCGAGCCCGGCGACGAGCGGGTGCTCGTCGTCGGCGACGTCCCCCGTCCGCCGCTCGGCGCCACCGACGTGCGCATCCGTGTCCAGGCCGCCGGCGTGAACCGCGCCGACCTGCTCCAGCGCCAGGGCCTCTACCCGCCGCCGCCCGGGGCATCGCCGGTGCTCGGCCTCGAATGCGCCGGGGAGGTGAGCGAGGTCGGCGCCGACGTTCGCAGCTTCACCGCGGGGCAGCGCGTCATGGCGTTGCTCGCGGGGGGCGGCTACGCCGAGGAGGCGGTCGTCGACCAGGGTTCCGTGCTGTCCGTCCCCGACGGCATGACGATCGAGGAGGCAGGCGGCTTCCCGGAGGTGTTCCTGACGGCGTTCTCGAACCTCTTCATGCCGCGCCTCGGAGACCTCGCGCCGGGCGAGACCGCACTCGTGCACGGCGGGGGTGGCGGCGTCGGCACGGCGGCGATCCTCCTGCTCCGGGAAGCAGGCCATCGCACGATCGTGACGGCGGGCAGCCCGGCCAAGTGTCGCCGCTGCGAAGAGCTCGGCGCTACGGCGGCAATCGACTACCGGACGGAGGACTTCGCGGCGCGCACGCGCGAGCTCACCGGCGGCCGCGGGGTGAACGTCGTCCTCGACCACATCGGGGGCCGCTACCTGACGGCCAACCTTGCGGCGCTCGCGCCGGGCGGGCGACTGGTCGAGATCGGCCTCATGGGGGGTGCGGCGGCCGAGCTGAACCTCGCGCAGCTCCTGCTCCGCCGGCTCGCCGTGATCGGCTCGACGCTCCGCTCGCGCTCGAACGATGAGAAGGCGGCGATCGTCGAGGCGTTCCGCGCGCGCTTCGGCGCGGCCCTCGCGCGCGGCGTCCTCCGCCCGGTCGTCGACCGGGTGCTGCCGCTCGACCAGGCGCCGGAGGCGCACCGGCTGATGCAGGCGAGCGAGCACTTCGGAAAGATCGTGCTCCGCGTGGCGGCCAGCTCGCGGTAGGAGCCGTGTGCGTTCATGGCGGCCCGCCAGCACGCGAGGTCCGGCACGGGCGTGCTCGCTGTCCTACTCGTGTGCGCCGCAACGCTTCGGCACGCCCGGACGCCGGAGGGCGACAATCTACGGCCTCGGAAGGACGCCCTCGAGTACGCCGTCCTGGCGAACCGCCTGGCGGGGGGCGACGCACCCGACGTTCCAATCGGAGACCGCGTGTATCCGACGCGATATCCGCTCGGGTTTCCTCTTCTGCTGGCGCCGTCGGTCCTGGCCAGGACGCCGCCGCACCACCTGTGGCGGGTCACCGCGATCTTCGGCGTCGCGGGCGTAGTCCTTACCTATTGGGCAGCGCTGCGCCTCACGTCGCCCATCGCCGCGACGTGGGCCGCGCTGCTACTGGCAGCCGCGCCCCGCTACGCCTACTGGAGCGTGCACGTGATGAGCGACGTGCCGGCCGCGATGCTGACGGCGCTCTGGGCGCTTCTGCTCACCGGGTCTGCGTTCGCCGGTCTCGGCATCGCCTCGGGCTTTGCCTGCACCGTCCGCCTCATGGAGGTGCCGCTGCTCGCCGTCGGTGCATTCGCGGCCCTCGCTCGAGGCTGGCGGCAAGCTGCACGATTCGCGACCGGCGCGATGCTCGGCCTTCTACCCCTCCTCTCGACTGCCATCGCGACCGGCCACAGCCCCGGCTCGGGCTACGCGTTCTGGCCCGCACCCGCGGCGAGATTTACCATGAGCGCGGCCGCCGCGAATTTTCCGGTCTACGCCGAGACGCTTTGCGGTGCCGCTCATCCGCGCTTCTACTCGTATCTCGTGCCGCCGTTCGTGGTGGTCGGAATTTGGGCGGGCCTGCGCTCGCACAGACGGGCGACCGTTCTGGCTGTCGTCTCTGCCGCGGCGGTGCACGTGATGATGGCCCTCTTTTACTACTTTAGAGCGTCACGCCTGCTGCTTCCCATTCTGCCTCTGTTGCTGCTGCTCGGCGCGCTCGGCTTCGAGCAGCTCCTTAGTCGGCGGACCATGTGGACGGGTCTGCTGGGGACGGCGGCGCTCTTCTTGCAGCTGCGTGCGGCCCTTGCCGGCGGCCCGACCCCGCCAGACGTTCCGCACGTCGCGCCTACGCTGCTCGCGGTCGCTCGACGTCTTCCGCCGGATGCGCTCGTCGTCTCCGACGTTGCCGCTCCGCTCGCCTGGCTCTATTGGATACGGGGCACGGGGCGCCACTTCATGCCGCTCGCGGCTCTTCCACACGACGTCGGGGGAGACCTGGCCGACGACTACGTCGATCCGCTCGTTCGGCTCGCCGCTCGCGGCGTGACGGTCGCGCCCGGCACATTTCTCCACGGCGACCACGTCGCTCCCGCGGGTCGCGCGGTGCTTGCCGGCCCCCGCGCCACATCCGTCGTCGTCGTACTCTGCACCGAATACGGTCGGCGGGAGCT
>VBKG01000060.1 GCA_005879585.1 Deltaproteobacteria bacterium | reverse complement strand
CGAAGCTCCGCGAAGAGCAGGCGGAGCTCGAGGCCGCCGTTGCGGCCGGAGACCGCACCGCCGCGGCGCAGGAGCTCGGCGACGTCCTGCTGACGCTCACGAGCATCGCCCGCCATCTCGATGTGCCTGCCGAGATGGCGCTCCGCGACGCTACGGATCGGTTCGTCGGACGCGCCCGCCGCGCCGCGAACGTCGCCGCGACGCGGGGCACGGCGCTGGCGGATCTCGCTGAAGACGAACGCGAGCGGCTCTGGGCGCTCGCCAAGGACGGCGACTAGGATGCGATCGCCGCGGTTTGACCCACCCGGATGCTCGTGGTAGCGAGGCGCCCGTGGCGGAACATCCCTCGGCGCTGAAGCGCCACCGTCAGAGCGTGAAGCGCCGGCTCCGCAACCAGGCCGTCCGCACGCAGCTGAAGCACCTCGTCCGGGCGGTGCGCGCCGCGATCGCGGCGCGCGACTCGAAGCAAGCCGCCGACAGCCTGTCGCGTGCGACCCGCGCGCTCGACAAGGCGGTCACCAAGGGCGTGCTCCACCGCAACACGGCCGCTCGCAAGATTTCGCGTCTCGCGCTTGCCGTGCACCACCTCGACACGGGCGAACACCGCCCCGCCGCCTAGGAGGCCGACCCGAGATACATCTCGGGTCGGGACCGGACGCGAGAGTGGAACGCTCGGTAACCCGCGCGCGCCGCATGTCGCGGCCGGCGAAAGCCGGCGCGACAGACGAGGTACGCCCGCCCCGCCGCCGCCTCTGTGCGAGGCCTGTCCAGCCCGCCGAAGGCTGGCGGCTTCACCGCTGCGGCGGCATCCGCCGATCGAGCGATGCGCGCCGGGCGCGTACCCCGCATGCCGCGCTGGCTTCGCCAGCCGCGGCACGGCAGTCGCGCGTGGTATTGTCCCTTCACGCTCGCGTCTGGCTCCGACCCGAGACATGAGTCTCGGGTCGCGCTCCTAGCGGCCGGTCATCTCGAGCAGCGCCGCCTCGAACACGGCGTCGGCGGGTCGCGAGCTCTTGAGCTCGAGATCGAGCCGCCGAAGCACGCCGAGTGCCGCCTCGAGCCGTCGCGGGTCACCGCGCCGACCGATCTTCCGGAGCAGCCACGGCGAGATCCCGAGCTGCGCGGTGATCGTCTCGGGCGCGACGCCACGCCCCTCGAGCTCGGCGACGTGGAGCGCGCGCCGCAGGTGCGCGGCGAGGAACGCAGCCGCCCGGATCGGCGGCTCGCCCTCGACGAGCAGCGTGCGAAGGAGCCGGATGGCGCCAGCGCGGTCGCGGGCGGCGAGGCAATCGGTCAGCTCGTATGTCTGATGGGCGCGCGCGGCGCTGACGACGGCGCGCACGTGGGCGGGCTGGATGCGCGCGCCGGTTCCGGCATACAGGCTCACCTTCTCGACGTCGCTCGCCAGCACGCCGAGGTCCGGGCCGCTACGGTCGACGAGCTCCTGGGCGGCGGCCGGCACGATGTCGTGGCCGCGCTCACGCGCGAAACGCACGACCCACGCCTGCGCTCCGCGCTCGTCCACCCGCGGGAACGCCATCGCGACACGGTCACGTGCGCACGCACCGAACAGGCGTCGCCGGGGATCGGCCTTGCCGGCGACGAGGATCAGCGTTCCGCCGGCGCCGAGCGCCGGCAGGCGCGCGAGGATCGCTTCCTGCTCCGAGTCGCGCAGCGCCTCGGCGCGACGGATGACGAGACCCTGCGGTCCGCCGAACAGCGGCGGCGACAGGAGATCCTCCAAGGCCGCCCCGACGCGCTCGGCGTCCGTATCGCCCCACAGCGTCGAAATAGTAGCGGGGCGTCCCGACGACGCGAGGCGCTCACGCACCAGCGCGAGCGCTCGCTCGACCAGATACGTCTCCTCGCCATGGAACAGGTAGCATGGACGCAGCGGTCCTTTTGCGAGCGCCGCGAGCGGATCGCCGACGGGCGCCGGCGGCGGTCTCCGAGCCGGGCTCAGAAGCCCTCCATGGCCTGCTCGTAGACGTCGCGCGCGAGCGTGTCGAGGAGCTCCGTCGCGGCAGCGTCGCGACGCGCTTCACCGATCTGCACGTTGGTGAGGTTGGCCAGATCGCGGCCGTCGATCGTGCCCCGTTGAAAGCGCGGCGAGCTGGTGATGACGACGCCGGTCTCCGCACCGAAGTCCTGGCTCTCCTGGAGTACCTTGGTCTCGTGAACGATACGACCGCTGGAGCGCTCGACGAGCCGCATCCCGATCTGCATCACCGTCTGGTACTGCACCGCCTCGTCCGTCGCGCTGAACGCCACGGGCACGTCCGTGAAGCGCCGGATGTCGCCCGAGAGCACGAGGTCGGCCTCGTCGGGAGAGACGACGCGCAGCGTGCCACGCCGGCGGAATTCGTCCTCGATGGCGCGCCGGAGATGGACCTCGAGACCCGTCTCCCGGACGTGGCTATGGAACAGCTGGATGCCGATCGTCCGCGCACCCGCGGGCACGGCCGGTCCCGTGCCGGCGAGTTGATAGCCGCACGCGAGGAACGGCAGCACGAGCACGAGGCCGAGACGCTTCACGCGACGAGGCTCACGAGCCGCCCCGGGACGACGACGTGACGGCGAAGGGCGCGGCCGCCGAGGTGCGCCTGCACGCGCGCATCGGCGAGGGCCGCGGCGAGAACCTGAGTCTCGTCGGCACCGGCGGCGACGGTGATGTGGGCGCGCACCTTGCCGTTCACCTGCACCGGCAGCTCGACGGCCTCCTGTACCAGCGCTGCCGGGTCGACCGCCGGCCAGCGCTCGACGTCGAGGGATGTCGTGTGCCCCGTCGCTTCCCACAGCTCGCTCGCCACGTGGGGGACGAAGGGAGCGAGGAGCTTCAGCGCCGCGTCGACCGCCTCGCGGAGCACGGCACCCCCGGCATTCTCGGCTGCTTCGTCGAGACCGGTCGTGAGCTCCATGATCGCGGAGATGGCCGTGTTGAAATGGAGTCGCCCGACGACGTCGTCCGTGACGCGTCGGATCGTCACGTGGGTCAGCCGGTGGAGGTCCCGGTCCGGCGTCGCCACGGCCGGCGGCAGGGGCGTGCCCGGCGGCGGCAGGCGGTCCCGAACCCGGTGCACGAGCCGCCAGAGACGATGCAGGAAACGGCTCATGCCTTCGACGCCGGCGTCGCTCCAATCGAGATCGCGCTCGGGGGGCGCGGCAAACAGACAGAAGAGCCGCGCCGTGTCGGCGCCGTACCGCGCGATCAGGTCGTCGGGCTCGACGACGTTGCCGCGCGATTTGCTCATCGCGGCGCCGTCCTTGATGACCATGCCCTGGGTGAAGAGGTGGCGGAAGGGCTCGTCGAGCGCGAGGAAGCCGAGATCGCGCAGGACTTTCGTGAAGAAGCGCGAGTAGAGGAGATGCAGCACCGCGTGTTCGATGCCGCCGATGTACTCGTCGACGCCGCGGCTCCCGAGCCAGTACGCCACCTCCGCCGGCGCAAACGCCTCGCGCTCGTCCGCCGGCGAGCAGTAGCGGGCGAAGTACCAGGACGACTCGACGAAGGTGTCCATCGTGTCGGTCTCGCGTCGTGCCGGCCCGCCGCAGCGGCCGCACTGCGTGCGGACGAACGCGTCGTGCGTCGCGAGCGGTGACCCGCCTCGGCCGCTCAGCGTGACGTCTTGCGGCAGGACGACGGGCAGGTCCTCCTCCGGTACCGGGACCATCCCGCAGCGCTCGCAGTACACGACCGGGATCGGCGCGCCCCAGTAGCGCTGCCGGGAGATGCCCCAGTCGCGGAGGCGATAGGACACGGTCGGGCCACCCCGTCCGTGCGCGGCAAGGGTCTCCGCGATCCGCCCCTTCGCCACCTCGCTCGCGAGCCCCGAGAACTCACCCGAGTCGACGAGCGTGCCGGGGCCTTCCCAGGCGGACGGCATCGTGGCGGGGTCGAGACGCTCGCCCTCCGGTTGCACGACGACCGTCACGGGAAGGCCGTGGGCGCGTGCGAATTCGAAGTCGCGCTGGTCGTGCGCCGGCACAGCCATCACGGCGCCGGTCCCGTACTCCATGAGCACGAAGCTCGCGATGTAGATCGGAAGGCGAGCGCCGGTCAGCGGGTGGCGACAGAAGGCCCCGGTCGCGATTCCTTCCTTGCCGACCGCCCGCTCGGATCGGCCGCGCGCTCGCATGCGCGCGACGAACGCTGCGACGCTCGCCTCGTGCGGCGTGCCCGCTGCGAGGGTGCCGGCGAGCGGGTGCTCGGGAGCGAGGCTCATGAACGTCACGCCGAACAGGGTGTCGGGCCGCGTGGTGAAGACCGCGACCTCGCCGTCGCGCCCCTCGAGCGGGAACCGGATCTCCGCCCCCTCGCTCCGTCCGATCCAGTTGCGCTGCATCGCGACGACCCGCTCGGGCCAGCCGGGCAGCCGGTCGAGGTCCCGGAGAAGCTCCTCGGCGTACGCCGTAATCCGGAGGTACCACTGCTCGAGCTCGCGCAGCTCGACCGCCGTTCCGCAGCGCCAGCACCCGCCGTCGACGACCTGCTCGTTGGCCAGGACAGTCGCGCATGTGGGGCACCAGTTGACCGACGAGCGCCGCTTGTAGGCGAGGTCGCGTGCGAGCATGCGGAGGAAGAAGAGCTGCTCCCAGCGGTAGTACCGCGGGTCGCACGTGGCGAGCTCGCGCTCCCAGTCGTACGAGAAGCCGAGCCGCCGGAGCTGCCCCCGCATGTGGGCGATGTTGTCGTACGTCCAGCGCGCGGGGTGCACGCCGTGCTTGATCGCCGCGTTCTCCGCCGGCAGCCCGAACGCGTCCCATCCGATCGGATGGAGGACCGCGTGACCCTGCATGCGCCGCTGGCGTGCGATGACGTCGCCGATCGAGTAGTTGCGGACGTGGCCCATGTGCAAGCGGCCGGACGGGTACGGAAACATCTCGAGCACGTAGTACGGCGGCCGGCTGTCGTCCGGGCGCGCACGGAATGCGCCGGTCTCCTCCCAGCGCGCCTGCCACTTCGCCTCGACCGCCTGCGGGTCGTAGCGCGCCGCGTCCTCCGCCTGGCCCGCGCCCACCCTATCCCGCCCCTCCCGGCTTCTCCTTCTCCTTGGCGCCCACGGCCGTGGCGATCGCGTCGAGTACGCCGTTCACGAACGCCGCGGAGTCCTCGCCGCCGAACCGTCGCGCGATGTCGACCGCCTCGTTGATCGACACCGACGCGGGGATCTCCGCGCGCTCCAGGAGCTCAAAGGTGGCGAGCCGCAGCAGGTTCAGATCGACGCGGGACAACCGCGGGAGCCGCCAGTGCTCGGCACAGTCGCGGATGAGAGCGTCGAGGCGCTCACGCGACGCACAGACCCCGTCCACGAGCTCGCGCGCGAACTGCTGGGCGTCGTCGCGCCCCCGGAAGTGCAACCAGAAAAGCGACAGGCTGCGGGCCGGGTCGTCGTCGCCGCTCATGTCGAGCTGGTAGAGCGCCTGGAGGGCGAGCTCACGGGCTTCCCGGCGGGCCCCCATCAGAACTTCTGCACGACGCGCAGGAGATGGACCATCTCGAGCGCGGTCACGGCCGCCTCGTAACCCTTGTTGCCACGTTCGCCGCCGGCGCGGGCCAGCGCCTGCTCGACCGTGTCGGTCGTGAGCACGCCGAACGCGACGGGCAGGTCGTGCCGCCGCGCGACGTCCGCGATGCCGCGCGCTGCTTCGCCGGCGACGTACTCGAAATGCGGGGTCTCGCCGCGCACGACGGCCCCAAGACAGATGAGCGCGTCGTAGCGTCCGGTCGCCGCCATCCGCTCGATGCAGAGCGGCAGCTCGAACGCGCCCGGCACGCGCGCGACGTCGATCGCGTCGTCGGCCACGCCGTGGCGGCCGAGCGCGTCGAGCGCGCCGGCGAGGAGGCGATCCGTGATGGCCTGGTTGAAACGCGCCAGGGCGACGCCGATGCGAAGCCCGTCGCCATTCGGTTCGGCCTGCAGGGTGCGGGGCACGGTGACGGCCGGCTCGGGCTCAGGCGCTCCGCGTGAGGCCGGAGAGGAGGTGGCCGAGCTTCGCCTGCTTGGTCCGGAGGTAATCGATGTTGCCGGAATGCGGCACCACCTCGAGCGGCGCACGCGCGACGACGTCGACCCCGTACGTCTCGAGCCCGACGATCTTCTGCGGGTTGTTGGTGAGCAGCCGCACGCGCCGGACGCCGAGGTCGCGCAGGATCTGCGCCCCGATGCCGTAGTCCCGGAGGTCTTCCTTGAAGCCGAGCTCGAGGTTCGCCTCGACCGTGTCGCGTCCCTGGTCCTGGAGCGCGTACGCGCGGATCTTGTTGGCGAGCCCGATGCCGCGCCCCTCCTGGTGCAGGTACACGACGACACCCCGTCCGGCGGCCGTGATCTGCTCGAGCGCCTGCCGGAGCTGGTCGCCACAATCGCACCGTTCGGAGCCGAAGACGTCGCCCGTGAGACACTCGGAATGCAGCCGGACGAGCACGTCGGCGTCGGCCTGCACGTCGCCGAGCACGAGCGCCATGTGCTGATGCTGATCGATCGTGTTGTCGTACACGATGGCGCGGAACGTCGGCCCGGCGTGGGTGGGCAAGAGCGCCTCGGCCACCCGGCGCACCAGGCTGTCGGAGCGGAGGCGCATCTGGATGACGTCGGTCACCGTGACGCGGGGCAGCTTCTGCACCGTGGCGAGCGCCTCGAGCTCCGCGGTCGTGGCGAGGTTGCCGTCGCGACCGAGCACTGCGCACAGCGCCGCCGACGGGCCGAGGCCCGCGAGCCGGGACAGGTCGCTCGCCGCCTCGGGCAGCGCGGCGCGCACGAGGACGCCGCCGGGCGCGCCCTCGATGGTGGTCACGTGGCCCGGCATCACGAGAGCCGCGGGCGTGGCGTCGTCGGCGACGGCGGCGCGCACGGTGGTAGCCCGGTCCGACGCGCTGATGCCGGTCGAGACGCCGTGCCGGGCCTCGATGGAGACGCCGTACGCGGGGAGCGGCCGCGTCGGGTCCGCGGACATCAACGGGATGCCGAGCTGCCGCATGCGCTCGCGCGTCAGCACGAGGCAGACGAGGCCGCGTCCGTGCGTCACCATGAAATTGATGACTTCCGGTGTGACGCGGGCGGCGCTGCACGCGAGCACCGCCTCGGGCGGCTCGCTGGCGCTGTCGACGATCAGCAGGAGTCCGCCCGCGCGCAGCTGCTCGAGGCACTCCGGACTGCGGTCGGCGTTCACCGGCGGGAGAGTACCGCGCGACCCCACCCGAGGCAAAGGCCCGTCGGGGTTCACGCGCCCGGCTGTACCCGAGCCTCGACGACGAGATCCCGCCCGACGCGCCCGACGGCGACGTCGCCGAGCCGGATCGCGTCCATGACGCGCCGGAGGCCGAGCGGGCCGACCGCCGGCACCCCGTCGCCGCCGAGGAGGACCGGCGCGATGAAGAGCACGAGCCGGTCGACCACGTCGGCGGCGAGCGCCTGGGCCGCGATCGTGGCGCCGCCTTCGACGAGCACGCTCGTCAGTCCGCGTCGACCGAGCGTGCGCACGATCGTCGCGAACGGGACCGCGCCGCGACGCGGGCGCTCGAGTAAGACCTCGACCCCGCGGCGACGCAGTGCCGCGACGCGCGCCGGCGCCGCGCCGGCGGGCGCGACGACCCACGTCGGCGGCCCCCCCCGCGCGAGGATGCGGGCGCGTTGCGGCAGATCGAGTTTCCGTCCCGCGACCACGACGCGCACGGGGTCCCGCCCACCGCGGAGCCGGCACGTGAGCCGCGGATCGTCGGCGCGCACCGTGCCCGCGCCCACCAGCACCGCGTCGGAGATGTCGCGCATCGCGTGCACGAGACGCCGCGCCGCGGGCCCGGTGATCCACTCCGGACCGCGGGGGCGGAGCGCGCGACCGCCGGCCGCGATGCGGCCGTCGAGCGACATCGCGAGCTTCAACGTGACGAGCGGACGGCCGCGGAGCACGCGCGAGCAGTACCCCTCGGTCAGCCGTCGGGCCTCCGCTCGGCCGACGCCGACGACGACCGGTACGCCGGCGCGTCGCAGGCGCGCGACGCCGCGACCGCGCACCCGCGGATCGGGATCCGGCATCGCGACGACCACGCGTTCGAGACCGAGCGGCAGGAGCGCGTCGATGCAGGGGGGCGTACGCCCGTGATGGACGCACGGCTCGAGGGTCACGTACAGCACCGCGCCGGCGGCACGACGTCCGGCGGCGCGCAGCGCCTCGATCTCGGCGTGCGCCGCCCCGGCACGGGTGTGGAAGCCCTCGCCCACCACCCGCCCGCCTCGCACGAAGACGGCACCGACCGGCGGGTTCGGGAACGTCCGTCCGAGCCCGCGCGCCGCCAGCTCGAGCGCGCGCGCCATGAAGCGGTCGGCGGCGGCGGGACGAGCCGCCGCCGCGTGCACCGCCGTCACACGCGCCGACGGCCGCCCTGTCGCGCGGCCCGCCGGGGTCGCGGCTTCCGCCGCCGCTCGGCGATCAGGTCCTCGAGCTCCCGCATGAACTCGTGCACGTCGCGGAAGGAGCGGTAGACCGAGGCGAAGCGCACGTACGCCACCGCGTCGAGCGCGTGCAGCTCGCGCATCACGGCCTCGCCGATCTCGCGGCTCTCGAGCTCGCGCTCGCCACGCTCCTGGAGCTGGCGCTCGATCGTGTCCACGACCGCCTCGATGGCGTCGATCGAGACCGGCCGCTTCTCGCACGCGCGTTTGAGCCCGCTCGCGATCTTCTGGCGGTCGAAGGGCTCCCGCCGGCCGTCCTTCTTGACGACCATCGGCAACACCTCGTCGACCCGCTCGTACGTGGTGAACCGGCGCGTACACCCGCCGCAGTGACGGCGGCGCCGGATGACGTCACCCTCCTTCGCGAGCCGCGAGTCCACGACCCGGTTCTCCAGGCCGTGGCAGAAGGGACACCGCATCGGCGACGGTCAGCCGCTGCGGCCGGGGTAGATCGGGAAGCGGACACAGAAGTCGCGGACCTCGGCGCCGAGTGCGGCGAGCGCGCGCGCGTCGCCCACGTGCTCGAGGCCGCGCCGGATCAAGTCGGCGATCACGTCCATCTCGGGCTCGCGCATGCCGCGCGTCGTGACCGCCGGGGTGCCGATCCGGACGCCGCTCGTCACGAAGGGCGGCCGCGGGTCGAACGGCACGGCGTTCTTGTTGACTGTGATGCGGGCCTGGTCGAGCGTCTCCTGGGCGACCTTGCCCGAGATCTCGGTCCCACGGAGATCGACGAGCAAAAGGTGGTTGTCGGTGCCGCCCGAGGCGAGCCGGAAGCCGCGACGCACGAGGCCGTCGCCGAGGGCCCGCGCGTTGGCCACCACCTGGCGCTGATAGGCGGCGAACTCCGGCGATGCGGCCTCCTTCAGGGCCACCGCCTTCGCCGCAATGACGTGCATCAGCGGACCGCCCTGGTTGCCAGGGAAGACGGAGGCGTTGATGGTCTTCGCGTGCACCGCGCGGAACAGGATGAGTCCACCTCGCGGACCGCGCAGCGTCTTGTGCGTCGTCGTCGTGACGAACTCGCAGTGCGGCACGGGCGACGGGTGAATGCCGGCGGCAACCAGGCCTGCGAAGTGTGCCATGTCGGCCATCACCGTCGCGCCGATCTCGTCAGCGATGGCGCGGAACGGAGCGAAATCGATGGCACGCGGGTACGCAGAGTGGCCGACGACGATCATCTTCGGCCGCTCGCGCCGCGCGAGCTCGCGCACCTGCTCGAGGTCGAGCCGCCCGTCGGATTCGCGCACGCCGTAGGGCACGACGCGGAAGAACCGGCCGGAGAAGTTGACGGGGCTGCCGTGCGTCAGGTGCCCGCCATGAGAGAGGTTCATGGCGAGAATCGTGTCGCCGGGGTCGAGCTCGGCGAAGTACACACACATGTTCGCCTGCGCGCCCGAGTGCGGCTGGACGTTTGCCCCCTCGGCCCCGAACAGCGCGCATGCCCGGTCGATGGCGAGCTGCTCGACCTGGTCGACGAACTCACAGCCGCCGTAGTAACGCTTGCCGGGCAGGCCCTCGGCATACTTGTTCGTGAGCACCGAGCCCTGCGCCTCGAGCACCGCCTCGGTCACGATGTTCTCGGAGGCGATCAGCTCGAGGTTGTAGCGCTGGCGCTCGGTCTCGCGTGCGATCGCCGCGAACACCTCCGGATCGGTCCGTTCGAGCGCGCCGGCCATCCGTCCTCTACTTGTGGCTCTCGATGTAGTTCACGACGTCTCGGACGGTGCGGATCTTCTCCGCCTCCTCGTCCGAGATCTCCATGTCGTACTCTTCCTCGAGCGCCATCACGAGCTCGACGATGTCGAGCGAATCGGCGCCGAGATCTTCGATGAAGGACGCTTCCGGCGTGACCTCCTCCTCGCTCACGCCGAGCTGCTCGCAGATGATCTCCTTCACCTTCTGCTCCACGCTCGCTGCCATCGTACTCCTCCTGACCTGGCTCTCGCGCCCGCCCGCGTCACATGTAGAGGCCACCGTTCACGTCGAGGACGTGTCCGGTGATGTACCCCGTGCCGGGGGAAGCGAGAAAGACGACCGCCGACGCGATCTCGTCGGCCGTCGCCATGCGCCCCGCCGGAATGACGCTCGTGTAAAAGCTCTTCTGCGCGTCGCTCAACGTCGCCACCATGTCGGTCTCGACGAATCCTGGCGCGACGGCGTTGACGGTGATGCCGCGCGCGGCGACCTCGCGCGCCAACGACTTCGTGAGGCCGATCACCCCGGCCTTGGCGGCGGCGTACGCCGCTTGCCCCGCATTTCCCATCTCCGCGACGACGGAGGTGAGATTGACGATACGGCCGTAATGGGCCCGGACCATGGCCCGGAGCGCCCCGCGCGTGCAGTGAAAGACACCCGTCAGGTTGACTCGCAGGGCGCGCTCCCAGTCTTCTGCCTTGAGACGCAGGAGCAGCGCGTCCATCGCCAGTCCGGCATTGTTCACCAGGATATCAATTCTACCTCCGTGGTCAACGATGTTTTGCATCGCGTGACGCACGGCCTCGCCGTCCCCGACATCGAAGCGCGCGGCACGCGCGACACCGCCGCGTGCGGCGATCGACCGGACGGTCTCCTCGGCTGCCGCCTCGTTGGTGAGGTAGTTGACCACCACCTCCGCGCCGGCGGACGCGAGCGCCAGCGCGGTCGCGCGACCGATGCCACGCGACGCCCCGGTCACGACAGCGACCTGACCGTCGAGCTCGCCGCTCACGCGAGGAGCTCCCGCGCGCGCGTGATCCCGTCGCGGTCACCCACGGGCACGCAGGGGAGCGCCGGCTCGAGCCGCTTCAGGAGACCGGTGAGCACGCGCCCGGGACCGACCTCGAGCGCAACCGTCGGGGCGAACGCCATGACGGCTCGCACGGTCTCCTCCCACCGAACAGGCGCGGTCAGCTGCCGGACCAGGAGCGACGCCACGTCCACGGCCTGCGTCACGACGGCAGCCGTAACGCTGCTCACGAGGCGGATCGCCGGCGGACGCAGCGAAATGCCGGCGAGGTACCGCTCGAGCCCGACCGCGGCGGGAGCCATGAGGGAGCAATGAAATGGCGCGCTCACGGGCAGCCGCTGCACCCGCGCCCGCCTGGCGCTGGCGAGCTCGACGAGGCGATCGACCGCGCGGACGTGGCCCGCCACCACGACCTGCCCCCCGCCATTCAGGTTCGCGGGCGCGAGCACGTCGCCGTCCGCGGCGGCGGCGCAGAGCGCCGTCACGGCGTCGGCGTCGAGCCCCACGACCGCGGCCATCGTCCCCTCGCCCACCGGCACCGCTTCCTGCATGAGCCGTCCACGCTCGCGCACCCCGCGCACCGCATCGCCGAAGTCGAGCGCGCCCGCCGCGACGAGCGCGGACCACTCGCCGAGGCTGTGGCCACAGACCCCGACCGGCACGACTGCACTCGTCTCCGCGAGCACCCGGTGGGCGGCGACGCTGACCGCGAGAATGGCCGGCTGGGCGTGTTCCGTGAGCCCCAGCACTGGCTCGGGCCCCTCGAAGCAGAGGCGCGAGAGCGGCATTCCGAGCGCGTCGTCGGCCTCCTCGAACGTGCGGCGCGCGACGACGAAGCTCTCGGCGAGGTCGCGCCCCATGCCGACACGTTGCGACCCCTGCCCCGGAAAGAGGCAGATGGCCCGCGCCGCCATGACGGCTAGGCTTCCTCGACGTCCACGACCTTGCGGCCGCGATAGGTGCCGCAATGCGGACACGCGCGGTGGCGCTGCGTATGCTCGCCGCACTGCGGGCAGGCGATCACGTGCGGCGCATCGAGGGCGTCGTGCGCACGCCGCTTGTCTCGCTTCGTCGCCGACGTGCGGCGCTTGGGGACGGCCATCGAGTCTCCTCCTCTTGGTAGCGATTACTTGGTGCGCGACGAAACCGCGGAATCCGCGCCGCGCGCGCACCCGCAGGGGCCCTGGTTCAGATTGGCGCCGCAGCGCGGACAGAGGCCCCGGCAGCCCTCGCCGCAGAGCGCCCGCGTGGGCAGCGCGAGAATCGTCTCCTCGTACACGAGCGGCGTGACGTCGACCTCCTCGCCCGCGTACGAGCTGCGCTCGAGCTCGTCGACGGCGAGCTGCCCTCCCCCGCCGACCGCGGCGACGCGTGGAGTGAGCACGAACGCAAACTGGCGATCGAGCGGGAACGGATAGTCGTCGAGGCAGCGCGCGCAGGTGCCGACGACTTCGCCGGTCACGGCACCGGTGAAGAACAGATCGAGTCCGGCGCGGTAGTAGTCGACGGCCACCCGAATGCCGCGTGCGACCTGGAAGTCGCGCACGCCACGCGCGAGCCGCTCGTTCAGCTCGTCCACGTCCTCGACGTAGGCGAGGTGCTTCGGCTCTGCCTTGATCTCGCTGACGGTGATCTTCATCGCCGGCTGGCCCCGCGGTCCCTATATAGCCCGCCAGGATGCAGCGACAAAGGCGGCCCGGCACGCTGCCGCATCAGCCTTCGTCGCCGGGCGCGTCCTCCGCGCTGCCCACGCCGACGGCGCGCTCCACCCGTCGCATGCGCCGGAAGAGCGCCGGCAGGCGCGGCATACAGGCCGACGCACGCCGCCACTCGCGGGCCTGGACCGCCGGATAGCCGGCATAGTCGTGCCGCGGCGGCACGTCGCGATGGACGCCGGACTGCGCAGCGACGCGCGCGCCGTCGCCCACCGTCAGATGACCCGCGGACCCGACCTGCCCGCCGAGCATCACGCGCGCGCCGAGCGTCGTGCTGCCCGCGAGACCGACCTGGGCGGCGATCAGGCAGTCGGGGCCGATGCGGCAGCCGTGGCCCACCATCACGAGGTTGTCGATCTTGGTCCCATGGCCGATGACCGTCGCACCGAGTGTCGCGCGATCCACGGTCGTGTTGGCGCCGATCTCGACGTCGTCCTCGATGACCACGCCGCCCACTTGTGGGATCTTCCGGTGTCCATCCGGGAGCGGCAGGAACCCGAACCCG
This sequence comes from Deltaproteobacteria bacterium, assembly GCA_005879585.1. GTDB lineage: Bacteria > Desulfobacterota > Binatia > DP-6 > DP-6 > DP-3. The sequence continues at coordinate 4,090 of VBKG01000060.1, read as the reverse complement.
TCGCTGCCGATCACCGCGCCGGCGTGGAGCGTGACCCGGTGTCCGATCCGCACCCCCTCCCGCACCACCACACCCGCGTGCGCCGTGAAGGCCTCGCCGATGCGGACGTCCCGGTAGACGACGACGTGCGCGTCGAGCACGGCGCGGCATCCGATCTCGACGCGATCGCCGATCACCACGTGCGGGCCGATGACGGCGCCATCGCCAATCCGCGCCGTCGCCGCGATGACCGCGGTCGGATGGACGCCGGGCTCGCGTGCCGGCGACGGGTGAAAGAGCTCGACGGCCGCGACGAACGCCGCGTACGGCTCCGACGTGCGGAGCGACGGCAGCGTCACGTCGGGGGCGTCCGGCGGCAGCAGGGCCGCCGCCGCGCGCGACGTCGCGAGCTCGCGCGCGCGGCGGCGGTCGACCACGAACGTGAGCGAGCCGGGCGGCGCGTCTTCGACGGGCGCGACGTCCGTGATCTCGACGTCACCGTCGCCGTGCAGCTCGCAGTGGAGGATCCGCGCGATCTCCGAGAGTTTCATGGCGGTCCTTTAGCCGAGGCTCACACGGTCGTCCAACTCTCGATCGCCCGCGCGCGCCATGGTAGGAGCGAGCCATGCCGGAGCCCGACTTCGAGAAGCGCGGCGGCTTCGTGCCGGCGATCGCGCAGGATGCGACCACCGGCGAGATCCTGATGGTCGCCTACATGAACCGCGAGGCGTGGCAGCGAACCCTCGCCACGGGAAAGGCCACCTACTGGAGCACGTCGCGGAACGCCCTCTGGGTGAAGGGCGAAACCTCGGGCCACGTCCAGCACGTCCGCGAGGTCCTCGTCGACTGTGACGCGGACGCCGTGCTGCTGAAGATCGAGCAGGTCGGCGACGTCGCCTGTCACCTCGGCTACCGGAGCTGCTTCTTCCGCCGCGCCGACGGTCCGGACTGGCGCATCGTCGCCGCCCGCCGCGAAGCGCCGCGCGATTGATGGACGTCCTCCGGCTCGGCGTCCCCAAGGGCAGCCTCGAGGCCGCCACGATCGAGCTCTTCCGCCGCTCGGGTTGGAAGATCAACGCCGACGCCCGCAGCTACTTTCCGACGGTCGACGATCCGAGTCTGCGCTGCCTGCTCGTTCGCGCGCAGGAGATGGCACGCTACGTCGAGAGCGGCACGCTCGACGCCGGCATCACCGGCCGCGACTGGGTCCTCGAGCACGACGCCGACGTGGTGGTCGCGCAGGAGCTCGTCTACTCCAAGACGAGCCTCCGCCCGACGCGCTGGGTGCTGGTCGTCGGCCCGGACTCGGCGGTGCAGCGTCCGGAAGACTTGCGTGGCGGACGCATCGCCACGGAGCTCGTCGGCTACACGCGCCGCTGGTTCGCGGAGCGCGGCATCGACGTCCACATCGAGTTCTCGTGGGGCGCTACCGAGGCGAAGGTGGCCGAGGGACTCGTCGACGCCATCGTCGAGGTAACCGAGACGGGCTCGACGATTCGCGCCCACGGGCTGCGTATCGTGTGCGAGCTGTTCGAGTCCGTGCCGCAGCTGATCGCCAACCGCGCCGCGTGGGACGTGCCGTGGAAACGCGAGAAGGTCGAGCAGATCGGCCTCCTCCTCGGCGGCGCCCTGCGCGCCGAGGCCCAGGTCGGTCTCAAGATGAACGTGCCGGCCGCGCGCCTCCAGGAGGTGATCGCGCTCCTGCCCGCGATCACCGCGCCGACCGTCTCGAACCTCAACGCGAGCGACTGGTTCGCCGTCGAGAGCGTCATCGCGGAAGCCACCGTGCGCGACCTGATCCCCCGGCTCCTGCGCGCCGGGGCGGTCGGCATCATCGAGTACCCGCTGAATAAGATCGTCGGGTAGCGACTACGCGGCGCTCTCGTCGAGCTCGTAGCCGAGCGAAGCGAGGAAGGCGGCCTTCTCCTTGCCGGGCATGATGTAGATGCCCTCCCAGCCGCAGACCTCCTCGCACAGCTTGCAGCCGACGCACGTCTTCTCGTCGACCTCGACCTTCCCGAGGTACTGCGCCTGGTTGTCGGGCGACGGGTAGATACAGTCGAACGGGCAGACGTCCACGCAGACGCCGCAGCCGTTGCAGTTGTCTGGATGGACGATGGCGATCGGTCGCTCCTGGCGCTTCAGCACCTTGGTGACGTTGCCGTACGTGTCGAGAATCGCCTCGTCGGGGCAGATGACGCCGCAGGCACCACAGTCGATGCACAGTCCGGGCTCGATGAAGAACGCCTTCTTCGGGTCGCCGGTGATCGCATGCGTCGGGCAGCGCTTCTCGCAGGCGGTGCAGCCCGTGCAGTTCTCGGCGACGATGGTGAAGGGCATGGCCTTCTGTGGGTACCAGAGCGGCGGTACAGGGACAAGCAGAAGCGGCGTTGGCTAGTTCTGCATCTCCTTCAGGATCTCCTCCTCGCGGCCTTCTTCGAGCAGGCGGTCGTTGCGCAACGCCTGCCGAAAGCCGACCCACGTGAAGAAGAGCACGAGCAGCAGCATCCCGGCGATCGGGATGTTGTCGGGCTGAAGGAGGATGTGCAGAAACCGCCCCAACGCCGCCATGGTCGGTCCCGTACAGCGCCGCTTCGGCACTGTCAACCGCGCGACTTTCCTCTTGCTCCCATGAGGCCTTCGCGATAAGAGCCTCGCGATTCACACATCGGCCCGCCGGCATGTGAGGCGCGCCCGGCGCCGAATCGGCGGCCACAGGTAGGAGGGTCATGCTGAGCTGGTGGCTTCCGGAAAGCGTGTCGACCTACGGGCCCGACATCGATCGCCTGTTCTACGCCATCTACTACGTCACCAACGCCGTCTTCTTCGCCGTCCAGGGGACGCTCATCGCCTTCCTCTTCCTGTACCGCCATCGCGACGACCGCCGCGCCACCTACACCCACGGCAACACCACCCTCGAGATCGTGTGGACGATCATCCCGGCGATCATCCTCATCGTGCTCGCATTCGTCAGCCGCGAGACGTGGGCCAACATCAAAGGACGCGTGCCGCCGGGCGACGTGGTGCTGCAGGTGACGGCCAAGCAGTTCAACTGGGAGGTCGCGTATCCGGGGCCGGACGGCAAGCTCGGCACCGACGACGACTTCACGCAGGACAACGACGTCCACGTCCCGGTCAACAAGACGATCCGCATCATGCTCAAGTCGCGCGACGTCATTCACAGCTTCTTCGTGCCGAACCTGCGCTACAAGCAGGACGCCGTGCCCGGGCACGAGATCCCCATCTGGTTCAAGGCGACGAAGCCGGGGAAGTACGAGATTCCCTGCGCCGAGCTCTGCGGGTTCGGCCACTCCGGTATGCGCGGCTGGCTCTACGTCCAGACGCCGGAGGAGTACGCCGCGTGGTCGCGCGAGCACCACGCGGGTCCCGCGACGCCGGCGCCTAGAGAACGGGAGGAGAACCGATGAGCGAAGCCGTCATCCCGCACGCCGAACCGCGGGGCGCGGTCCATCACGAAGTCGGCTTCATCCGCCAGTACATCTTCTCCACCGACCACAAGATGATCGGCAAGCAGTTCCTGACCCTCGGCCTCTTCGGCCTGCTGATGGGCGGCGTGCTGGCGATGCTCGTGCGCTGGGAGCTCGCCTTCCCCGAGACGCCGGTGCCCGGCCTCGGCTGGGTCCCCGAGCCGACGATGTTCGGTGGGGTGATCCCTCCCGATACGTACAACGCGTTCTTCACCATGCACGCGACGATCATGATCTTCTTCGCCGTCATGCCGATCATGGTGGGCTGCTTCGGCAATTTCCTGATCCCGCTCATGATCGGGGCGCGCGACATGGCCTTCCCGCTGCTGAACATGCTGTCGTTCTGGGTCGGCGCGTGCTCCGCCGTGATCATGTTCGCGAGCTTCTTCGTGCCGGGCGGCGCGGCGGCGGGAGGCTGGACGTCCTACGCGCCCCTCTCCGCCGTGCCGAGCTACACCGGGGTCATCTGGGGCCAGCACCTCTGGTGCATCAGCCTGATCATCCTCGGCATCTCGTCGCTGATGGGATCAATCAACTACATCACGACCATCATCAACATGCGGGCGCCGGGGATGACCTGGTTCCGCCTGCCGCTCGTCATCTGGTCGCTCTTCATCACCGCC
>VBKG01000263.1 GCA_005879585.1 Deltaproteobacteria bacterium | reverse complement strand
GCAAATCGGGTCCCGGCTCGGGGTCCAGCAAATTGCGGATGTATGCGCCGGGAGAGATCGCCATCACGGAGGCGGCCTCCATGCCGAGGACGCCGGGAGACCGCCAGCTGTGCGAGACGAATTCCGCCGTTGGGATCAAACGGACGAGCGCGGCGGACGCGCCCGAGGCTCCCGCGAGCGCGAGCCGCACGTACGCGCGCATGACCTTCGCGCGGCCTCGGCTCCGGACAAGATGCACGGAGCGAACGAGCAGCCACGGAATGAGTGCCAGGAACTCGAAATACGTGAACTGGACACCATGCTCGCCGAGAACGCTGATGGCGATCACCGTTGCCAGTGTGGCGCAGCGCCGCCAGGAAGGTTCACAGAGAACGCGATCGACGAAGAGAAAGACGAACGGTATCCATGCCGCCGCCGCCAGGAACTCGGGGAAGTATACCTTGATCATCACGCTGCCTTGGTAGGCGTACACGAGTCCCGCGACGAAGCTCGACGCACGTGCCATCGTGAGATGGCGGCACAACAGATACATCCCGACGCACGCGACGGTCAGATGCAGGACGATGTTCACGTTGATCGCGAGCTCCGGTCTTATGACGAGAAAAACCGCATAGAGGGGATACAGAAGCCCGAAATGGGTGCTGGCGATGAACGGAGTCCCGCATGCTTGGTGCGGGTTCCAGAGCGGAATGTCGCCGTGACGAAGGCGGCTGAACCCGTACTTCATCATCGGGTAGTAGTAGGTGATCAGATCGGCGATCGTGAGGTTCTTTGCATCCGTCGCCGTGTCGAGCACCGCGATCTTGAAGAATGCGGCGGCGACGAGCAGATAGCCGAGACAGATGCCGAGATCGGCTCTCGACTTCATCATGTCGCCGTCGTCGCGAGTGCCGCGATGCTGACCCCGACGGGCAGCCGCCCGACGTGCCGCAGCGCCGCCGCCTCGAGCCGATAGGCGGCGATGAGCGCCCGATTCACCGCCGGCCGGTGCACCTGGAAGTCGGTGCCCTGGCGCCGCCGTAAGCCGAGCCGGCCGAGGACCGCGCGGGCGACGACCGCCGGCGGAAACGCGATGACGTTGGTGTGCGTGAGACGCCGTACAACGAAGCCGGCTCGCTCGAGTAGCTCGCGCAGCATGCGTGCCCGGTACCGCCGGACGTGGCCGACGGTCTCGTCGTGCTTCCCCCAGAGGAACTGAAAGGCGGGCACGCTCACCAACACGAATCCTCCGGGGCTCAGTAGCGTCCGTACGTTCCGGAGGACGAGCGCGTCGTCGACGACATGCTCCAACACGTCGAGCAGGAGAATGCCGTCGAAGCTCGCCGGACCGAACGGAAGGCGATGCGCCTCCGAGCACGCGAGTTCCGCCACCCCGCGGCGGCGGCAGTAGCCGAGCGCCCGCGGCGACCGATCGACCCCGACGATGCGCGTGCGATCCTTCAGCGCGGCGAGCACGCCGCCCGTTCCGCATCCCACGTCCAGCAGCCGCAGCGACGGATCACCGAGCGCGTCCTCGAGCAAGGCGCCGACGATTAGGCGCTTGCCGACGAACCACCAGTGGTCGTCCTCCAGCCGATAGGCCTCGTCGATCGCCGCGGCGTCCACGTCAGCACGTCGAGAGCGGGATGGACGGCGGCGTGGCTACTTCTTCGCCCTCGTCACGTAGAAGATCCCCTCGCACGACCGCCAGATGCCGAAGCGCTGGATGCCGGCGACCACCGCGGTCCCGAATCGCCCGAACTCGTACGGCGGCTTGTGCTCGAAGTGGAAGAACGAGCCGACGTCACAGAGGTCGACGAAGAGGCCCTTCGACCACGGCAGGAAGTAGTCGTCGGGCACGACGCGTACGATCTCGAAATTCGTGTTCGTGAGGAACCGGTCCATCTCCGCCTTCGCGTAGCGGAACTCCGTGAACCCGAGTCCCTTCCCACGGAGCCGCCAGACGGCGTAGCAGGCCCGCAGCGCCGGGTTCACGACGAAGCGGCGGAAGGCGTTGTCGAACGGGACGACCACGAAGAAGAGGCCGTTCGGCTTCAGCACGCGATGGATCTCGCGGAAGAGCGTCTCCGGCCCGTCCTCGAAGTGCTCGGCGACGTAGGACGAGAACGCGGCGTCGAACACGCCGTCGCGGAACGGCGTGGCGAGGGCGTTGGCGCGCGCGAGGTTCATCCCGGGATCGTGCTCGCGCGCGACGGAGAGCGGCCCCCAGCTGTCGTCGACGCCGAAGGCGCGGTTCCCGAGCTTCTCGAAGAACGCCATCCAGCGACCCGTCCCGCACCCGGACTCGAGGACGCGAAGCCCGCCGCCGCCGAGGTACTCGCGGAACGTCGGTGTCGCCATCTCGTGGCGCTCGATCGTCGAGAGGTGGACGTCGTAATACGCCCGTCCCGGATGATCCTTGGCCCAGTGCTCCTCGGTGTAGGTTTCGTCGAGCCCCTTCGTGATCTCGTCCCTGAGATATTGCTTGAACATGCGATCGTGCCGGCGCGCCGGGATTGCGGGTAGAGCACGGGCCGCGGCGTGGCTGCAAGCACGAACGGTACGGGAATTCCCGCGCTTGTCCGCCGCCGTCGCACGCGTTAGAGCGACGGTGCAACGACACGGCGCGAAGGCGCGAGCGCGCGGTCCCGGCAGCACGACCTTTACGCGGCACGTCCGTTGCTTTGGCGGCTGCGAGTGCACGTTGTCTCCATGCCGGGTCGCGTCGGTCTCGTCGCGTCGGCCCTCCTTCTCCTGGCCCGGTCCGCCGGCGCGAGCCAGCCGCGAACCGTGCGCTTGCGCTTCCCCCGGCTCGCCGTCCCCGCCGGGCAGAGCCTCGAGGCGTGCGTCCTGATCCGGGTGCCAGGCCGGACGCCGTTCGACCTCGCCAGCTGGACGATCGCGACGCGGACGACGGGAGCCGGGGTGGGAACGCTCCATTTCCTCGTCTACCTCTACACGGGCGAACACCTCGCCGATTTTCCGAAGGGTCGCGGCAGCGTGCAGCCGAGCCGTGCGTGTCTCGATCTCGGGCCCGTGGACCTCGACCGGCGCCAGCTGATCGCCAGCGGCACGGGGCAGAGCAGGGGCGCGCTGCCGAGGGGGGTGGCGCTGCCGCTCGCACCGGTTCCCTCGACGCCAGGGGGGGCGGCGGACGGCATCGGTATCCTGCTCGACGGCAACTGGTCGAACGGCGGGTCGCGCACGGGCGTGGCATCCGCCCGGGTGGTGCTTCACCGTGCTCCGGCGCACGGCATCCGCCGTGTCGCACGCCAGATTCTCGAGCGCGGCGCCGAGGCCGCGCTCGACGTGCCGCCGAATCTGGGCCACGTGATGTCGACCGAGACGTCGACCGCGGCGTACAATGCAGCCCATTCGGGCGATCCGCCGCTCCGGGACGCGTGGAGCCCGAATCCGAGCGTTGACACCTGTATGCTCATGCTGACCGGCCACATGCACAAGCGCGGGCGCTTCTTCGGCGTCGACCTGATCGGCACCGATGGCCAGGTGCACAACCCGCCCGGTGGCTTCCCGAACCGGTTCGAGCCGGGACGGACCCACCTGTTCGGCAGCCCCGACTACACCGACCCCGGCGCGCTCCGGTTCACGCCGCCCGTGCTGCATGCCGGCGAGGCGCTGCACTACGCGTGCTGGGACGACAACGGCGTCACGACGTCCGTCCGGCTCGGGTGCGAGGAGAGCGCCGGGGTATCGCCCGGCAGTGCAGGCCGCCCGGCGAAGACCTGCTTCGTCGCCAGCCCCGTCTCGGGCGACTGTCCGGCCAGCGACCCCGCATATCCGGGCCGCGCCTTCACGCGCGCCTGCGTCCCCGCGCATCTCGTCGCGGGCCCGAGCACGGAGGACGAGGTGTGTGCGCTCGCCGGATGGTACTTCGACGCGGTGCCGGGCGCCGCGCCCGGATCGGAGTGCGACGTGAGCCGCTTGGCGGTGGTGCGCTGATGCGGTCGATCGTCCGCCTCGTGCTGCCGCTGTTCCTCTGCACCGCCGGCCACGTCCTCGCCCAGGTCCAGCCGCCGGCCGTCCGGCCGGTGTTTCACGGCACCCTCCAGCTCCTTCCCGCCTCCGGCCGCATCGACCGCAGGACGGGGAGCACCACGCTCGTCGTCAGCCGCTGGACCTTCATCCCGAATCCGGATTCGAACGGCATGCATCCGGAGCAGGAGCCGGTGCTGATCGCGCTCGGTGACGACAGCTTCCTGATCGGCGGCGGCGCGCTGCACGTCTCCCATGGCGGGCGGCTCTTCACGTACCATGGCCCGCGGCCGCAGCACGGCCGCGGCGTGC
>VBKG01000262.1 GCA_005879585.1 Deltaproteobacteria bacterium | reverse complement strand
ACATCGGGTAAGCGCCATCACGATGCGAGCGTACCCGGACAACGTCCCGCCGCAGGACGCCCTCCGCAACGTTCCGAGCTTCGCGGCCGCCGGCGCCCAATCGGTGGTATTCGCGGAAGAGCGGGCTGCCTCCACGCCGCGACACGTATGTGCAGGGCCCACCCGCACCAACAAGGTCGCTCCGGGAGTCGTCACCGTCGGTCGACATCGACTTTCGCCTTGACTTCTCTAGTGCCTACGCCGTATGCGCCGCGCTCAGGAGCCGATGAGATCGCTCGGGTCCGGCGTGTGCTTCGTGTTCCTGTTGGCGGTCGCTCCCGCGATGGCGACCGTCGAGATCGGTCTCTACGATTTCAGCCTGGGCAGCGCGGCGCTCGATCATCTCATCACGAGCCACGCGTTCGATGCCCATTACACCCGATACGACGCTCCGGCATTCGGAGCCATAACGGATTTCTCGGCCGAGAACGTCTGGTTCGTGCCCAGCGGCGGCGGATACTCGACGTACGATGGGCTCCGTTCCAATCGCCTCTTCCGGGCCGGCCCGCCGTTCTCGCGCGTCGTAATCACCGGACTCATCCCGGACTCCCGCCATCCACCGGGAGACGGCTCGTCACAGTTCCTGCTGAACGCGCTCCGCTGGGCGGGAGCGGGGTCACGTCCCGGTCTCGTCGTGCTCGCCGATCCCGTCGCGCTGGATGCGTGGTTGCCCGTCACGTGGCGCCTGCCGCAGCCGATCTCCTACTGCACCAACGACGTGCGAGTCGATCCGGACGAAGCGGGCCACCCGGTGAACGCAGGGCTCACGTCCGAGTTGCTCAGCAGCTGGTCCTGCTCGACGTTGCTCTTCTTCGGTGCGGATATCCCAAGCTGGACGACGCTCCACCGGCTCGCCGGCGGGCAGCCGATCACGGTCGTCCGCGACTTCTGCGGTTCTTCTCCGACCGATTGCGACGGCGACGGCATCAGCGACGACGTCGACAACTGCTTCTTCACTCCGAATCCCGACCAGAACGACACGGACGGCGACGGAGTCGGGAATGGCGTCGGCGACGCGTGCGACGACCGGGACGGCGACGGCCGCCTCGACATCTCCGACAACTGTCCCGATACGCCGAACCCCGACCAGCGCGACCGCGACGGCGACGGCATCGGCGACGCATGCGACCCGTGCACGGACACGGACCACGACGGCTTCGGGAATCCCGGCTTTCCGCAGAACACCTGCCCGCCGGACAACTGTCCCTTCGACGCCAACCCGGACCAGCGGGATTCCGACGGCGACGGCATCGGCGATGCGTGCCCGGTCTGCGGCCGGCTCGGTGATCTGCCCGCGTACTCGGCCGTCGTGGAGACAACCATCTCTTCGCGCCACGGAGCGGTGTACGATAGCGGTTTCGGGACGCAGTTCTTCGGGTCGGTGTGCGCCGCTCGCGTGCGGTCCGAGATCGACCAGTTCGGGGAGGGGAACATCTCACCGGGCAACCTCGTCGCCACGGCGGCGACGGGGACCGCGGTCCGGTTCAGGCACCCGCACGTGCTCCCCGCACTGGACGTCTACGTCGACGGAGACATCGCGACGGGCGGCGGCGCCGTGAGAGGCACGGAGGGAGACGGCTACACCGTCCCCACCGTCTACGGCAGCATCGACGCGACGGGACACCACCCCGCCGTCGCGGACTGCTTGCGGGCCATGGACGAGGCGCACCGTACGTCCACGGCGCTTGCGGCCCTGCCCGCGACACGAACCCTCGGCGACGTGCGCGTGCGGCCCGGGGAGATATTGCAGATCCACGCCGCCCGGAACGAGGTGATCCAAATGGATTCGCTGATCGTCGAGGGCGGACAGCTGTTCGACTGCACCAGCCGCAACGACGGCCGGGATGCCGGCGAGCTCGACCTGATCGGAGGGCCCGCCGTCATCAACGTCGCGAACGGGGTGCGGTTCGCCGGCTGCTCGGACGTCAACCCGTTCGACGCCGACATCTTGCTCAACATCCCGACTGCGGGCGCCGCGATCCGCGTCGGGAAGCTGGTGGCGTCGCCGGCGATCCTGGCCCCGGCTCGCACCCTCATCGTCGAAGGCGGACCGGGCGAGGACTATCCCTGGGTCGCGCACGCGTGGGTGAGAAAGCTCGTCACCAAGGGCCGCGCTCGCGTTGAGGACCTGTTTAGCGCGCCGTACGCGCTTTGCGAGACGAACTGATCGGCGCGACACCCAGCGGGCCCGGCTCGGGCACAGTTCGCCAACGCCGTCGCCCACGGCATCAGCAGGATGACGTTGCAGAACGCCGGGATGAGCAGCAATCCCGCTGTCGCGGCGCGTCTAGCAGTCGTCGCCGGACTGCCGATTGCTCTCGCATCCACGGGATCAAGTGGTCGATACCCCGCTCCAGCGGCACCTTGGGTTCGAAGCCGAGGTGCCGTCGGATCTTTGCGGTCTTGTTGTTCGACTTAGAGAATGCTCATGGCGCTCTGGGCGTGGCGGCTGTTGCCACTGCATGCGCACGGCAGACTTCGACGGCCCAGGGAACCAGCGCGTCACCCACGATCCGGTGCCCGACCTTGTTGATATGGTGATCGGGAAGGAAGGGAGTGGTGGTTGCGGTCGCAAAGGCAGACGAGAGATCCAGCATTCGCAGCTCAGGCACATCAGGACAGGCTCCGCTCCCGTGTGGCTTTTCGTGCACCGCAAACCTCGTGTCCTCGCGGTCGGGAATGCACGCGACCAGGAGCGGCTGGCCGCGGTTCGCAGCTAATGCCTTCAGCTCGAGGAGCACTTCCCGCGTCTTCGCCGCCTGGTCGCCCGGCTCCAGCGGCCGCCAGCCTAAAACCCCCTTCACGATGAACTCGTAGAGGAAGATCGGGTGCCCGCCCAGGCTGACGATCCTGCTGGGATTCTCGAAGAGAAATCCATCCGCATACTTGAACACCCGGAGGTTGTCCTCGGGATCGTTTTGAAAGAAGCCTAGCAGCACGGCGTCCGCATCGAAAAGAGGCCCCTTCGTCCGGTAGAAGGCCAGTTCCTGTACCGTTCCGAAACCGGGACCACCGGCGTTGAACACGCGGACCGGCCGCTGAAGCTCATCGCGCAAACGCGTTTCGAGTCGGACGGAATACGTTTCGTCAGCGTCGACGCCGATGCCGTAGGTGTAGGAGTCCCCCATGACGAGGATGCGGCACTCGTCCGGACCTCGCGGCAGTGGTTCCTTCCCGCGCAGTCCCATTGAGTTCGTATCCAAAGTGAAATCGTTGCCATCGCCGACGGCATGAATGCGCATGTTCGGCGTCAACGCGAATCCAGTGATCGGGTCGTCGCGAAACATGTGGGCAATATAGGGGAACGAGTTGAGGCGGAGGAAGAACACGCGGAGGCCAGCCTCGATCGCCGCCAACGTGGCGATCAGAATGACACCCAAGCAAATGGCCTTGATCGTGAAACGACGATTCGAAGGTGTTTCGGTTTTCATCGCGCATTGCCAGGTGTGAGCTATGTCTTGCCGTTGGATCGCCGACCTGGATGAATCCCCAGCGGTGCATGGGGGCGGCTGCGGGCATTTCGCGAACATCCGATATGGGACATTCCATCAAAATGCTCCCGGGCAGAGCCTTTGTACCAGCTATCCGCTATCCGCCGCTTCCCATGATGAAGACGTTCAGCGCCATGGTCGAAGTGCAGGACGCGACCCGAAGAGTGCAAAACGCCAGCGCTCGATCAGCGAAGCCAGAGCCATTTCTCCGCGGGACTCGTGGCGCTTCGTCAGGATATTCCGGGCGGTCAGGAAAACGCGATGCGGCCTGAAGAGGTAATTGCTTCCGTAGAAGAGCGCGAAGCCGAACCAAATGTAAACCCTCAGCAAAGCGCTGCTGACGTGATCGCTGTATGAAACCGCGCCTCCGAGATCAAGATACGTAAGCTTGTTGAAGTACTCGTCGGAATGCGTGATTCTCCCTTCGTCGACGAGTCGGTCGTACAGTTCCGTTCCCGGATAAGGGGCGAAGGAGCCGACCATCACGTCGTGCGCCCCGTGGAAGCTCAGCCGTAGCATCATCCAGAAGGTCTTCCAGATGTCGGAATGCGTTTCGTCGGGAAAGCCGACGATGATATTAAGTTTCACATTCAATCCTTCGCGGACCGCGTCTCTGGTGGTCCGCAAGAGGTTCGCGATTTTTACGCGTTTCTTGGTTTTTTTCAGTATTCTCTCGGAGCCGCTCTCGGGAGCGAGCGCAAGATTACGGCAGCCCGCTCGGTAAAGCCAGCGCGAGACTTCGGCGTCGATCGCCTCGGAACGCGTGCCGCTCGGCAGCTGCCAGGTCAGGCGTATCCCTCGTCTGACAAGCTCCTTGCAGAATTGAATGACCCAGTCGCGCCGGATGATCGCGGTGAGGTCGAAAAAGTCGACGTTCCGGACGTCGTAACGACGAACGTACTCTTCGATCTCGTCGGCAACTTCTCCCGGGCTTCTCGCGATCCAGCGCGTCGTCCACATCAAGGGGCTCGAGCAAAACGTGCACTGGTACGGACAGCCCCGCGAGGCGAGCATCGGGATGCTGCGCCCGCGGTTCACGCCGTAGCTCATGCCGTTGTCGAAGTAATTCCGCAGCGGAACGAGATCCCAGGCGGGCCGCGCGAGGTCGTCGACGTTCTTGATCCGGGAGCGCTTTCCGGTGCGCACCGTGCGGCCGTTTTCGCGGATCACGAGACCCGCGACGGTTCCGAGCTCGCGGCCCTCTTTCAAGGCGTTCGCGAGTTCGACCAGCGTCTCCTCCCCTTCGCCGAGCGCACAGGCGCTCAGCGCGGGGCTTTGCTCGAGACTGAGCTCGGCGGCTGCCGTGAAATGCTCGCCGCCGCCGACGATCACCCGGCCGGGGAAAGCTTCGCGGATTTTCGCCAAAAGCGCGCGGATCGGCACCCATTCCGCGGAAAACATGCAAGTGACTCCGATGAGGGCGGTGTCTTCCGGGATCCTCGCGACGATCTGATCGAACGACAAGCCTCGCAGCGAGCGCGAGTTTCCGAGCGGAACGAAGTTCGAGGGGCTTTCACCCACGGCATCGACGATGAAAGGCTCGTGCCCCGCCTTCCGCAACGCCCCAGCGAGGTACGCGAGGTTCAAAGGAGGTGGCAGCGTGTCGGTCGCCGAGGAACCGCTCATCAGTGTTGGAGGACGGATGAGGCAGACCTTCATGAGGGCCTCATGGCGTTCTCTCCAGCAGGAGCAGGCGGTCTTCACGACCTCGATCGACGAGCGCGATATCGTCGCCTGGGTAATCCGGTTCTGCCGCGAGAGGCAGGAGCGGTAGTTTTGTAGGCCCCAGATCCGCGCCGCGACGGGGGTCTGGGGCAGCGTGTCGAGATCGCTCAGGAGCGGACGGACACGGTTCCGCACCGGTCTCGGATCGCCTTTGAATGTGCAGTTCGAGATGTCCGTGCGCCCGAATCCGCGCTTTTCGGTGCACTCGAGCGGATCGAGCAGTGCGCCTTCACCTTCCCCCTCGACGACGGCATCGATCGACGGCTCGAGAATGCCCCGCTCCGGCACGGCCGACACGTGGGGTCCGCCAAAGACAATCGGCGCCTCACACTCCCGCTTGACCGCGCGCGCCACGTCGACCGCCCACCGGTGTGTGTTGCTGTACGAGGTAAACGCCACGACGTCGGGGTGAGCAGCGATGACGCGTGCTGCGGTTTCCTCGCGCATCAGGTACTTCCCTCGTACTGCTCCAATAGATGCGCATTCTCCTCCGTTACCTCGATGAAGTGACGCAGCCATTCCCATGGAGGATGATTCCCAATCCCACGAACCTCCACATCCACGACACCGCTCGACGCATGAGTGTCCGGGAAACGGATCTGCGCGCCCGGCAGATCACCCTCGAACTCCACGCCCTTCACGTCCAGGAAGCGCCACGTTGCGTCAGGCACTATGCCGCCGCCGCGCAGAACGTGAGCGATGCCGCGGCCGGGAGTGCGAACCGGAATCCTGACGTACAGGGGCCCTTCCGTGTTTCCACCCGGGCGAGCACCGTCCCCGGGTTCGGGCCATCTCCAGCTGGGCCGAGCAAAGTGCTCCGTGCCGTGAACACGATTGTCACTCTGGGGAGAAGCTGTGTCCCTGATCGCAACATACTCCCCGAGATGCAGCAACGGTGCATCCGGAACAATCCGGATGCAGTCCCCCGGCCTCGATGCTTGCCCATGCGCCGTGCGGCAGATTTCGGCACGAATCCAATCGACGAACGACCGGTCCTGACGCACCACGATTGCCGCACGGATTCGATCGACTGGAATCGCCGCAATCACTCCCTTCGTTTGGGCAGCCCCGGTCAGGGGTACTTTGAGAAGCAAAAGCGAGAAGTCCGGTTCGACAGGAAATGCCGGCTTCCCGAAGAGATCCGGGTCGAGGGACGCGGCCAGTGCCAAAACGGTATTTGCCGCCGGTCCCTCCAGCGACCCGAATACTTCCGGGTACGTGTATCCTTTGCCGTAGAGCGCCGACACGATCCGCTCGCCCTCCCACAACACAAATGCATGTTTCTCGGCCCGCGATGGTTTGAAAAAGTCCGGAACAGTCACGCCGACGGCAAAAGCGACAAGCAGAACCATGCCGAAGGAAGATCGGAAGGGCAAAAGCATGCCGCGCCGAATCGTTGCTGATACGGCGGCCGTCAGCGCAAACGCCGTCATGATGAGGACCAGCGGCCCTCGTCCGGAAAGCGGTGCCTCCGGCGCGAACGGCAACAGCAGCAGCGCCACCGCCTCGACTCCTATCAGCACCACGAAAGCCCGCCGCCCCAGCGCGGGAATTGATGCACTGCAAACGAACAACAGCGGAAAGCTGGCCGGTGCAAAGTATCTCGACTCTGGGGGAACCGGCAGACGAAAGAAGACAGAGGCCACCCAAGCGGTCAGTGTCAAATAGAGCAACGCGCCTGTCATGACCGTACCGATCCGCGCGACTTGCGACATCGACCCGAGCAGATCGTTCCGTCTGAGCCTTCGCACGGCCAGTACGAAGAGCGCCCCGCCAACCGCCATAGCGACGGCTCCGGCCGAAGGCCGAAATAAACTTTGAGCGGCCGCGCGAGCGGCGTCCAGCGAATCGAGACAAAATGGAATGACGAATGCTACGCACGAGGCAGCGACGCCTAGTCGCGGCCTGCGCGCCCACAGCGCCACGATACCAAGATGAAACGGCACGACGACAAGGAAAAGTATGTAGATCGTGGAGCACGCGGCCAACGCGAACGATGCGAGCACGGCGAAGATCGCGGCGCGAAACTCCAAGAACAACAGGATACCCCCCCAGTAGAGTATCGCTGGCAGTGGGATGGCGTTCGGGGCGTCGAGCGTTCGGAATTCGGTTACGCAGAACACGAGCGGCAGGTAGACACCAAGCGAGACGACAGCTGTACGCGTACCGAGATAACGGCGCAGGATCACA
>VBKG01000059.1 GCA_005879585.1 Deltaproteobacteria bacterium | reverse complement strand
CGACGCTCGTGCCGGGAAAGGGTGGAAGCGGCGGCGGCCTGGCCGATGGTCGTACGTCGATCGGACGGCGTCGCCACCGGCCGGCATTGCGGGCGTCCAGGTCCGTGCCGGATCCTCGGGTCGCGTCAGCGTCGTCCTCAAGGGCCGGAGGGGGTCGTACGGGCTCGGCACGAGCGACCCGTCGCTCGACGCCGAGCTCGTCCTCGATCCGACGCGGGGGCCGTGCGGCGGAACGGCGTTCCCGGCGTCGAGCTGTCGCTTCCATTCGCGGGCGAGGGTCGTCGAGTGCGACGCCGGGCGCGGTCACGCGACGCCCGCCGTTGTCCGTCTGCAGGCGTCCCGCTAAGATCGCCGGGCCGCGATGGAGGCCGAGAGCCGCAAGGGCCGCCGTGCGCGCCCCAGCCGGGCGAAGCCCGGCCGCACCCACGGTTTCACCGTTCTCGAGGACGTCAGCGCGATCACCGCGCGCTCGGAGGATCTCAAGGAGACGCTCCAGCGCATCGTCGAGGTGGTCGCCGAGCGCATGGGGACGGAGGTGTGCTCGCTGTACATCCTCGACCCGCGCGCGCAGCGCCTCACGCTCTGGGCGACGACGGGGCTCGAGAAGAGCGCCGTCGGCAAGGTGACGATGAGCGTCGAGGAAGGTCTCACCGGTATGGTGATCGAGAAGGGCGAGCCGGTGATGACGGTCGATGCCATCGCGCATCCCCGGTACAAGTACTTCCCGGAGACCGGCGAGGAGAAATACCATTCCTTCGTCGGCGTCCCGATCGCCGAGCGCGGCACGCCGATGGGCGTGCTGGTGGTCCAGACGCTCCGCCGCCGCCGGTTCTCGCGTCACGAGATGCGGCTCCTGCGCGCGATCGCCGGCCAGGTGGGCGGCATCATCGTCCAGGCGCGGCTCCTCGAGGACCTCAAGTCGAAGGAGAAGGAGCGTCGCGAGTACCGCCGCCGCATGGTCGCGGCGATCAAGCGCCTGCAGGCCTACGAGAAGACGGCAGAGCGCCCCGAGACGGGCGCGCGGGGGCGCGGCCAGGCGCGGCTCGCGGGACTGCCGGCCGTGCCCGGCTTCGGACACGGCCGCGTGCACCTCCTCCAGCCGCCGGTCAGCTTCGCGCTGATCGACGAACGGCGGTCCGACGATCCCGAGGCCGAACGCGAGCGGTTCTGGCGCGCGATTGCCGAGTCGGCCGTCGAGCTCGAGAGCCTCCGCGGACGGCTTGCCACGCGGCTGCCGGAGTTCGACTGGAGCATCATCGACGCGCACCGCATGATGCTCGAGGACCGGAGCTTCACGAAGAAGGTCGAGGAGGCGATCGCCGACGGCCTCGTCGCCGAAGCGGCGTTGAAGCGCGTCGTCGCGGAGTATCTCGATGCCTTCGAGCGCATGTCGGCAGGCTACCTGCGCGACCGCGTCGTCGACCTGAAGGACGTGGGGCTCCGCATCCTGCGGAACCTGCTCGGCATCGAGGAGCCCGAGCACCCGCTCGCGAAGGACAGCGTCCTCGTGGCCCAGGAGCTGACCCTCTCGGACCTCTCGCTGGTCGAGCACGACCACCTGTGCGCCATCGTCCTCGCCACCGGCGGCGTCACCTCACACGCCACGATCCTCGCCAAGTCCTTCGAGATCCCCACCGTCGTCGGTGTCGAGCACCTGATCGAGACCGTGCACGAGGGCGATCAGCTGATCGTCGATGGCAACTCCGGCGTCGTCTACGTCAACCCCGCCACCGACGTGTCGCGCGAGTACGACCGCATCGCGCGCGAGTACCGCGCCTTCAACCGCGAGCTCGAGGGCATCAAGGCCCTGCCGGCCGAGACGCTCGACGGCCGACGGGTGTCGATGTACGCGAACATCGGTCTGCTCGCCGACCTGATGTTCGCGCATCGGCACGGGGCCGAGGGCATCGGGCTCTACCGCACCGAGTTCCCGTTCATCACCTATCGCGAGTTCCCGGACGAGGACGAGCAGTACCAGCTCTACGCGCGCCTCGTGCGCGCCATGGAAGGCCGGCCGGTGACCATCCGGACGCTCGACGTCGGCGCCGACAAGTACCCGGGCTACATGCGCCTGCCGCGCGAGGAGAATCCGTTCCTCGGCTGGCGGTCGATCCGCATCTCGCTCGAGATGCCGGATCTCTTCAAGGTGCAGCTCCGGGCCATCCTGCGCGTGGGAACGCTCGGACGGGTCCGCCTGCTCTTCCCGATGATCTCCAGCCTCGAGGAGATCCGGCGTGCGAAGGAGCTGCTCGAGGAAGCGAAGGAGGAGCTACGCCGCGAAGGCCGCGACTTCGAGCCCAACATGCCGATCGGCATGATGGTGGAGACGCCGTCGGCGGTCTGGATGGCCACGAATCTGATCCGTGAGGTCGACTTCTTCTCGATCGGCACGAACGACCTGATCCAGTACCTGCTCGCCGTCGACCGCAACAACCGGAAGGTCGCGCAGCTCTACGAGCCACTGCACCCCGCCGTCCTGTCGGCGATCCACGAGACCGTGCAGGCGGCGAAGGGCGCCGGCAAGTGGGCGGGGATGTGCGGCGAGATGGCGTCCGATCCGCTGTGCACGATCGTGCTCCTGGGCCTCGGCCTCGATGACCTCTCGATGGGGCCGTTCTTCATTCCGGTGATCAAGCGCGTCGTCCGCTCCGTCTCGTATGCGGCCGCGCGCGCCATCGCGCGCGACGTGACGTCGATGGGTACGGTCAAGGAAGTGAAGGGCTACCTGTTCGACGGCATGAAGAGCCTCGGGCTGATCGAGCTGCTCGAGATGTATCACTGAGAAAACGTCCCGCTGCGGCTCGGTTCGCGGGAGCGGGGGGGCCGGCTCGGCTCCGGTCCTCGCCTCACGCGCGCCTCGAACTTGGAGCGTCCCCCCGAATCTGCACGCGCGCGCGGAGGCTGCGGGTCGCCGCTCCGGCCCCCCCGCTCCCGCAACGCGCGTCGCGGCACGGCGCGGGACGCGTCCCGCGCTCGACGCGCCTTCGTTGTGTGGGGATGAAGGCTCGAGGAGGTGGCGCGGGCGGCGCGGTGTCAGGTGCGGATCAACTGGGCGACGATCAGGATCTCGCCGGCTACGCCGGCGAAGTAGGCGATGGCGCGCGGTTGCCAGATGCCGGCGATGTAGAGGAGCGCGTGGGCCAGGCGGGCCCAGAAGAAGATGGTCGCGCCGAGGGCGGTGTAGTGATTCGAGGCGCCAGCGAGATGCGCGGTGAGGACGAAGGCGGCGAAGTGGGGAAAGTTCTCGAGCATGTTCGCGCGCGCGCGTTTGGCGCGGTCCGCCCAGGGTGGCAGCGGAGGGGGAGTGTGCCGGTTTCCGAGCACCTCGGTGACGCGCCAGTTCGTCCACATGGCGAGACCGTCGGGAAGAACCAACAGTCCGGTGAGAACGGCGCTCGCCGTCAGCATGGTGAGGTCGGTCGTCACGGCATCGCCACCGTCCGCGGCCCAGCCCGCATCATCACGAAGCTCAGGCCGACGATCCAGAGAAGTGCCGGGACCGACCCGCCGAGGTCGATCACGCCGCCGAACTGAAACGGCCCGCGGTCGACGAATAGCGCGACCGCGCTCACGAGGAGGGCCGGGACCGCGACGAGCCCGAGTCGGACGAGCCACCGTGGAAGGCCACCGTTCCCGCGCGCGGCGCGTAGAACCCCGAGCACGAAGACCGCGAAGCCGAACTTGCTCACCTCGATCACCGAGTTGCCGATGTCGGTCATTGCCCGCACGACTGCCTGCTCACCGAGACGGGCCGCGACGAACGCCACCCCGCTGAACATCAGCATCCCCACCAGCATGGCCGTGATCGCGAAGACGCCGCCGGCGGTGGCCGCGCTCGCCGACCCATGCCCGCCGCGCCCATGCAGATACTCGCGGACGCTGCCGAGAAACCAGAGGTAAGCCATCGTGGCCAGGCCCGCCAGGTAGCCACCGACCAGGAAGGCACCGCGACGGTCGACCAGCACGGCGGTGATCGTCTCGACCGGATCCTCCGCCTTCGGCGGCTGACCGGGAAGCAGGAGGGCCACCGTCATGAGAACCACGAAGAGAACCCCGGTTGCGGCGTCGAGGCGACCGCCGATCGCGTTCGCCTGGCGGGTGCCCATACGATCGTATAGGCTCCGATACAATCGTATGGCAATCCCCCCGTCCGATCTCACCGGGGCGGCTCGGATCCGCGACGCGGCGTTGCGCCAGTTCGCGGCGCGCGGGGTCGCCGCGGCGTCGATCCGCCACGTCGCGAAGGCGGCCGGTGTGTCTCCCGGGCTGGTACAGCATCATTTCCGATCGAAAGCTGGTCTCCGCCAGGCCGTCGATGCCTTCGTGATGCGCCGGGCCGTCGAATCGTTTGGCGATCTGATCGTCGAGGGCTCGCCGGAGGAGAATGCGAGAAAGCTCGGGTCGCGAATCGCGGCGTTCATCCGGGCCAACCCGGCGGTGTTCGCCTACATCGGGCGGTCGCTGCTCGAGGCGGATGCGCCGGGGCGGGAGCTACTCGACCGGCTGCTCCTCGTCGCGCGCGCGCAGCTCGATCGGCTGCTCGCGAAGCGGCTGCTGCGAAAGGAGCTCGATCTCGAATGGGCGGCGTTACATCTGATCCTCATCAACGTCGGCGCCTTCCTTCTCGCGCCGACGCTGGAGCGGTATCTGGGTACGTCGCTGCTCGGGGATACGGGCATGGGGCGGATGGAGAAGGCGACAACCGATCTGTTCCTGAAGGGCATCTACCGTCAGCGGACCCGGCAGACGCCGCGTCGCTAAAGCAGGTTCAGCGGGTCAAACCCGAGGCCCGCGGCGTGCAGCTCGCGGGCGAGCTTCGATTTCCAGGCGCCGCCGCCGTCGAACGGCTGATACTCGACGCCGCGAAAATCCGACGGCAGCTCGACGCCGTCCTCGTACAGGGCGCAGACGCGCTCGCGACCGAGATGCGCGATCGAGAAGGCGAGCTCGAAGATGACGTTCTGACGGGCGCGTGGTCGGAGATGCCGGCGGTCGCTCGCGAGCGCACCCACGTCATCGCCGGTGAGCAGCACGACGGCGAAGGAGGCCGGCGCATGACCCTCGAGCTTCTCGATGAGCGTGCGACCGTGACCGGCCTGCTCGTCGAGCAGGATCGGCCGGAGGCCGAGCTTCATCAGGAAACGCGCGACCGCCTCCCTGGCCGAGACGTTCCGGCCGTGCACGACCAGCACCTTCGGCTGGCGATCGTCCACGAACAGGCGGTCTCGAACGCCGCTGGGGACGTCATCCAGATGCGTGGCGACCGATTCGAGCGCACGAAGCTCCGCCTTCAGGTCGTCCAGGAGTGCGGACCCGGCGAGGCGATGTTCGGTGTGCAGGAGCTCCGGCGGCTGGTGGGTCGCGTCGCCGGCGCGCAGGAGCCGCAACAGATGCTGGTTGTACTCGTGCCAGGCGAGGTACTCATCTCCTGCCGCAGCGGGCGCGCCGCGACCGAGGTCGCCGAGGAGCCGCTGGCCATGGCGTATCTGCTCGAGCAGCAGGACCGCGTGCACGCGCGGCCTGCTGAGGCCCGCCCGAATCACCCGATGTGACGGCGTAGGCATGGTACCTCGAACGGTGCGTCATGAAAGTCGGCGGACATCTGAATGCTTAGAGCGTGCCAGCCGGCATCGCCCTGCCATCGACGGGATCGGCCCGCCCACGCGACGACGCGGTGGCGAGAATGTTGCGCTCGCGTGCACATCTGTGCAGCACACCCTCAGTCACATTTTCTAGTTCGACGCGGCACGGCGTGCCGTGTGCGGTACCTGACCGGCATTGACACCGTGCGTAAGGGCTCGCTACAAGACCCACCGGTTCTCGACACGCAAGGAGGCCTCCCATGTTCCTGATCGCCGCCGTACTCGGCTGCGCCGTCGTGCTCCTCGTCGGCATCCTCTTTCGGCGGGCTGCCGCGAGCGCGCATGACCTCGGCGCCGTGGCCGACGCCGTGCCCGCGACGGTCGAGCCGCGCGCGCAGCCGGTCGTGTGTCGAACGCTTCGTGTCTATTTCATCAAGCCGTCGAAGTACGACGACGCCGGCTGGGTCCAGTGGTTCTGGAAGGGCGTGCTGCCGAACAACACCCTCACGGTCCTGGCGGCGCTCAACGACACATACAACGAGCTGCACCGCGAGCAGGGCATCTACCTCGAGACCGTGCTCTGGGACGAGCAGGTGGACGGGCCGATCCTGCCGGACACGATCCGCGCCATCCAGGAGAAAGCCCTCGAGGACGGCGTGGAGGTCATCATCGGGCTCGCCGGCGTGCAGACCAATCAGTACCCGCGCGGCCGCGATCTCGCGCTGCGGTTCCGCCGGGCGGGGTTCCCGGTGCTCGTCGGCGGTTTCCACGTGAGCGGCTATCCCGAGACACGGACTTTTCTCGAGGACTGCGGCATCACGACCGTCGTCGGCGAGGCGGAGACCATCTGGTGCGAGCTGCTCGACGATTACATCGCCGGCCGGTTGCGTCGGACCTACAGCGTCACCGACGGGATCCGCGCCAAGACGGGCTCCGGCGAGATCACCGTGCCAGTCATCACCGACGCGCAGCTCCCGGCGATCAGCGACCCGTATCTTCACCGCTTCGCCTCCTCCACCATGACCACCGTCGACACGTCGAGAGGCTGCCCGTTTACGTGCTCGTACTGCAGCGTGAAGAACGTCATGGGCCGCACGATGCGCGCCCGCGACCCCGAAGCGGTGGTGCGCTGGATCCGCGACGCCGGTGACCGGCATGGAATCCGCTCGCTCTTCATCGTCGACGACGACTTCTTCCGGAGCCCCACGTGGGAGCCGATCCTCGAAGGCATGGCGGCATACCGCCGTGAGGGGCACGACCTCTCCTTCATGATGCAGGTCGACGCCGAGGCGGCTGCCTTCGGCGACCTCGCCCCCGGCGAGGTGCCGTCGTCGCAGCGGCGGAAGTGCGAGCGGTTCCTCGAGCTCGCTGCCGCCGCCGGGTGCTACTCGGCGTTCGTCGGATTCGAGACGTTCAACCCGCAGAACCTCCTCGCCGCGACCAAAGTGCAGAATCTCGACAAGGAGCAGCGCCGGCGGAAGGACGACACCGCGGGCCAGGCGCTCCTCGCCGTGAAGGAGAAGTACCGGCGCGTCGTCCGGAACTGGCATGCGCACGGCGTGGCGGTCCACTGCGGCTACATGATCGGTTTCCCCTTCGATGACCCCGAGTGCGGGCGCCAGTCGGCCGAGTGGTTGCTCGACGTCGGCGTCGACCTGGCGTCGTTCTTCGTCGTGACGCCGCTGCCCGGGACGGAGGACCACGATCGTGCGGTGCGCGACGGCACGATTCTCGACTGGGACTTCAACAACTACGACTCGCAGCACATGGTCTCGCACCATCCGCGGATGACCACGGAGGAAGTGGTGCGCGCGTACCGCGAGGCGTATCTCACGTTCTACTCGGCGCGGAACACGCTCCGCTTGCTGTTCACGGTGCACCGGGTGCCCGGTCTCAGCTGGGCAGCGCGGTCGGCGATGTGGCGCCAGCACCTCTACTATTTCTACAGCTATCGCGCCGGGCGCCATCCGATGCTCGGCGGCATCTGGCAGCGGCGCATGCCGGGCGCACGCCGGGAGGTGCTGACGGACGAGGAGGCCCGCGGCCACTACCTCGGCGGCGGCGTCGTCAGCGCCGAGGGCGTCCGGCTCGCGTTGCCCGCCTGAACCGCGGGTTTTCCGCCGCGACGCGCCGGGTATTTCCCGGCGCCGAGGCCCGACTTTCATGTTGCGCCCGCGAGCCGGGCGCGTACTATCCGCCGGATGCGCCGGCTCGGCCTCGTCGCCGCCGTGCTCTCCGTGCTGCTCGGAGGCGTCGCCCGGGGGCAGGAGCGCACCCAGCCACTGCTTCTCGTTCTCCGCGGGCGGGACGCACATGGGCTCGAGCGGTTCATCGCGCGGTCGCATCGCCACTGGCTCGATCCGCACGAGTTCGGGCAACGCTTCGGCGCGCCGCCTGCGTCCGTGCGGCGTGCGGCACGCTGGTTGCGCGCGAACGGCCTTCGCGTACGCCACCGCTACGCCGACCGCACCCTGATCGAGTTCGACGGCCCGCCGGATGCCGTCGCGCGGACGTTCGGCGTGCGCCTCGGGCGCGCGCACGGCCGCTTCCGGGCGTCGCGCCCGCCGGTGGTGCCTGCGGAGCTGGGCGCGCTCGACGTGCTCGGGCTCGACGGCGCGCGAACGGTGCCGCGCTTCGCCATCCGGCCCGCCGCCCGCACGCCGGGAAACCGCTTCTACATCTCGCCGGCGGACTTTCGCCGCATGTACGGCCTCGACGCGCCCACGGTGGCGCCTCTCACGGGCGCCGGGCAGCGCATCAGCGTGCCCGCTCTCGGCGACGCCGATGGTACGGCGGTGGCCAACTTCCGCGCGTTCTTCGGCCTCCCGCCAGCGACGGTGAAGACGGTGATCGCCGGCCACGATCCCGGTCCGAACGTCGATCCGTCCTTCCGGACCGAGGCGACGCTCGACGTTACGTGGGCCGGCGCAGTGGCGCCCGCGGCGGAGATCGAGGTCGTGCGGGGATCCGACCTCCTCGTGATCCTCGGCCGCCAGGTGAACGTCAATCCGGCGCCGATCATCAGCATCTCGCTCGCGGTGTGCAGCTCTCACCGGATGCTGCAGCGCCTCGCGCGCGCCACCGACGTGCTGTTCCGCGAGGCCGCGGCGCAGGGGCAGACCGTGCTGGTGGCGTCGGGCGACACCGGAGCAATCAACTGCGATCGCCGCGAGGCCGATGTGCTCGCCGCCTCGCCCCACGTCACCGCCGTCGGCGGGACCGAGGTCGACCCGGTGCGCGACGCCGCCGGCAACGCCGTCGGCTACGGCAGCGAGCGGGCCTGGAACACAGGCTCGGCGGCGAGCGGCGGCGGCCGCGCGACGTTCTTTCCGCGCCCGTTCTACCAGCGCGGTGGCACCGGCCGCGCCGTACCCGACGTCGCCGCACCGGCCGACGACTACCCGATCGGCGTCGGGTCGCGCTTGGTGTGCTGCATCGGCGGCACGAGTGCGGCGGCTCCAGCCTGGGCGGGCATCGTTGCGTTGCTCGCCCAGGCGCGCGGACAGCCGCTCGGCCTGCTGAACCCCACGCTCTACCGTCTCGGGCGCCTCCAGGCGCACGGCGGTCCCGCCGTCTTTCACGACGTCACCCAGGGCTCCACCACCGTGCGGCTCAAAGGCAAGCTCCGGCCGGGGTTCGCTGCGCACCGCGGATACGATCTGACGACGGGGTGGGGATCGCCGGACGTGCCGGCCCTCCTCGGCGCGATCGGCGGGTAGAAAGCGCTACGGGGTCTCGGGCGACGCGACCTCGAGCTCCACGCCGCCCGTCTCCGGCAGACAGGTGTAAGCGAGCACCGCGGCGGCGACGCCCGCCGTTGCGACGAGCGTGATCGCGAGCCCCATGTCCGCGAGAGCAGCGCCGAGGGCGCCGGCCGCTGCGAGCCCCGCCATGGCGCCGAGAACCCCACCGGCGGCGAGCTGTGACGACGCTGTCGCGCGGAGACTCGTCGGAAAGAGCTCGGGCGCCCACGAGCGGAGGACGGTGGTCTTGCCGGCCTGGCAGAAGACCATGGCGGTGAAGCTCGGCCAGAGCGCTCCCGACCCGCCGAGGAAGAACGCCGCCTCGGCCAGGGCAAGGCCGACGAGGAAGAGGGCCGCCGACCGCCGCCGCCCCATCCGATCCGTCAGCCGTCCGCCGACCCAGAACCCCGGCAACCCGATACCGCCCGCGACGATGATCAGGGCGCTCGTGCGGGCTGCGGACCATCCGTGGCGGCTCATCGGCCAGAATGCCGTGAACGCGAAGCCCGCGACGTCGTAGCTCATGCCGAGGAAGAACACCGCGAGCCCGGCGAGCAGCCTTCCGCGGTAGGCGGCGGGCACGAACCGGCGCCGCGGATGGGTGCCCCCTGTCCAGCGTCGGCTCTCGGGTATCGTTCGGCGCAGGAAGGGGACGAACAGGAGCGGCAGCACGCTGACCGCGCAGAGGCCGCGCCAGCCGCCCGGAAAGAGCTCGATGAAGGCCAGCAGAAAGGCCGCGAGCCCCGAACCGACCGAGTTGGCGACGCCGAGGACGCCCTGCGCCAGTCCGCGGTGGCTCGCGGGCGTCTCCTCGACCGCGATCACCACCGCCGCGGCGAGCGCGCCCTCCTGGAACATCCGCGCAGCCCCCTGCCACGCGACGAGCGCCGCCAGCGTCGTGGCGGTCGCCGTCGCGGCGCCGAGCAACGAGTAGACGAGCACGCAGCCGAGCAGCAGCCGCCGCCGGCCGAAGCGGTCGGTCAGATGGCCGAGGAGGAGGACGCCGAGCGCGCCGGCGCTGATGGCGGCCAGCGCGTAGGACAGCTGCGGCCCCGGGACGGCGAGGTCCTCCCCGATGGGCCGCAAGAGGACACTCACCACCGACCGGCCGTACCCCTCGAAGAGGATGGCGAGGCCGAGGAGGCCGAGCAGCCGGCGATGCTGGGCGTCCAGCCGCGAATTGTCCGACATCAGCTAGCTAGACAACATTGGCGGCCGGCGCTCTCGGGCGCGACGCGCCGGCGTGGACATGATGCGCCGTCCCTTGTAGAGGAACCTGCCATGAACATGCTCAGGGGACGCGTGGCCGTGGTCACGGGCGGTGCCTCGGGCATCGGCCGTGCGATCGTCGAGCGGTTTGCGGCCGAGGGCGCCCGCGTCGCCGTGGTGGATTTGAACGGGGAGGGGGCGGAGCGCGTGGCGCGGGCGATCGTGGCCGGCGGCGGGACGGCGCGCGGGCACCGCGCAGACGTCGCCGACCGTCCCCAGGTCGACGCGCTGTTCACGCGCGTTGCGGCGGAGTGGGGAACGGTCGACATCCTCTGCAACAACGCCGGTATCGGCGAGCTGTCGCCCGGGCTGCAGGATCATCTCGTCGCGGTGGCAGGCGAGGTCCTCGGGGGGGCGCGCCGCTCGCTCGGCGTGACGAGCCGCATGGACGACGAGGAATGGCGCCGGATGATCGAGATCCATCTGTTCGGCACCTTCTACTGTACGCGGGCGGCGTTGCGCATCATGGAGCCGAAGAGCTCGGGCGCGATCGTCAACATGGCATCCGTGGCGGGGCTCGCCGGCATTCCGGGGCTCGCGCACTACGGGGCGGCCAAGGCGGGAATCATCGGTTTCACGAAATCCGTGGCGATGGAGGCCGGCTCCGGGAACATCCGAGTGAACGCGATCGCGCCCGGTTTCATCGAGACGCCGATGACGGCGGACATTCCGCCGTTTCTCCGCCAGATGACGACGCTGCGGACGCCGCTCGGCCGCACGGGCACGCCCGACGAGATCGCCGCGGTGGCGCTCTTCCTCGTCTCCGACGAGGCGAGCTTCGTCACCGGGCAGGTCGTGAGCCCGAACGGCGGGCTCTACACCTAACGTGTCCGGGCATCGGATTCGGCGAACGGCGGCGGTGGCGGCGATTGCCGTGCTCGCACTCCTCGCGGGCTGCCGGCGCCGGCCGGAGACGCCGCTCTTCATCGGCGAGCCTTACCTCGCCGTATGGGCCGGCGACGCCGACCGGCAGAACAGCGATTTCCTCGCCGTCATCGACGCCGATCCCACGTCGGCCACGTACGGCAAGGTGCTGCGCACGTATCCGGTACGGTCGCGCGGCAACGAGCCGCACGACGTGAACCGCGAGCCGCGCGCCGATCGGCGGCTGTTCGCGGGCGGGCTGCTGACCAATCGCACCTTCGTGTTCGACCTCCGGCAGCCGCTCGCGGGACGGCTCATGGCCGTCGACGACGCCGGCCCGCAGCGCCGGCTGTGGGGTCCGCACGACTTCGTCTCGTTGCCGAGCGGCCGTGTCGCGGCGACCTGTGTCGATCCCGCGCGCTATCGCGGCGACCCCGTGGAGCTGCTGACGGCGGCCGGCGGGCTCGCGGAGTTGACTGCGGACGGCCAGCCCGTACGCGAGATCCCCGCGGCGGACCCGGCCGCCCGAGGCCTGATCATCGCGCCGGCTGGTGCCGCGGCCGCGCCGGCGCTCGACCGCCTGGTCACGACCAACCGCGGCCACGGGTACACCGCCCTCACGCGCGGCGAGGCCATGCCCGGAATCAGCGTGCAGGTGTGGCGCCTGCAAGACCTGCAGCTCCTGAAGACGGTCGTCCTCGAAGCGGGCCCGCGCGGGGAGGAGAACCTCGCACCGGCGACCGTCCAGTTCTTGCACCACGAGCCCATGGTCTACGTGAACACCGCGCAAGGCGGCGCGCTCTACGCGTCGGACTCGGTGCAGACGGCGGTCGCCGCGTTCAAGCTCGTCTACGACTTCGGCGCGGACTCGCTCGGTGGCGACAGCGCGCTCACGCCCGACGATCGCTGGTACGTCGGGGCACTCACCGGGAAGAATCGCCTCGTCGCGCTCGACCTCGCGGATCGGTGGCATCCGAAGCCTGCCGGGGCCGTGCGGTTCGATCGGGATCCCGGCGACAATTCGCGCGCCCGTGCCGGCGGGCCGAGCGGGCTCGTCATGAGCGCCGACGGCGCGCGCCTGGCGGTCGCGGACTACACGATCGACGTGCCGGGCTACCAGCGCGACGGCGACCGTCGCGTGTACATGGTGCGGCTCGACCGGGCGACCGGGCACCTCTGGTTCGACGAGGGCTTTCGTGACGAGCTGACCGGCGAGGTGGGGGTCGACTTCAACCGCCAGCGGTGGCCGCACGGCGACACCGGACCCGCACGTCCGCATGGGCTCGCGTTCCTCACGCCCGAGCCCCCGCCGCCCGAAGAAGGGCGGCACGCGCCCCGCCCGTGACCGGCCTCACGCTCCGGGCCGTCGAGCAACGCGACGTCGAGCGGGTGGGCGATCTCAACTTCGTCGCCTTCTACCGGGTCGCGCTCGCGCACGGTCTGCAGCCCGGCATCGCGTCGCCCGCGGAGAGCCGCGGCTACATCCGCCATCTGCTCACCATCGATCCGCTCGGCGGCACGCTCGCCGAGGACGAGGGGGAGGTGGTCGGCCTCGCGTGGGTCCATCCGCGCGGCCCCGTGGCGACGATCGGCCCTATCGCCGTCGATCCGCGCGTGCAGGGACGCGGGATCGGCCGCCGGCTGCTCGAGCGCGCCGTCGAGCTCGCGGGCCGCGGCGTCCCGCAGGTTCGGTTGGTCCACGAGAGCTTCAACGGCCAGGCGCTCGGCCTCTACCTGCATGCCGGGTTCCGCGTGGTGGCACCGCTGCTGGACCTCGAGCTGCCGGCCGGGACGGCCGTGGCGCCGGCGCCAGCGCCCCGCACGGTGGTGGTACGCCCGGCGGTCGCCGACGACCGGGCGCGCCTCGTGGCGCGCGACGCTCGCGTATTCGGCGCGCCACGCCCCCAGAACGTCGACCTCTACCTCGGCCGGGGACGGGCGCTCGTCGCCGAGTCGCCGACGGCGCTGGTCGGCTATGCGCTCGGCATCGGCTTCCGGGGCACCGGGTATCTCGGCTCGGCATCGGCCGACGACCCGGCGCTCCTGCTGGCGCTGGTCGTCGCGCTCGCCGCCGAGCTCGCGAGCCACGGCGTGACCGTCCGGACCCTGGTGCCGGCCACCGACCGGCGACTCGTGGAGGGCCTCACCGCGGCAGGGTTCCGCGTTTTTCGCGCCTGCCACTACATGGTGCGCGGCGGCGGCACCGCGCCACCCGCCAACTACGTGCTGATGAACGGCGACATGATGTGAGCCGCTACCGCATCCGGCGCCGGCGGACGACCGACCCGGGTGGAAAGACGGCGTCGACCGTGACGCCGAGCGCTTCGGCGATGACGAGCGCCGTCGCGACCGTGGGGAGCGCGCGGCCGTTCTTCAGCTGGTTCACGTGCGCGCGATCGAGCGCGGTCCGCGCCGCGAGCTGCCCGTCGGTCCAGCCGCGGGCAGCGAGGAACCGCGAGAGGTCGTTCGTCCTCACGCCTGCGCCTTCCGTCCGCGACGCCGCCGGAGCATCCAGATGCGATCCACCCCCATGCCGAGCGCGGCTGCGACGCGGTACGCGACGCCGAGCCGCGGGTTCGCCGCCGGCGCCTGCAGGCGCGCGAGCAGCCGCGGCGGCAGCAAGGTGCGGCGTCCGAGCTCGCCCCAGGAGATGCTCCGTCGCCGGAGCAGCCCGGGGAGGCGGTTCACCACCGCCGGCGGTGGACGGCGCGGCACGGCGCGAGGATGGCAGCGGGCACGCCTCGCGACAAGGCGCGCGCCTGCA
>VBKG01000261.1 GCA_005879585.1 Deltaproteobacteria bacterium | reverse complement strand
TGCGCAGGGTGACGAACGCGTCGCGCGTCGTCGCGGCCGCCCCGAGGTTCGCGTTCCGGACCCCGATCGTGGCCTTGAAGAGACCGCCCAAGCCGCCGATCCCCCGCAGGTCGATCGAGACGATGCCGTCGTTGGTCCCGGCAGGGTCGGTGTAGCGATAGCGGCCGGCGGTGGCCGACCAGTGCGGGCTGCCGGCGGAGATGCGGCCGAGGTAGAAGAGCTGGCTGTCGTCCCGCACGACCACGTGGACGTCCTCGCTGACCGGGTTGAACGTGCGGCCGCTGCCGTCGAGCTTGCGGCCGGTGAACGCAAGGGTTTCATCGCCGTTCGGCGCACCCATGTTGCCGAGGCGCAGGCGCGACTTGCCGTAGCGCGCGCACGTCGGGGCGGCGCACTGGCTCGTGTCCCACATGCAGAGGAATGCGCCGCTCGGCGAATCGTAGACCGTGGGGCAGCCGAGCGCGCCCGGCCCATGGCCGAGCGTCTCGCACGTCTCGGGGAGGCTGCCGGCGGGGTACCCGGGATCGCAGTCCTCGCCGAGGTCGACGGTGCCGTTGCCGCACTCGGCCTGATCGCGACTCAGATAGGGAGCCTGGTTGCTGGTGCCGAACGGGCAGTTGCCCGCCGTCTGGCCGGTGCTCCCGTCGGTGATGAGGCACGAGGCGAGAAGCAGCTCCTTCTGGAGGTTGTTCGCGCCCGCGTTCGGCAGGGAGCAGTCGGGAAGCGAGGCCGGATCGCTCGTCACGGTGCCGTTGTCCTGCCAGCAGTTGTTGGTGCCGCTCTCGTCCCACCAGAAGTCCGCTCCCGGCGTGCCGCACATCGTCCCGTTCGCCCCGCCCGCGGCCGCCCCCATGATGTTGCCCGTCTGCTGGTTCCCGTCCGACGTCTGCATCTCCAGCGGATTCTCGAAGAGCATGGTACCGAAGCAGTGGTTGTTCCAGATGCGGTTCCCGGTCACCGTGCAGTTCTCGCCGCTGATGATCCAGGCCCCCGTACCGACCGGATAGTGGAGGAGATCGTACGCCGGGCCGCCCGGCGGCCGGTCGGAGTTGGACGCGTAGATGTCGAAGTTGTTGTCGTGAATGTCGTTGTTGACGATCATGCAGTGGTCGAGCGGAGCGTTCGGGTGATCCTGCTCGGTGTCGAAGGAGATGCCGACCGCATTGTCGGTGATCTCGTTGTCGATCATCTCGACGTAGTTCCCCTGGGTGCCCGAGAAACCGAGGGCATTGTGATGCAGCTTGCAGCGCTGGATCGTCGTGCTGACGCGCCCGGGGGTCTTGGGCGCCCCGCCGACGTAGAGGCCGGCGTCGCCGGAGCCACTCGCGTCGCAGTCCGTGTAGAGACCGTGATCCGACGCGAAGGAGAAGAGCGAGTAGTCGTCGTTGAAGCTGCCGATCGTGCGGTCGAACACGTAGCCGTCGGAGTCGACGACGTAGATGCCGTGCTCGTTGGCGTCGCGCTCCCAGAGGTTCCGGACGATGAAGCCCGTGCAGCGGTCGCAGCGGATGCCGACGTCCTTGCCAAAGCCGACGTCGACGAGGACGTCGTGCGGGTCGGCGCCCGTACCCTCGAGCGTGATGTTCGTCTTGCCGAGGATCGCGACAAGATTGGCGTCGTTCGGGTGCGCGACGTGGTACTCGTAGGAGTAGGCACAGTTGAGATCGCCGCACGAGGTCGTGGGCGCCGCGCGGCTCGGCTCCTCACGGTAGACGCCCGGCATGACCTCGATGGCCGTGTCACTCAACGCCGCGTTGACGGCCGCCTGGATGTGCTCGAAGCGACACTTCTTGAACAGCCGGTTGTTGCGGTGCCAGGCTACCTCCTGGGCTTGCGCGAGGGCCAGGGCTGCACCCGTCGTCGTCCTGAGGCGCAGGTGAATGTCGGCATGCTCCGCGCGCGTCGGCTTGGACGACGGCTTGCAGACCACCAGGGTATGCGCGCTCCGGCGGTTGCCGTCGGGAACGCTTCCCGGCCGGGGTGGCGAGGCAATCGGCCGCTCGCTGTGGGCCAGCGCGGCTCCGGTGGCGAGGGCGAGGCCGATGGCGGTGAGCGCCAACGACATCGCCGTGCGGCGATACGTCATCTTGAACCCCCCTTTGTCTGTCGCTGCTTTACGGGAAACGGAGCCGCGTGCGCAACCTGCGGAACACGTTGGCCGACCGATACGGTTGCCCACCGAGCTGGATGGTCGTCGTGATGTCGGGCTTGTCGGCGCCGGAGAGGTCGAGGTTGCGGCCCTGAGCGCTGAAGCGTACGCCGCCGCGGGCCGTCACCAGCGTCACGCGCGTCAGGCCGGCGGCAATCGTCCCCGACGGGTCCCGGAACGTCAGGCGGCGGCCGCTCCGGCTCGTGACGAACCGGCCGGCCGGAACAGTCGCCGTGTAGATCGTCCCGTCGGCGTCGGCGAGCGTCAGGGTCAGCGGATCCGTAGCCGGCGCGAAGCTCGTGAGTGTCGTCGGGATGAGCGCGGTGAGGCCGAGGCGGTCGTCGCCGCCGCCGGGTGCGGTGCGGAAGTAGAGGGCCGCCCGCCGGAGCGTGAACGTCGGCGCGAAGTCGAATCTTCCGACCGCGGTGAGCGGCGAGACGTTGCCGGCGTCGTCGACCACCTGGACCGTCAGGAACACGAGCTGGCCGGCAAAGCGCGGATCGGCGACGGTGAGCACCCCTCCCGCCGCGTGGTTGCCGGCCGGCGGCGCCGGCACCGAGGCCACCGCCGGCGCGGCGTCGAACGCCGCCTGCGTCGTGATCGCCCCGCTGGTGGAGAAGCGGAAGTCGAAGCGCGCTGCGCGACCGCAGTAGGCGTCGTCGCCGGGCATGCGGGTCGTCGTGAGCGTGATTGAGTTCGCCGTGCGGTCGTGGCTGGTGGCGGCGATGTCGCCCGGCAGAAAGCGCGCCGGCGGCACCGTGTCGGCCCCGTAGAGGTTGTTGTTCCGGGTGTTCACCTGCGGGTTGTAGGCGCCGTCGCGCCCGTCGAGGTTTGCCGTCGTCGCGCTGTTGCAGATCGACGCCGGCGTGTCCCAGACGAAGTAGTTGCCCTCGCGCGTCGCCCACGCGATCTCCATGAGGCCGTCGTCGTCGATGTCGCCCGCCGCCGGCTGTCCCGTCACCCAGCCGCCCGTGAGCTTCGGCCAGCCCGCGGGCTCCTGTCCGGTCGCGTCGAACGCGTGGATCAGGTAGAGGCCGTTGCCCGAGACGAGCTCGGGCAGGTTCAGCGTGTCGCCGACGTCGGACGTGGCGCCCACGTTCGCGATCAGCGGCACCGTCGTGAGCCCGAAGTCGTCGATCACCTTCGGGAAGCCGGGCAGCGGCTGGCCC
>VBKG01000260.1 GCA_005879585.1 Deltaproteobacteria bacterium | reverse complement strand
CGGGTCCATGTCGCGGATGCGGGTGCCGTCGGGCCGGAAGACGGCGAGGTTCGACGTGGTGAGCGCGGCGGCGACCTCGAGACCGGGCGACGGGTCGAGGTCGCCGACGGCCAGGTTGTGGCCCGGGCCGATCAGCGGCAGCACGTCGATCGCGAGGCCGTCGATCTTGATCGGCCAGCCCGCGACGAACGGCCCGCCGGCGTGCTGCGTGCCGTCGTGGTGCACGGCGTAGACGCGTCCCGACCCGCCCGCCTGCGCGAACGCCGCCGCCAGCACCGTACCTGTGTTGACGCCCGGCACCGACGTGGGCGTTCCCTGGTCGCTCGGGAAGAACTGGCTCGCGTCGCCGGTCGCGGCGTACACCTCGTTCGTCTCGATCAGGATCTCCGGATGGCCGTCGCCGTCGAGGTCGGCGACCACGGGCGTGTTGATGC
>VBKG01000259.1 GCA_005879585.1 Deltaproteobacteria bacterium | reverse complement strand
CCTCCGCGTCGGCCAGGAGCGTGTACATCTCCCAGGGCATGCCGTCCGCGTCGCGGACCCAGAACTTGTCCGCCTTCGCGTAGCAGCACGTCGTCCCTTGCTGCTCCAGCATGTCGAGGCCCTCGCGCTTGGTGCGTGCCATCTCGGACGCGACGTCGCCGGTGCTCGGGTAGCGGATGCCGAGGTGACTCGCCGTGCCAGGCTCTCCCCCCGTGTTGAGTGAAAAGATGACTGGCGGATCGGCAATCTCGAACTTCGCGTAGTCGTGGCGGACCTTCGCGGGCTCCTGACCGAGGAGCTTGGTGTACCGCGCGATGGCTGCATCCATATCCTTCACGTAGAGCGCGACGTGGAACGTGTTCGCCATGATCGTGTCCTCTCCTCTTTCATCGACAAGTGTCGATACTCTTGCAGCAGGTATCGACTGATGTCAATATCCGCTCGTGTCGATGAAGACGAAGCTCCCCCGCTGCTGTCCTTCCGTTCTTGGAACTCGGCTCAAGCGCGACGACGCCGAGGAGCTCGCGAGCGCCTTCAAGGCCATCGCCGACCCAGGCCGGCTCCGGCTCTTGAGCTTCATCGCCGCTCAGCCGGGCGCCGAGGCGTGCGTTTGTAACCTCATCGAGCCCCTCGGGCTCGCCCAGCCGACCGTGAGTCATCACCTCAAGGTGCTGGCCGAGGCTGGGCTCCTCGTGCGCGAGCGCCGCGCCACGTGGATGTTCTACCGCCTCGTCCCCGAGCGCGTGCGGGCGCTACAGGATGCGCTCGCTTTGCCCGTCGACAAGCCGGCCACGAAGCGGTCCGCATGACTCTCGCTCGGCGCCTCGTGGCCGAAGGGGTCGGGACGGCGCTCCTGCTCGCCGCGGTCGTGGGCTCGGGCATCATGGGCGAGCGGCTGGCGGGTGGAAACGTCGCCGTCGCTCTACTTGCGAACACGGTGGCGACCGGAGCGGCCCTCGTCGCCCTCATCCTGACCTTCGGCCCCATCTCCGGCGCGCACTTCAACCCGGTCGTGACCCTGGCGGACGCCTCGCAGGGCGGGGTGTCGTGGCACGATGCTCGCGCCTACGTCGTCGCGCAGATCGCCGGCGCCCTGGCCGGCGTCGCCGTGGCGGACGTGATGTTCGGGGAGCCAGCCTTCGCTCGGCGACGGTAGTGCCGTTCGCAGTCGCGGCCTACATCACGTCGGCGTACTGGTTCACGGCGTCGACCTCGTTCGCGAACCCGGCCGTGACCGTGGCGCGGTCGCTGACGGACACGTTCGCCGGCATCCGCCCTGCCGACGCCCCCGGCTTCATCGTCGCTCAGCTGCTCGGAGCCGGGGCGGCTACGGCGCTGTTCCGCTGGCTCGTTCCGACGCTGCCCGCCGTAGCGACGCGCGTAGTGGCCAAGGACGTTGACCGCGCGGTCGGGAGGAGAGGTCGCTCGTGAAGACGATCCTTTTCGCCTGCGTGCACAATGCTGGCCGGTCCCAGATGGCGGCGGCCTTCTTCAACGCGCTGGCCGACCCCACCAAGGCGCACGCCATCTCGGCCGGGACGGAGCCGGGCGCGCGCGTGCATCCCGAGGTCGTGGCGGCGATGCGCGAGGTCGGCGTCGACCTGACTGGCGCCTCGCCGACGAAGCTGACGGACGCGCTCGCCGCGCAGGCGGAGCTCCTCGTCACCATGGGGTGCGGCGAGGCGTGTCCGTTCGTCCCCGGGCTTCGGCGCGAGGACTGGCCGCTCGACGACCCGAAGGGGGAGTCCGTCGAGCGGGTGCGCGCCATCCGGGACGAGATTCGTGCTCGCGTGGAACGCCTCCTTGCGGCTGAAGGCGCACGGTGACGCAGCCACGCTGGCGGGGACGAGAGATCCGTCTCGCGGGCCGGTGCGTGGCGGGTTGGGGGCGTCCGCAGAACGCGCTCATGTCTGGCTCCGCTGTGCCTAACCGCGCCGGACTCGCGTCGTGATGCTGACCCGTCCCGCGAAAGCGGTCCCCCCGATCGGGGAGACCCACCGCGGAGTCAACGGCTATTTGTTCGCCTGCTTCGCGGCCTCGCGCTCCGCCTTGGCGAGCGCTTCGAAATCGTCGGCCATGCTTGTGTAGGACTTCGAGAGGGCGTCGCAGTGCTGGTCGAAGTGGAGCTTTTCGATCAGCGGGCCGCCTCCCTTCCGATAGGCGTCGGCCATCATCTTGTGCTCTTCGGCTTTCGCCCGCGCTGCCTTGGCCTCCTGCTCGTAATGGGCCGCGAGCTTCTCGTGGTCGGCAGATGTTTTAGCCGCGCCGATCATGTCGGCCATGCCCATGCGGTGCTTTGCGAACGCGCTCATCTTGGGCAGACCGAAGGACGCGATCAGCGCCAAAACCAGTGGGCCCAGAATCAGTCTCGTCTTCTTCATCCGTCCCTCCCTTCGAGCGTCGTCGGAGCCGGGCCTAGTTGAAGGTGTATGTGACGTCAAAGCCGACGATGTCCTGGCCGTCGGTGAACTTCGTGATCGGATTCGGACCAGTGGCGCCATTGACTTTCCCCGGGCTGTCCTTGGGGAAGGCATCCCCCTTCCCCGACTCGTCGTGGCGGTATTCGACCTGACCGTACAGATGCTGGGTGAATAGATACTTGCCCGTCACCGTGGCCTAGTAGAAGATGCCGCCGATGCCCGTCCGCGCACCGCCGTGGTCCTCGAACCACTCGCCACGGACGGCGCTAGAGATCCGGTCGGTGAAGGCGTAGCTCGCGACGGCCGCGAAACCCTGCCACAGCGCCGCCTCACCGCCCGCCGCCGCTGCGTCCTCGTGGCCCCAGTCGTAGTTGAGCAGCAGGGTCAGTGCGGAGGTCGGTTTGATGGTCGCGACGAAGTCGGCGACGCCGCGTTTGTTGCCGGTCTTGTTCGTCTGCTCGGGCCCCCAGATGCCGTTTCCGGCGAGTGTGACCTGGTCGCTCAGCGTATAGGTGATGTTGCCGATGCCGGTCCACCCCTGGTTGTTGCTCTGGACCTTGTCCCATCCTTCGACGGCGCCTCCGGTGACCGAGAGCTTGTCGTTGATCGGGTATGAGACGAGCGCGCCGGTGTGCGTGAATGGGATTGCGAAGCTGAAGAGGTAGGAACGACTGTAGTTGAAGTTGGACCACGGCTCGATCACCTCGGCGCCGAGGAGCGTCACGAACTTCCCGCCTTTCAGCGAGAGGCCCTTCAGCAACGACGGACCATCATCGGGCATGGTCCAGGTGAGGTACGCTTCCTGAACGTCGAAGTCCGTGGTCTCGAACGTGTCGCCGTGCTTGACGCCGCCGTTCCCGTTCCAGTCGGCCTTGACGTCGCGCGCCACCTTTCCCGCGTCGAGCTTCAGGCCGAGGCCCGGGATGAACCAGCCCTCGCTGGGGCGGAACGCGCCGAGCTGTCCGATCACAGGAACCCCGTCGTTGTGATGCTCCAACGAATGGAGCGCGATGAGGCTTCCCGAGCGCGGCCGGTTGAAATCCCACATGTACGCTTCGGTGAGGTCGGCGGTCAGATGGAGCTTGGTGGCGTCCTCGATCCGCTTCTGCGTCGCGGTGATGCCGTTGTCCTCGAAGTCGCGGAGCGGGTCGAGGAACGAATCCCACTGTCCGCGGGTCGGGTCGGGCGGGGGCGCGGTCTCGTCCGCGGCCCGCGTCGGCCCGGCGCTGCCGAGCAACACCCCCCCGGCGAGCAGCCACACCATGATCGTCGTCTGTCGCATGCCTTCCCCCTTCCGGCGCTCCGGCCTGGTCCCCGCGGACGCAAGGCATGTGCCACGGGGCTGCGGGCTTACTGATTTCGCAGCTTCATAGCCTACAGCCGGCCGGCGCTCAAACTTTCGGCAGGGCCGCCCAAAAACCGGGCGTCCGGCTCAGCCGGGCCGGCGGGGGATCAGGACCCGACGGCGGAGCGACAGCACCCGCTCGCCGCGCTGGTTGAGGGCCCGGGTCTCGACGTAGAGGACCCCCCGATCGGGCTTCGTCCGGGAGGGCGCGACCTCCAGCACCTCCGACTCGGCGTACAGCGTGTCGCCGTGGAACGTCGGCGCGAGGTGGACGATCTTCTCGTATTCGAGGTTGGCGATCGCGTTCTCGCTGACGTCGCGCACGCTCATGCCGACGGCGAGCGCGAACACGAGCGTGCCGTTCACGAGGCAGCGGCCGTGCTCGCTCTGGCTGGCGAAGTGCTCGTCGAGGTGCAGCGGGTTGGTGTTCATGGTGAGCAGCGTGAACCAGGTGTCGTCGAAGTCGCGGATGGTGCGCCCCGGCCAGTGCTTGATCACCTCGCCCACCCGGAAATCTTCGAGGTAGCGCCCCATGGCGCGAGCTTATCCGGGATCGTCGTCGAGGGCGTCAAGGCGCTTGACCGCGCGGAGGCCGCACGGTACACGCGCGCCGACGTCGCCGGACGAGGGAAGGGGGTGCGAAGCCCCCGCTGCCCCGCAGCTGTAAGGGGGGACGACCCCGGTCACAGCCACTGCCCCTCGGGGTGGGAAGGGACCGGGCGAGGACGATCCCCGAGCCAGAAGACCCGCCCGGCCGACGCCAGCGCGACGCCTTCCGTGGGGGAAGGAGCTGGAGAGAGCGGCCATCGTCCTCGTGCTCGCCGCGGCCGTCACGTCCGCCGCCGCCGACGAGCGTCTCGGCGAGGTCGTCGTCACGGCGCCGTCGCTCGCCGAGCGGCGAGCGGCCGAGGATCCCACCGCCTTCGCGACCGTCATCGAGACCGGCGCCGCACCCACCGAGGTGAAGACGCTGACCGACGCGCTCGCCGACGCGGTCGGCGTGCAGGTCCGGCGCTACGGCGGCCTCGGCGACTTCAGCACGGTGTCGATCCGCGGCTCGTCGGCGGGGCAGGTGCAGCTCTACCTCGACGGCGTGCCGCTCAGCCGGGCCGAGAACGAGGTGGTGAACCTGGCCGACCTGCCCCTCGACGCGGTCGACCGCGTCGAGGTCTACCGCGGGACGACGCCGCTCGCGTTCGCGCAGTCGGGCCCGGGTGGAGTGGTCAACATCGTCAGCCGGCGGGCGACCGGCACGCCGGTCACGGGCGCGAGCGTGTCGTACGGCTCGTTCGAAACGCGCAAGGTCGACCTGGCGCGTTCGGCGACTGCGGGACCGTGGGACTATCTCGCCTTCGCGCACTACCTCGGCAGCGCGGGCGACTTCACGTTCACCAATGACCTGGGCACGACGGCGAACCCCGCCGACGACCGGACCGAGCGGCGGCGGAACAACGGCTTCGACCTGGGCGACCTGACCGCGCGGCTCGGATATCGGCCGGGCGGCCCGCTCGCCGCGGTCCTCACCGCCGACAGCTTCGTCAAGGACGAGGGCGTCCCCGGCGCCGGGAGCGTCCAGGCGCGCGACGCCCGGCTGCGCACGCTTCGCCAGCTCGCGCATCTCGACGTCAAGCTCACGCCGCTCGGCGGTCTCCCC
>VBKG01000058.1 GCA_005879585.1 Deltaproteobacteria bacterium | reverse complement strand
CCTCTCCGGATCTTGCCGACGAGCTCGTCGCTGCCCGACGGGATCGACCAGACACTCGCCTCGTATCGGTCGACGCACGCCGGCCCCACCAGCACCGCGTCGGGCGGACAGCGACGTGCATGCGCTGGTGGCGCGACGAGGGCGACGGTGACCAATCCCATCAGCCACCGCGCGGGCGCGTGCCGCATCGGCGCCTTTCTACGCTGGCGGGAATCGCGGTGTCCAGAAAAAAAGGACCCTTGGATCACGGCAGAGGGACGTCCAGACGCAGGAGCTTCCGGTCGCGTCGAATCACCCACGACACACGGCCCGACAGCGGAAACTCAGGTCCCCACACGACGCCGTCGAACGAGACGATTTCCCGCCGATCGACGCCCAGCACGCCGCCCGCGGCGTGTTCCTGGCGCTTTGCCTCCCACGCCACGTGCTTACCGTCCGGCGTGAACCGCGGCGGCCACATGGCGCCGTACTTGCGTGTGACCGGCCTGCCGTCGACGTAGATGGACCACGGCTGTCCCGTTGTGCCGTCGGACACGGCGTAGGCAACGTGCGCGTCGTCGTCGGAGAACGTCGCGTTGCACGCGTCCGGATAGGGACCGTAGGTGCGACCGTCCACGACGAGCCGCCGGTGCGATTCCTTTCCGCGCTCGGTCAGGAAGCACGAGTACGCGTAGTGTCGTCCGTCGGGCGAGAGATACGGTGGGTCTGGATCGGTGAACTTCCCGCACACGACGCTGTCGACGGCCGTGCCGTCGCGCACGACGCGCCAGCGCTCCTCCGGTCCCCTGAGACGCTCCCACCAGAACGTCACGGCCGCTTTGTCGGGCGTCGACAGCGACGTCGCTATGATCGACGGCGACCGCATGCATTCCGGGCCGAGCGTCGCGATGATGCCCGACTCCGACGTCGGCGTGTTGTTGGGGTACGATGCGAGCCGCCGCGTGTCCCGCCACACCGCCCATCCCTGCCGATCGTGCGCGACCGTCACCAGGCTCCCGTCGCTCAGGTACCGGGCGCCGAGCAGTCGGCGGAGCGTCCATCCGTCGTTCGCCGCTGCCGATGCCGGGAGGCAGCTCGTCTCGGGAGTCTCGTAGGGATCTCGCTCCTTCCCGTCGACGACGAGCTTCACCTTCCCCTCGTCGTCGGCGGCGAGATACGCGAGATGCCGGCCGTCCGCGCTGAAGGCCGGCACGGTGGTGTCCGCGTAGCGCCCCACCTCGCGCCCGTCGGCGAGCACGATCACGTGCCCCAACCGGCCCTCGCCCTCCTCGGCGCGCACCGCGGTGGCCCAACGCCCGCCGTCCTTGCTGAACGAGATGCGCTCGGGCTGGCGGACGTTCGCCGGGATCGTCTGGCCGGCGGCGACGATGGCGAGCTGGCGGCGGCCGTCGACGCGGTCCCCGATCCAGTAGAAGAGGCGCTGCGAGTGCGGCGCGAACTGCAACATCGTGCAGCCTTCGTGGCTCGGCTCGTTCTTGCTGCCGACCACGACGTGCTGTCCCACCGCGTCTTTGACGGTGATGGCGTAGGTCTCGCCGTCGTCGGCGAACTCGACCAGGCCGTGGACGAGGCTCGCCGGCAGCTTCCCGATGTGGCGCTTTCGGATGGTGCGACCGGCCGGCGCGTTGCACGACGTGCAGCTCGCGATCGCACAGAGCAGGAGCGCGATCCGTCGCGTGACTTTCAGCGGGGCGCGGTTAGGTCCCGCCATTCTGGGCGGTCGCGCGGGCGCGCTGCTCCCGCAACTGCTGCAGCACGGCGCCGGCGCGTGTCCGGATCTCGCTCTGCTGCGCGCTGCGGGCGATCCGTGCGACGAAGAGCTCGGCGTGCTCCGGGTCGCGCGCCGTTTCGTTCACGACCGTCAGCAGCCGCTGGTCCTCGAACGCGTCGATGGCCGTCACGAGCGCGCTCCGCGTCTGCGGGTCGGATTCCAACGTGCGCAGCACCATGATGATCGCACGCTCCTGGACGCGCGGGTCCTCGTGGTGCGACGAGGCTTCGATCAGCTGCCCGACGGTCGGCGTCTTCGTGCCGAGCGCATCGGCG
The DNA here is from genome assembly GCA_005879585.1 of Deltaproteobacteria bacterium. Lineage (GTDB taxonomy): Bacteria > Desulfobacterota > Binatia > DP-6 > DP-6 > DP-3. The sequence continues at coordinate 19,174 of VBKG01000058.1, read as the reverse complement.
AGGCGGCCGGTCACCCGGATCGGATCGGGGCGCCGCGCGAACGTCTCGAGGTTCTCGAGGGCGTGCCGGGCCTCTTCGGTCGGCGGCCACTTCTTGTCGCCCGTCTTCGCGCCGGGCGCGTTCTCATCGTGCTTTGCCACCGCCGCTTCGGGGCCGCCGAGAAGCTCGACGGCGCGCAGCCCCCCCGTGTCGTCGTACGTCAGCGTGAAGTTCTGCTCGCCGAGCAGCCGGCCGAGGGCGTCGGTCAGGAGGATGTCCTCGAACTCGACGCTCACGGCGCGCGGCCGGCGAACCTCGCCCCGGATGTCGGCCCCGCCCTGCCGCGCGATCTCCTCGAGGATCTCGCGGACGGGTACCCCGTGAACGCGTACGGTCACGCGATCGTTGTGGTACTCGATGACGCGCGGCTCGTCGCCGGCGCGCGCGCGGTCGTTCGGCGCCCACGACGCGGCGAACGCGAGCGGCAACGCGATCAGGAATGCCCAGCGCGACACGGGCGGAGACTACGACGTCGTCCCGCGGGCCGGCAACCGGCGCTGCGGCGAAACCCGCTACTGCAGAGGACGTTCGCTTGCGCGCGCCGTCGACTTTTGCGACCGTGGCGCACCCGGAGAGGTGCCCGAGCGGCCGAAGGGGCACGCCTGGAGAGCGTGTGTACCCACAAGGTACCGAGGGTTCGAATCCCTCCCTCTCCGCTCGTTTCGCGCGCGTCGCCTTGCGCCTCTTCCCCAGGCCGGCTACTCTTCCGCTCACCTCCGTGGGGCGCCGGGCGGTGGTGGTTAGGTCCTGCGCAAGAGAGCGTCGCGAACCCCGTCAGGTCCGGAAGGAAGCAGCGGTACCGACTGTCTCTCTGTGCCGCAGGGTACCCTAGCCGCCACCGTCGGACGCCGCGCGGTGGTCTCCCGCCGATGACGTACCAGGTCCTCGCCCGCCGGCTCCGACCCCAGCGCTTCGCCGAGGTCGTCGGGCAGGAGCACGTGACGCGGACCCTGCAGGCGGCGATCGCCGTGGGCCGCATCGCCCATGCGTTCCTCTTCGCCGGCCCCCGCGGCGTTGGCAAGACCACGACGGCCCGGCTCCTCGCCAAGGCGCTCAACTGCGAGCGCGGTGTCAGCCAGGAGCCGTGCAACGAGTGCGCGAACTGTCGCGAGATCGCCGAGGGGCGGGCGTTCGACGTGCTCGAGATCGACGGCGCGTCGCACACGCAGGTCGACAAGATGCGCGACCTGATGGAGACGGTCGCGCACCAGCCCATCCGGAGCCGCTTCAAGATCTTCATCATCGACGAAGTCCACATGCTGTCGCAGCATTCCTTCAACGCGCTCCTGAAGACCCTCGAGGAGCCGCCGCCGCACGTGAAGTTCATCTTCGCCACGACCGACCCGCACAAGGTGCTGGCGACGGTCCTCTCGCGCTGCCAGCGCTACGACCTCCGGCGCATCGGGCTCGGGGAGCTGCTGGCACACCTGAAGAAGGTGGCCCAGGCCGAGGGGATCGCGGTGTCCGACGATGCGCTCGCGCTCGTGGCGCGCGAGGCCGACGGCAGCCTGCGCGACGCGCAGTCGCTGCTCGACCAGGTGCTGGCCGCGGGTGGGGCGGTCACCGACGTGCAGACGGTGCGTGAGATCCTCGGCGCCGCCGATCGGCGCCTCGTGCTCGCCGTCGCCGAGCACGTGCTCGCGAGCGACGGCGGCGCGTGCGTCCGCGATCTCGCTTCGCTGCACGCCCACGGCTACGATCCGCAGCGGTTCTGTCGCGACCTGCTCGATCATTTCCGGAACCTCACGGTTCTCCGGGTGACGGGCGACGCGCAGCTGCTGGCGGAGCTGCCCGAAGCGGAGGCGGAGGCGCTGCGCGTCCAGGCGGAGCGGCGCTCGGCCGACGACCTGCAGCGCTTCTTCCGGCTGCTGCTCGAGGCCGACGAGACGCTGGCGGCGCCGGCGCGGACCGTCGATCCCCAGCTCGTGCTCGAGATGGCGGTGCTGCGGCTCGCCACCTTGCCACCACTGCTTCCCGTCGATGACATTCTCCGCCGGCTCGAGGCCCTCGGTGCGGGCAGCCCCGCGAGCGATTCGGCGGCACCGTCCGGGCCGGAACGCGTGGCGGCCCCGGCCGGCGAGGGGCTCTGGGAGCAGTTCCTCGCGCGCGTCCGCGACGACAAGGTCTCGCTCTACCTGGCGCTCGCCACCGGCAAGCTGGTTGGTGCCGACGACGCGTCGATCCGGATCGGCATCGACAACGAGGCGATGCGGCGCGACATCGGCCGGCCCGAGACGCTCGCACGGCTCGGGGCGATCGCGGGCAAGATCTGGGGTCGCGAGCTGCGCGTGGAGATCGGCCCCGTGCCCGCCGAGCAGGCGGCGGACACGCCCCTCGGCCGCGCCCGCCGGAAGACGGAGGCGACGCTCGCGGATCCGCTGGTCCAGGCTGCGGTCGAGATCTTCGGTGGCGAGGTGCGCGGGGTGCGCGATCGCCGCGAGCGCTGAAAGGAGCGGCCCGTGAGCAAGGGATTCGACATCGGAGGGCTCTTCCGGCAGGCGCAGCAGCTCCAGGAGAAGCTCGCCTCCGTGCAGCAGGAGATCGGCGCCCGCACCGTCGAGGCGAGCGCGGGCGGCGGCATGGTGACGGCGGTCGTCAACGGCAAGCTCGAGCTGGTCCAGATCCGCATCGAGCCCTCGCTGATCGAGTCGCCCGACGTCGAGATGCTGCAGGACCTGGTCGTCGCGGCGGTCAACGAGGGCATTCGCGCCGCGCAGAAGCTGATGGCCGACGAGATGGGCAAGGTGGCCGGCGGCCTCGGGCTCGGCATCAAGCTGCCCGGGATGCCCTGAAGCCGCCGGGATGGCCCAGCCCCCGTCGATGACCCGGCTGATCGAGCAGCTGACGAAGCTGCCCGGCATCGGGGAGAAGACCGCCGCCCGCCTCGCGTTCCACGTGCTGCGCGCGGACCGGCAATACGCCCAGGCCCTCGCCGACGCGCTCGTCGCCGTGAAGGACGAGACGCGTCTCTGCTCGCTCTGCTTCGCGCTCACCGAGAGCGACCCGTGCCCGATCTGTACCGATCCGCAGCGGAGCGCCGAGACGATCTGCGTGGTGGAGGAGCCGGCCGATCTGCTGGCCGTCGAGCGCGCTGACGGGTTCCGGGGACGCTACCACGTATTGCACGGGACGCTCGCGCCGCTCGAAGGCATCGGTCCGGACGAGCTCAAGATCCAGCCGCTGCTGGCGCGGCTCGGTGGGCAGGAGGTCCGCGAGGTGATCCTCGCCACCAATCCGACGGCCGAAGGGGAGGCGACGGCCCTCTACCTGGCGAAGCTCCTGAAGCCGCTCGGCATCCGGGTGACGCGCATCGCGCACGGCATCCCGGTGGGCGGCGACCTCGAGTATGCCGACGTCATGACCGTCGGCCGGGCGCTCGAGGGCCGCCGTGAGATGTGAGGTTTGCGCGGACCGGCGAGTTTCGTTATAGGTCCGGCGTTCCCCGGTAGCTCAGTTGGTAGAGCGATCGGCTGTGTTCAGCGCAGCCTCATCGGGAAACCGGTGAGTGAAAAGCGGGTGAATTCAGGGAAGCCTACGTGCCGCGCGCATACGGGAACCCTGAGCCAAGCCTTCCGAGAGCGAAGGGCGGAGGGAAGGTGCAGAGACTAGGGAGTGACGGAAGAATAATCTCCCCACGAGCGCCCGCCACCTACCGGCTGCTGCAGCAGCCCATGGTGATGAGATAGTCCACCCCCGTCGGAAACGGCGGGACCGGGTGTAACCGATTGGTCGCTGGTTCGAGTCCGGCCCGGGGAGCCTGAACGCGAATGAGGCCGTCGGAGGCGACTCCGGCGGCCTCTGTGCCTTTCAACCCACTCCGGCGAGGAAGTCGAGCACGTGGCGATTGAAGACGTCGGGCGTCTCGAAGTTGAACCCGTGGCTCCCGCCGGAAACCTTGACGAGCTTCGCGCCCGGGATGTGACGGGCGAGGATGTCGGAGTTGGCGGACGGCACGAGGAGGTCCGCGTCACCGGTGAGGACGAGCGTCGGCGCGGTGATCTGGTGCAGCCGGTCGGTCGTCCGGTGGCTCATGACCGCGTGCACCTGGCCGAGGATCGCTTCCAGGCTGAAGCCGTACTCGAGCGCGCCGGAGAAGAGCTGGATGAGCTTCGGCAGCTCGCGGTCGATGAAGGACTGATTGAAGACCCGCGGCAGCAGGTGCTGGAAGAACTGCAGCGGGTCGAGCGCCTGGACGTCGATCTGCATCTCGCCGGTCGCGGTGATCTGGCCTCCGAACTGCGACACCGAGAACTGTTGCTGCCGCTCGAGGTCGGAATCCGGCTCCGGGAACGTGCAGGCGAGCACGAGACCCCGGACGCGCTGCGGGTGCCGGAGGGCGAGCTCCTGCGCGATCATCCCGCCCATCGAGACGCCGACGACGTGGGCGCGCGCGATGTCGAGCGCCTCGAGGAGGCCCGCCGCGTCGTCGGCCATCTCGTGGATCGAGTACGGACCCGGTGGCTTCGAGCTCCGGCCGACGCCGCGGTTGTCGAAGCTGATCGTGCGGTAGCGGCCAGCGAAATCGGGGACCTGGAAGAGCCACGCACGCGAGTCGGCGGCGAGCCCCATGATGAGGAGGAGCGGGTCGCCGCTCCCCTGCTCCTCGTAGTAGAGCTCGATCGCGCCGACTTTCGCCGTGCTCACTGCTCGAACCAGCCCTGCATGACCTGGGCGAACATCATGTCGCCCGTGAGCTTCAGCTTGCCGGTCATGAAGGCCTGCATGCCGTTCAGCTTGCCCGTCACCAGGCGCAGGAAGTCCGCCGCCTGGATCGCGAGCGTGACCCGCGCGGGCCCGGACGGGCCCTTCGCGAGCTCGCACTTCCCGCCGGCGATCTTCAGCTGGTAGGTGTGCACCGTCCCGCCGACGTTGACGTCGTATTGGATGACGGCGCTCTGGCTGCCGGCCTTGGCGGGCAGGAATGCCTCGCACATGCCGGCGAAAATCTGGTCGAGCACGGTGTCGGCGCCCTGTGCGACCACACCCTGCGCGATTTCCTCGTCCGAGCGGCCTTCGAGCGTGGCGGCCAGCTCCTGACGTCGCTGCTGTCTGTCGTCTGCCATCGATCTCGCTCCTCCCTTGGAATTCGGCCGCGGTTCGCGGTCGCCGCGGCGGCGGTCAGCTACTACCGTGAGTCGCGACGGCACCGCAACGCGTAGGGGCTCAGAGGCGCTTCAGGATGTTGCTCGCCATCGCGTCGCTGAGCGGCGTGTGACGCTTGAGGACGGAATAGGCGTACAGGAGCCACTCGTCCGCGCGGATGAGGGCCCGGCGGAGCGCCGAGTCGCCGGGCAGGGGGACGTAGTGCGTCGGCCGCAGGGGGCACGGATGCCCCTCGTCGCGGAAGTAATAGAGCGCGATCGACTTCCTCGACTGCCCCACGGGACACGTGACCCCGGCCGGGACGCCGTGGAAGGACACGGCGCTCGTCTGGAACACGACACAACGATTGAACAGCGGCGCGATGCGCCGGACACACCGGGTCACGCCCGCGTCCCAGAACTCGAGCCAGCCGCGATGGGACTCGTCCCACCGCTCGTTCAGGAAGAGAAGGAGGTTCAGCCGGCGGCTCCACGTCTTCCGCTTGGTGTGGGCGAGGAAATCCGTGTGCACGTTCAGGAACCCGCCGGGCATGGTCTGCTGCAGCCCCGACCCGTCAAGCTCCGGGTCGGCGATGAGGGCGTCGATTCCCGACAGCCGCTCGAGGGCGCCCAGGAACGCCGGCGACTGGAGCTCCGCGATCACCGCCCGGCTGACCGGCCCCATCCGCGCGCGGTCGTTCAGCGTGATCTTCCGCTCGTTGAAGTGCTGGAGGTACGTCCAGCCGTCGGGCGGCGCATCGAACTCGTGCGCCACCGCCTGGGCCACCTCCGGGCGGAGCAGTCCGTCGAGCACGACGTGCGGGAACGGGTCGGCAGCGCCGAACCCTTCCCGATGTGCGGGGATGCGGTCGTTCAGCGTGTCGAGATCGAAACACTCCATCGCGGCAAACGGCTCCTCCGCGATGAAACCCAATCTCCGGGTCTGCGGTCAAGTGTGTTCTTGGAAGGTCCGGCGCATTTTGGCCGGAAAGAGCCGGGACGAGACGAGGCCCGCCCGCGCGAGGCGATAGGTGACGGCGGTTCGCAGGCAGCCGATCCCGTAGCGAACGCTCCCCCCGAGCCCGATCGAGGACGCTTCGGGGAAGTACGTGGTCGGACACGTCACCTCGCCGATGAGGTGGCCGAACCAGAGAATCTCGGCGAGGACCTCGCTGTCGAAGTCGAAATCGTCGGAGTTGGCCTCGAGCGGCAGGAGCGCGAGGACGTCGCGCGAGAAGGCGCGGTACCCCGTGTGATACTCCGACAGCTTGGCACCGAAGAGGATGTTCTGCGTGAGCGTCAGCAGACGGTTGCCGACGTACTTCCACAGCGGCATCCCGCCGGCCAGGGCGCGCCCGCCGAGGATGCGCGAGCCGAGGACGACCGGATAGAGACCGCCCGCAACGAGCGACGCCATCGCGGGGATCAGACGCGGCGTGTACTGGTAGTCGGGGTGGACCATGATCACGATGTCCGCCCCCTCTTCGAGCGCGAGCCGGTAGCACGTCTTCTGATTGGCGCCATAGCCGCGGTTGACGGGATGCGTGTGTAATCGGACGCCCGGCAGCGTGCGCGCGATGGACGTCGTCGCATCGTTGCTCGCGTCGTCGACGACGATCACCCGGTCGACGATGCCCTGCGCGATCACGTCGTCGTACGTCTGCCGCAGCGTGCGTGCGGCGTTGTACGCCGGCATGACGACGACGATCTTCTTGCCGTTCAGCAACGGCGGCGAGTCTATCGCGCGTCGCCGCGGCGGATGAAGTCGATCACGACGCGGGCGAGCTCCTCGCCGCGGTCCTCCTGGAGGAAGTGACCGGCGCGGGCGATGGTCGTATGCGGCTGCCCCCGCGTGCCGGGGATCGCCTCGCGGAGGAGCACGTCGCCGCCCTGCGTGATCGGATCGGAGTCGCTGAACGCGGTGAGGAACGGCTTCTCCCACCGGCGGAGCGCCTGCCATGCCCGGCGGTTGGCGGGTGCCGCCGGGTCGTCGGGCGACGTTGGCACGAGCAGCGGGAAGCGACGCGGCCCGGCCTTGTAGTGCTCGTCGGGAAACGGGGCGTCGTACGCCGCGAGGACGGCCGCCGGCAGCTCCGTGACGCAGCCTCCCTGCACGATACGTCCGACGGGGAGCTCCGGGGTCTCCTGGGAGTAGCGCTGCCAGGCGAGGAACGCCGGGCCCGCAGGGCGGTCGCCCGTCGGCAGGAACGTATTCGCGGCGACCACCCGGGCAAAGCGCTCCGGATGCTCGGCGACGAGTCTGAGCCCGATGAGCCCGCCCCAGTCCTGGCAGACGAGGGTGACCTCGCGGAGGTCGAGACGCTCGAGCACGGCACGCATCCAGTCGACGTGGCGCTGGTAGGTGTAGTCGTCGGGCGCGGTCGGTTTGTCGGAGCGGCCGAAGCCGACGAGATCGGGTGCCACAGCGCGGCAACCTGCCGCGGCAAGGAGCGGGATCATCTTCCGGTAGAGATACGACCACGACGGCTCACCGTGCAGGAGGAGGACGGGTGGGGCGGTCTGCGGTCCCTCGTCGAGGTGGTGGATGCGGAGGCCGTCGACCTCGAGATAGTGCGCGCCGAAGGCGTAGCCCGGTAAGCCCATGAAGCGGTCATCCGGCGTGCGGAGGACGTCCCGGGCCATCGTCGGCGCGGCATAGTGCATGCCCGGTGCAAAGACAAGGTGCTGCGGACCACGTCGCGCGAGCAAGCGGACGCGGCGGGTCGGCCGCGCGGCGTCGGTGCTTTGACAGTGAAAATTTCTGCGTGCTACCAGGGCCCGCTGACCCGATCGGGGTCCGCGGGGAGGACGCGGAGTGTCGAGACGGCTCGCGCTCGGAATGCTCGTCGCGGTCGTCGCATGCGCGCGTGGCGAGCACCAGGGACCCGGCGAGGTGACGCGTGCGCGTGTGCCGCCGCCGGTGGTGGCCGCGCGCGCGCCGGAGGAAGCGCGCGCCGCGACGGCGCTCGCGCCCGGGACGCCGCCCGCGAAGCAGATCCTCTTCGGGGACCTCCACGTCCACACGACGTTCTCCGCCGACGCCTTCATCGCCAGCCTGCCGATGCTGCAGGGCGAAGGCGTCCATCCGCCCGCTGACGCCTGCGACTTCGCCCGCTTCTGCTCGAGCCTCGACTTTTGGAGCATCAACGACCACGCCGAGGCGATCTCGCCGCAGCACTGGCAGGAGACGAAGGAGGCCATCCGGCAGTGCAACGCTGTGGCGGGCGATCCGCACGATCCCGATACCGTCGCCTTCCTCGGCTGGGAGTGGACCCAGGTGGGCACGACGCCCGCGGACCACTACGGCCACAAGAACGTCATCTTCAACGACACCGACGATGCGCGCGTGCCGACGCGCCCGATCAGCGCGCTCAACCGCCAGCTGATCGGCGCGATGCGCGTCATGGCGCCCCTCTGGCAGCGCATCCAGTTTCCCCTGCACGACTGGGCAAACCGCCAGCGCTACCTCGACTTCCAGCAGTTCCAGATGGAGCTGCGCGACGTGCCGCTCTGCCCGCCCGGCGTCGACACGCGCCAGCTGCCCGCCGACTGCCACGAGGCGGCCCAGACGCCGCAGGAACTGTACGAGAAGCTCGCGCAATGGGGCTTCGACACCATCGTCATCCCGCACGGCACGACCTGGGGGCTCTACACGCCGCCGGGGACGACGCTCGACAAGCAGCTGACCGCGGCGCAGGACGATCCGGAGCGGCAGACGCTCATCGAGGTCTTCTCCGGCCACGGCAACTCGGAGGAGTACCGGGACTGGAAGGCGATCGACTGGGACGCGCAGGGGAACCCCGTCTGTCCGGCGCCGACCCGGACGTACGAGCCCTGCTGCTGGCGCGCGGGCGAGCTGATCCGCGCGCGCTGTGACAGCGCGCCCGCGGACGAATGCGAGCGTCGGGTGCACACCGCGCAGATCAACTATCTCCGCGCGGGCGTCGGTGGCCGGCTCACGGTGCCGGGCACGACTGTCGAGGACTGGAAGGACTGCGGCCAGTGCCGCGACTGCTTCAACCCCGCGTTCAGCATGCGACCCGGGAACTCGGTGCAGTATGCGCTCGCGATCTCCAACTTCGACGATCCGGCGCGTCCACGCCGTTTCCGCTTCGGCTTCATCGCCTCGAGCGACAACCACTCCGCGCGCCCCGGAACGGGGTACAAGGAGTTCGCCCGCCACGGCATGACGGAGGCCGCGGGCCCGCGCGACGCGAGCTGGTTCGCGCGCATCGTGCCGCACAGCGAGCCGGCGCCCGAGTCGGTGCCTGTCGACATCACGACGCAGGGCGGCAACAACCCGCTTCGCAACCTCCAGATCCTCGACTTCGAGCGGCAGGCCTCCTTCTTCATGACCGGCGGCCTCGTCGCGGTCCACTCCGAGGGCCGCGACCGCGATGCGATCTGGACCGCGCTGAAGCGCCGGGAGGTGTACGGCACGAGCGGCGAGCGCATTCTCCTCTGGTTCGACCTGTTGACCGGAGACACGCCGCTGCCCATGGGCTCGGAGGTGCGGCTCGATTCGAATCCGCACTTTCGCGTCCGCGCCGTCGGCTCGTTCCGGCAGCGTCCCGGATGTCCGGCGCACGCGCTCGGTGCGCTCGCGCCGGAGCGCCTCCAGCGTCTCTGCAAAGGCGAGTGCTACAACCCCGGCGACGACCGCCACCGGATCACACGCGTCGAGGTGGTCCGCATCCGCCCGCAGGTACGCGCCGGCGAGCCGGTGCGCGGGCTCATCGAGGATCCGTGGCGCCGCGACGACTGCCCGGCCGATCCGGTGGGCTGCGCGGTCGAGTTCGACGATCCCGACTTCGTTGCCGGCGGCCGTGACACGATCTACTACGTCCGCGCGATTCAGGAGCCGACCCCCGCGGTGAACGCCGCGGGCCTGCGCTGCACGTACGACGCCCAGGGGAACTGCACGCGGGTGAACCCCTGCTACGGCGACTACCGGACGCCCTACGCCGACGACTGCCTGACGCCCAACGAGGAGCGCGCATGGTCGTCGCCGATCTACGTGCGACGGTGAGCTCACGCCCCGGCACCGCGCTCCTGGCACTCGGGGCGGCGACGGGTGTCCTCATCGCCGCCGCCGGCCTCGTCGGCCACGCCGGCACCGGCGGCCGCGGGCTGCCGGCGGGCGCCGTCGCGCGCGTCAACGGTCAGCTCATCACTGCCGACGAGTACGGGCGCGTCGTCGCGGGGCTCGCCGCGGATCGGCGTGACGGGGTCGACGCCGAGATGCGGCGCCAGGTGCTCGGCCGGCTCATCGACGAGGAGCTCCTCGTCGAGCGCGGGCTCGAGCTCGGTCTCGCGCGCCGCGACGCGCGCGTGCGGAAGGATCTCACGGCCGCGGTCATCGACACGGTGGTCGCCGCGTCCGCCGATCCGGAGCCGAGCCCAGCGGACGTCGAGGCCTTCTCCCGCGAGCGGCCTGATCTCCTGCGGCGTCCGGGCCGGCTCCGCGTGCGCCAGGTGTGGTGCCGGGCGGCGACGGCAGCCGACGACGCCCCGGCGCGCGCGCGCGCGCGGGAGGCGGCCGAGCGCTGGCGACACGGCGAGGCGTTCGACGCCGTCCGGGATGCCGTCGGCGACGCGGAGCTGGCGCCGCTGCCCGACGCGCTGCTGCCGCCGGCGAAGCTGCTCGATTACCTCGGACCAACGGCGCTCCGCGCGGCGCTCGCGCTCGAACCCGGCACCGTGAGCGACCCGGTGCGCTCGCGGACGGGCTACCACGTGCTGCAGGTGGTCGAGCGGCGCGACGACGATGATGTCCCGCCTGCCGAGGTGCGGGCGGAGCTCGTGGCCGAGCTCCGTCGCCGCCGCGGCGAGCGCGCCCTCCGGGCGTACCTCGACGGGCTCAGACGCCGGGGCGACGTCGAGACGGCAGCGACGCTGCCGTGAGCGCGCGACGGGTCGCGCTCGTCCTGGCCGCGCTCGCGGGTCCGGCGGCGGCGCACGATCGGACGACGTCGTACTCGACATGGGACATCCGGGGACGCGACGCGGTGGTCAGCATCGGGCTCACGGCGCTCGATGGGTCCCGTTTCCCATGGGCGGCGGGTGCGGACCGGGACGCCGCGTTCGGCGACTACGCGGCGCGCCATCTCGAGCTCGTGGCGGACGACGCGCCCTGCGCCGCTGTCGCGGCGCCGCGACCGCTCGCGGCGCCGCCGGGGCGACTCGCCTACGAATGGCGCCTTCGCTGTCCGGCGGCGGGCGCGCTCGCCATCCGCAGCACGCTCCTCCTCGACGTCGCGCCGGGCCACCTGCACTTCGCGCGCGTCACGCGTGACGGAGCTGGGCCCGCGGAGCGCGTCCTCACGGAGCGCGAGCCGAGCTGGCTCCTGGGCGCGACGCCCGCGGCCCCCGGATCCGCGTCCGTCGGCACGTACGTCCGGCTCGGGGTCGAGCACATCCTCGGCGGTGCTCGGCTGGGTTCATCCCGATCGTCCTGCGGTCGAGGCGCTCATCGGCCTCTCGGTCGCGCTCGTCGCCGTCGAGAACGTCTGGCTGCGCGGCGAACGAACGTTCGTTGTTCCATGGACGGCGGCCGTCGCGCTCGGACTCCTCGCGATCGCCGCCGCGGCGGGGTGGGGGAGGGTGCCGGCCCCGGCACTCGGCGGGGTTGCGCTGTTTGCGCTCTGCTACTTCGGCCTGCTCGGCCGCGTCGATCGTCCGGAGGCGCTGCGCTGGGCGGTCGCATTCTTGTTCGGTCTCGTCCACGGTTTCGGATTCGCCGCGGTATTGATGGAGGCGCGGCTTCCGACCGTGCGCCTCGTGCCGGCGCTCTTCGGATTCAACGCGGGTGTCGAGCTCGGCCAGCTCGGGGTCGTGGCGCTCGTCTGGCCCGCGATTCGCGTAGTGCAGGTGCGTCGCGAGCTCTACGGTGCGGTGATCGAGACGGGCTCGGCGGCCGTTCTGGCTCTCGGCCTCTTCTGGTTCGTCAGCCGGGCGTACGGCTGATCGGCGGTCGGCCGCAGGAGTTTTCCACAGACTGTCCGAGGGGGATCCAACGTCCGCAGCAACGATTTATTCGATTTTTGCTTGACAAACCGCACAGTGCGTGTGGTACCAGGCCATCCAGCGCCAGACGTGCGGACAGAGCGGGACGCCAACGTTCTCCGGGGAGGTGCCATGCGTTCAGCAGGGTTGCGTCGCACCGTGAAGGCCCTCGCGGTCTTCGCGGTGACGATCGTCTTCATGGGAGGACGCGCGACGGCGCAGATATCGAGTCCGTCGGAGAGCACGGCGGGCGCCTCGTGTAGCGGAGGAGGCGGCGGCGACGGTGACTGTCGCAACTCCGTATCGTTCTCGACGCCGAGCAACGGCATCACGTTCACGAGCCGCTACGCGTGGAACATCAATGCCGATACCGGGGTCTTCAGCACCCACGACACCAGCGGGAACGCGCAACACAACATATCGTTCAGCGTAACGGCGCCCGGGGCGTACTTCCTCACCATCGACTCGCGCCGGACCGGTGACCTCAACCGCATCTCGGATGCCTCCGGCTGCGACGGCAGCGCCGACACGAGCGTGACGACGGGAAGCCAGACGGGCGGGACGCTCACGTCCGGAACGCTCAGCCTCACCGACCCGGGTTCTATCGGCAACGGCGGCGGCGATGCCGAGGTGCCCTTCAACCAGAGCGCGACGGGGCAGATCAACGGCACCAGCAACGGGGTGACCAAGGCGCACACGCTTACGTTCACGTGGAACGGGTCGGTCCGCAGCAACTCGTGCGAGGCGGCGGTTCGCCAGGGCGAGTCGTCCGGCACGACGAGCGGCTGCACCGCCTGCGGCTACCCGGGCAGCCCGTCGCGCACACAGTCCGGCGACGGCCACTTCGTCACGGTGACGCTGCATTACTGCGGCGACGGGGTGACCGATTCGTCCCTCGGGGAGACGTGCGACCAGGGCTCCAGCAACGGTGACCCCGGCTCGTGCTGCGACGCGAACTGCCATCTGATCAGCGCCGGCACGGTGTGCCGTGCGTCCGGTGGGGCGTGCGACCCGCAGGAGGTCTGCACCGGCACGAGCGGTGCCTGTCCCAACGACGTCGTCTCGACCATCGGCACCCTCTGCCGTGGACCCGCTGGTCCGTGCGACATCGCCGAGACGTGCGACGGCACGAACAGGGAATGTCCGAACGACGTGTTCCTCGGTAGCCAGGGCGGATCGTTCGTCTGCCGTCCGGCCGCCGGCCCGTGCGATCACCAGGAGAATTGCAGCGGCACGAGCGCCCAGTGTCCGCCCGACACGTTCCTCTTCGGAAACCAATGTCGAGCATCGGCGGGCGTCTGCGATCCGGCGGAGTTCTGCGACGGCACGGCTGCGCAATGTCCGAACGATGGGAAGAGTCCCGCCGGCACTGTATGCCGGGCGTCCGCCGGCGCATGCGATCCGGCGGAGACCTGCGATGGGCTGACCAACGGCTGCCCGGCGGATAGCTTATCGTCGTCGAGTACCGTCTGTCGCACCGCCGCGGGCGAGTGCGACCTGGCGGAGAACTGTCCCGGCAACTCCGCGAATTGCCCGGCGGACGCGAAGAAACCGAACGGTACCGCGTGTACCTCCGACAGTAACCCGTGCACGCTCGACCAGTGCAACGGCACGGCCGCTACCTGTCAGCACCCGCCCGGCAACTCGGGGGCAGTCTGTCGCGCGGCGGGAGGGGTCTGCGACGTGGCCGAGAGCTGCACCGGGACGAGCAGTACCTGTCCCAACGACGCGAAGAGTACGGCGGTCTGTCGCGCCGCCGCCGGCGTCTGCGACGCGCCGGAGAACTGCGACGGGACCAACAATAACTGTCCACCGGACGGTGTCATGTCGAGTCTCACCCAGTGCCGCGCCGGCGCCGGCCCGTGCGACATCGTCGAGAACTGCGACGGCACGAGCGTCGACTGCCCACCCGACGTGTTCCAGGGGAGCAACGGCGGCGCCTTCATCTGCCGGCCGGTGGCCGGCGACTGCGACGTCAGCGAGTTGTGCGACGGCACCGGACCGAACTGTCCGCCCGACACGTTCAAGTCGTCGGGCACGGTCTGTCGAGCGTCGGCAGACACGTGTGACGCGACCGAAACCTGTACCGGCTCGAGCGCCGACTGCCCGGCCGACGGCGTCCAGCCCGCGGGCACGACCTGCCGTCCGGCGGCGGGCGCGTGCGACGTCGTCGAGACCTGCGACGGGACGAGCTCGAGCTGTCCCGCGGACGGGTTCCAGTCCGCGAGCGTCGTCTGCCGCTCGGCGGCTGGCACTTGCGACGTTGCGGAGAACTGTACGGGCTCGAGCGCGGCGTGTCCGAACGACGGGTTCGTGTCGTCGGGCACGGAGTGTCGTGCCGCCGCCGGCGCGTGCGACGTTGCCGAGAACTGCACCGGCTCGGGCCCGAATTGCCCGGCGGACGCCGTCCGGCCGGCGAGCTTCGTGTGCCGTGCGTCGGCCGGCGTCTGCGATTTGGCCGAGAACTGCAACGGCTCGAGCGTCAACTGTCCGGCCGACGCGAAGAGCACGGCCGTATGCCGGGCGGCGACCGGTGGCTGCGACGCGCCGGAGAGCTGCGACGGCTCCTCCAACAACTGTCCCGCCGATGCCCTCCGTCCGTCCGGCTTCGTGTGCCGGGCCGCGGCGGGTGACTGCGACGTCGCCGAGAGCTGCTCCGGCTCGAGCGCTGCATGCCCGGTGGACGGCTTCAAGTCGGCGAGCGTCGAGTGCCGGGCGTCGACGGGGATCTGCGATCCCGCGGAGAACTGCACGGGCAGTAGTGCGACGTGCCCCGCCGATGCGCACAGTCCCGACGCCGACGGCGACGGTCTCTGCAACGCCATCGACAACTGCCCGAACGACCCGAACCCGGGTCAGCAGGACGACGACGGCGACGGCATCGGGAACGCGTGCGATCCGTGCAACAACATCATCCCGGTCACCGTCAGCAAGCCGAACCTGACCATCGGGCGGCTGAACACCCCGCCCGGCGACGACCGCTTCAAGTTCAAGGGTGCGATGGTCCTGCCGCACCCGTACAACCCGCCGCTCGATCCGCTCATCAAGGGCGCGCGCATCGTGGTGTACGACAACATGAACGGCACGGTGCTCGACGCGACGATCCCCGGTGGGCCGTACAACTCGGTCACCAAGGTCGGCTGGAAGGTGAATGCCACCCACACCAAGTGGCTCTACCGGAATTCCGGCACGTCGACGCCGCTCATCAGCGGCATCAACAAGATCGTGATCCAGGACTCCTCCAGCCGGTCGCCCGGGCTCCTCAAGTTCGGCCTCGGCGGACGGAACGGCAACTACGCGGTACCGCCGGCGAAGATCCCGGTGAAGGCCGACATGGTGATCGACTCGCCGAAGGCCATGACCGGCCAGTGCGGCGAGGCGACGTTCCCGGGTCCACCGCCGTTCATTCCGGCATGCATCTTCAACGGCAGCGGCGCGACGCTCCGCTGTAAGTGAGGGCCTTCGTCACGACACTGCGAGCGCGAGCGGACATGACGAACGTGTCGATCAGCACGGGACGTGGAAGGAGGTCGACGATGCTTTCGCGACGCGAATTGATCGGCAAGACCGCTGTCGGTGCTGCGGCGGCGTTGACGGTGAGTGCCGCTGGGTTGCGGGTTGCGTCGGCACGAAGTGTTCCTGCGGCGACGGATTACCCTGCGGACGACCGTGACGGGCGGAACGCGGTCCCGCCGCCGGCCGAACCGCCGCCCGCCGACGCCGGGGCGATCTCGTCGCCGCCGCCCTGGGATCTGGTGAGCCCGCTCGTCGCCGGCTCCATGGTCGCGCACGGATGGCGACTCGTCGCCCTCGGCCCGGTGCAGGACGGGTCGTGCGTCGTGACGCTCCAGAACCGGCGCGGGCGGTCGCACCGGGTCCATCTCTGCCGCAACGACGGGAACCCGCAGGGCATCGTCTACACGCGCCGGGTGGATCTCGTGGTGATGAACGAGGGATACGGCGACCTCCCCACCGAGGAGCGCTTGGCGCAGGCGGTCGCAGAGCTGGCCCACGTGATCGCGACCAACGAGGCCATGGTGCCGGACGGCGTCGCCGAGCTGCTGCCCCACGCGGAGCGGTTGCGTCGCTTCGCCGCGGCGGCGCCCCCGGCGGGCGGGAAGCTGCGCTGAAGAAGGAGCCGACATGAGCGACAAGGAGAAGGGGCTGCCGTTGCTGCGGAAGACGCCGGTGGATTTCCTCAGTCGGGAGGAGGCCCGCCAGGCGCTGAAGCCGGACGTCGCGCTCGACGCCTCCGAGGCGGCGCGGGCCCTGCGCTCCGAGCCGAACAGCGAGAACATGCTGCTCGCCCAGCACCTGTCGCACGCGTCGCATGGCAGCCACGGCAGCCACGGCTCGCACGGCAGCCACGGCTCGCACGGCAGTCACGGCTCGCACGGCAGTCACGGCTCGCACGGCAGCCACGGGTCGCATGGCAGCCACGGCTCGCACGGGAGCCACGGGTCGCACGGGAGCCACGGGTCGCACGGGTCGTGGTGACCGGCGGGCCACACAGCGCACCGCTAGCGGAGGCGTCATGGCGCCAGGTCGGTCACTGAGAGGGCAGTCAGCCGAGCACCCCGGTGCCGTGCGTGTCGCGCAGGATCGCGCTCCGCGACTGAGGGGGATCCTAGGCACAACCGCGGTCGCGGTCCTGGCCGTGCTTGGCGTCGCCGGGCGCGCCTCGGCGCTGACCACCACCGGCGGGCCGGTCTACACGCTGCCGGGCGGGGGCAGCTGCGCGCTCAGCGGAACGGCAGCGAGCGCCAGCACCGGCGGGACGTGGACCTGCACGGGGGTGAACACCAGCGCGCACACCCACGTGTACTTCGGCATGCGGGTCGACACGAACGCGAACGGGAACACGATGACGGGGGCCACGCCCTCGGGCGGCAGCGTGTTCAGCACGGTGACCGGCACGACGGCGACGTCGATCACCTACGACGGCAGCACGACGACGGTGGCCGATCAGGTCAACGGCACTCAGACGGTGACCAATCAGCTGGTGCTCACGACCAATTCGGGGTCGGTGGTCGCCACGGGCGGGAACCCGCCGGGCAACAGCAACGGGGTGATCGGGGATCTGTTCTCATTGCCGACTGGGCAGAGCTCGCTGAGCTTTACCGTCACCGGCAAGATCAACGCCAGTGCCCCGACGTTTGCCCTGCAGGCCGCGCTGACGGCCTACGACAGTACGCACACGCCGGCCTCCGGGGCGTCGGACTTCAGCAAGGTCGATCTGGCCTTTTACTACTCCGATTGCGGGGACGGGGTGGTCGATAGCCCCGAGTCGTGCGACGACGGCGCGAACAACGGCACGGCGGGCTCCTGCTGCACGACGACGTGCACGTTCAAGACGAGCGGCACGGCGTGCACCGACGACGGCAACGTCTGCACGACCGACCTCTGCAACGGCTCGAGCAGCGTCTGCCAGCACGCGCCGGGCAACTCCGGGACCACGTGCCGGGGCGCCGTGAACGAGTGCGACCTCGCCGAGGCCTGTACGGGCTCGAGCAGCACGTGTCCCGCCGACGTCGTCAAGACGGCCGGTACCGCCTGCACCGACGATGGCAATGTCTGCACGACCGATCAGTGCAACGGCAGCGCCTCGCCGCTGTGCGTCCACAACCCCGGCAATGCCGGGACCACCTGCCGGGCGACGGCAGGCGGGTGCGACGCGGCGGAGACGTGCACGGGGAGCAGCAGCACGTGCCCCAACGACGCGTTCCAGCCGTCCACGTTCACGTGTCGCTCGGCGGTGAACGAGTGCGACCTCGCGGAAAACTGTCCGGGGAACAGCGCCGCTTGTCCCGCCGACACGGTCAAGAGCGCGGGGACCGCGTGCACCGACGATGGGAACGCGTGCACGACCGATCAGTGCAATGGCAGCGTCGCCTCGCCGCTGTGCGTCCACAACCCGGGCAACGCTGGCAGCACCTGTCGGAGCGCCGCGGGCATCTGCGACGTCGCGGAGACCTGCACCGGCTCGAGCTCGACGTGCCCGGCCGATGCCTTCAAGTCCTCGACCACTCTCTGCCGCGCCTCGGTAGGGGAATGCGACCTGGATGAGTTCTGTCCGGGCAACAGCGCGAGCTGCCCGACCGACGCGAAGAAGGCGAACGGTACGGCCTGCACCGACGACGGCAACCCCTGCACCGCGGATCAGTGCAACGGCACCGCCGACGCCTGCCAGCACCCGGCGGGCAACGCGGGAGCGACGTGTCGCGCCTCGGCGGGCGCCTGCGACGTGGCCGAAACGTGCACCGGCACGAGCTCCACGTGTCCCGCCGATGCGTTCCAGTCCTCGACGACGGTCTGCCGCCCGTCGGTGGACGACTGCGACCTCGACGACTTCTGCACCGGCAGCAGCGCCACGTGCCCCGCCGACGCTAAGGAAGCCAACGGCACGGCCTGCACCGACGACGGCAACGCCTGCACGACGGACACGTGCGACGGGACCAGCGACGCCTGCCAGCACGCGGCCGGCAACGCGGGCACGGTGTGCCGGGCTGCGGCCGGTGCCTGCGACGTTGACGAGACCTGCACGGGCACGAGCAGCACGTGTCCCACCGACATGTTCGAGCCGAGCTTCGTCGTCTGCCGCGCCTCGACGGGCGAGTGCGATCCGGCAGAGATGTGCCCCGGCACCGGGCCGAGCTGCCCGGCCGACGCCAAGAGCCCGTCGGGGACGGCGTGCGGCGACGACGGCAACGTCTGCACGACCGACCTCTGCGACGGCACGAACAGCGCCTGCCAGCACGCGGCCGGCAACGCCGGGACGGTGTGCCGGGCGGGCTCGAGCGACGCGTGCGATCCGGATGAGGTGTGCACCGGTGCAAGCTCCACGTGCCCCCCCGATGTGTTCCTGCCGATCGGCGTCATCTGCCGGCCGGCGGCCGGCGAGTGCGACATCGCCGAGGGCTGCGGTGGCTTGCCGGGTCAGGCATGCGGGCCGGATACCAAGAAAGCGAGCGGCTCGCTCTGCACCGACGACGGCAACCCGTGTACCAGCGACACCTGCAACGGCACGAGCGACTTCTGCCAGCACGCAC
>VBKG01000258.1 GCA_005879585.1 Deltaproteobacteria bacterium | reverse complement strand
CGCGCGAGATGCTCGCCTACTATGCGCGACAGCTCGGGACCGTCGAGATCAACTACACCTTCCAGCGGCTACCGACGCCCGCGCTCCTCACGGGGTGGGCGCGTCAGACGCCGCCCGGCTTCCGCTTCTCGTTGAAGGCGCCGCGACACATCACGCACCAGCTGCGTCTCCGCGACGCCGGCGAGCCGCTGCAGCGCTTTGCCCAGCTCGCCGGTACGCTCGGCCAGAAGCTCGGGCCGCTCCTCTTCCAGCTGCCGCCCTACCTCCGTTTCGACGCCGAGCGGCTCGAGGGCTTCCTCGCACTGCTGCCCCCGCGCCTGAGCGTCGCGTTCGAGTTCCGCGACGCGAGCTGGTTCCGCGACGACACCTATGCGCTGCTGACGCGCCACCGCGCCGCGCTCTGCGTCGCGGACAGCGAGGCGCTGGCCACGCCCGTCGTCGCGACGGCGCCGTTCGGGTACCTGCGATTACGCCGGGCGGATTACAGCGCAATGGACCTGGATGCCTGGGCGGCACACGTCCGCGAGGCGCGAGGCTGGAAGCGCGTCTACGTGTACTTCAAGCACGAGGAGAGCGGCCGCGGGCCGGCGCTCGCCCGCGCGCTGCTCGAGCGGCTCGGCGCCTGATGTGCCGCCG
Source organism: Deltaproteobacteria bacterium (assembly GCA_005879585.1). Classification (GTDB taxonomy): domain Bacteria; phylum Desulfobacterota; class Binatia; order DP-6; family DP-6; genus DP-3. The sequence goes on along the minus strand of VBKG01000258.1, from coordinate 7,600 downwards.
ATCACCTTGACAACGCCGGGGGGCATGCCCTAGGACAACCTCGAACCCCCACCCCCGTAGAGGAGGAGTCTGCATGACGCCCAAGGAGATCTTTGCCGAGATGCCCAAGAACCTGAACGCCGACGCGGCGAAGGGCATGAACTCGACCATCCAGTTCAACCTGAGCGGCGACGACGGCGGCCAGTGGTACGTGGCCCTCAAGGACGGCACGTGCCAGGTGCAGGAGGGCACGGCGTCGTCCCCCAACATGACCCTTTCGATGTCGGCGCAGGACTACGTCGACATGATCATGGGCAAGCTGAACGGTCAGATGGCCTTCATGAGCGGCAAGCTCAAGATCTCGGGCGACATGGGGCTCGCAATGAAGATGCAGAGCCTCTTCAAGCGCCCCGGCGCCTGAGGACACGGGTCACGATCACGAGCCGGGTGGACGCCCAGCGTCCATCCGGCTGCTTCACCCCGAGCGCGACGGGACCCGGCGCAGCAGCTGCGCGAGCGCCAGCAGGATCCCACCCAGGCTGAGACCGCCGACCGTCCCTCCGACCACCGCCACGAGCAGGCCGTAGTGCCGCACGGCCGCTGCCCAGTACTCGGCCTGGAAGAGCGCGTGCTCCGGATGGCGGCCATAGGCCGCCGCGACCTCCTGAAAATGCGTGTCGGCGGCGAGCAGCCATCCCGCGACCGCCGCGATGAAGAGTCCCGCCGCCACGACCAGCGACCCGAGCGCCCGCAGAAACGTCGGCATCACGCCCGCGCCGCGGCGGCCGCGGCCGTGGTGAGCCGGCGCCGGAAGACCGCCACCCGGCTGCGGCGTCGGCGATCGTATCCAACCCATTTTGCCGCCGGCACGTCGTCGGCCCGCACGCGCTCGAAGCCGAGCCGCTCGAAGAACTGCTGGGCGCGCCGGTCGACGGCGCACGCAAACACGTACGCGAGGCCCCGCGTCTCGCCCTCGACGAGCAACCGGCTCACCAGCCGCTCGCCGATGCCCTCCCCCTTGAAGCGTGTGATCGTATACAGGCCGACGATCTCGCCCGCGTGCTCCGCGGCGTATGGCGCCGTCAGCAGGCCTGCGACGCCCGCCAGGTGCCGGCCGCAGAGGGTCGCGCCGAAGCCCGAGGCGAGCAGCTCGGCGACCTCTTCCGGCGTCCGCGGCTTCAGCACGCCCTCGCGCCGCCCGCGCTCGTGCAGGCGCTCGGCCTGGCCGAAGTCGTCGAGCCCGAGCGGCCCGACGTGGCAGTAGTCACCCTGGGTGAAGAGCGTTCCGGAGCCGACGTAGGTGAAGAGCTCCTCGGGGACGCCGGCCGGAGTGCAGAGGTTCACCGACTCGACACCGGCCGCGAGTGCAGCGCGCACGTCGACGAGGAATGCGCGCCGGTCCCCGAACCCGGACCATTCCGCCTCTCCCTGGCGGAGCACCGTCTCCAGCAGGTTCTCGTCGACGAAGGAGAGCCGGCCGGTGCCGACGTCGAGCCCGCCCCGCGGGTCGGCCAGCACCACCTTCGGAATGCGGAGCGCCGCGGCCAGCTCGAGGGCGTCGCGCGGGAAGCTCGACGGCGCGGACACGGCGACGACGCAGAGCCGGGCGCGACGCGCGGCGAGCCAGAGGGCGGCGCGCAACGTCTCCGCCGCACCGCTGGCGGGAAACGGACGGTCCAGGTGGACGACGGGGAGTGCCACCCGACGATCGCGGCGCGGTCGCGGGAGCGCGCGGCTCCGGCGGAGCGCCGCAAGGAGGCGACGCTCGGCAGCGGGCCACCAGAGGAGCACGCGCGTGTCGTTCCGGACGAGGTCGGCGACGGCCGCGGCGAGCGAGTCCAGGTCGTCACCGGTCGCCGCTGGAGCGAGCGCGAGCAGAACGCTGCGACCGCGGAACTCCTCGAGATAGAAATCCTTCTCCTCGAACGGCTCGAGAGGCGGCGACCCGCCGGCCGGGCGCGACATCGCAGCGCGACCCTACCACACGCCGCCGCCGCGGCAAGGAGCGCCGCCCGTTGCGCGGACGCGCGGCAAGGCGCTAAGCGGCGGCTCGTGTCGTGTGCGTTCACCGTCCTCGTCCTCGCCGTGGCGCTCGCCACCGCCACCCGCGCCGGCGCGCGCCGCGGCGCGGTCGCCACGGAGCATCCCCTCGCGGCGGCCGCCGGCGCGGAGATCTTGCGCGCGGGCGGTACGGTCGTCGACGCGGCCGTCGCCGCGGCCGCGGCGGTCTGCGTCGTCCATCCCTCGTCGTGCGGTCTCGGCGGCGGCGGGTTCGCCCTCGTCCATCTCGCGGACGGACGGGACGTCGCCCTCGACTACCGAGAACGCGCGCCCGCCGCGGCGACCCCCGATCGCTACTTCGAGGGCGGCAAGCCGATCGAGGCGCGGGCACGTTCCGGAGGTCTCGCCGTCGCCGTTCCCGGCGAAGCGGCGGGGCTCACGATGCTCAACCGGCGCTTCGGCCGATTGCCGCTCGCGCGTGTGCTCGAGCCGGCGGTGCGGCTCGCGGCCGACGGCTTCGCGCTCACCGAGGCACCGCACCTGCATCGCGAGATCGAGCGCAGCCTCGACCTGCTGCGCGCCGACCCGGGCCTGCGCGCCACCTTTCTCGACCCCGACGGCGCGCCGCCGCCCGCCGACTTCCGCGTGCGGCAACCCGACCTCGCCGCCACACTGACCCGCCTTGGTCGGCGCGGCGCCGCGTCGCTCCTCCGGGGGTCGACGGCCCGGGCCATCGCCGGCGCGGCGCACGACCGCGGCGGCGTCCTCACCACGGCAGACCTGGCGGTCTATCGTCCGGTGTGGCGGCGGCCGATCGCGCGCGGCTTCCGGGGACGCCGGGTCGTCACCTTCCCGCCGCCGGGGTCAGGCGGCGTGCTGCTCGAGATGCTCGGCATCCTCGGCCGCGACAACCTCGAGGCACTCGACGGCGCGACGCTCGAGCATCTCGCCGCCGGCGCGATGGCGCAGGGCTTCGCGGATCGCGCTCGGTGGTACGGCGATCCCGCCTTCACGTTCGTGCCGCTCGACGCCTTGCTGGCGCCCCCGCGCCTCGGAACCGTGCGGGCGCGGCTCAGCGCGGTGCGCACGGTCGAGCCGGTGGCCGAGGTCCGCGCCGACCACGGCACGGCCCACGTGTCGGTCGTCGACACGGCGGGCAACGCCGCCGCCATCACGACGACGATCAACACGCCGTTCGGCGCCGGGATCATGGTGCCCGGCACCGGCATCATCCTGAACGACGAGATGGACGACTTCGCGCTCGCGCCGGGCGTCCCGAACGCCTTCGGCCTGGTCGGCACGGCGGCCAATGCGCTCGCGCCGGGCAAGCGCCCGCAGTCGAGCATGTCCCCGACGGTCGTCCTCGCCGGCCGGCGCCCCGAGCTCGTGGTGGGCGGGTCGGGCGGGCTCCACGATCAGGCGGTGCCGCCCGTTTTGCTCGTCGAGCCAGGCGTCGCGCCCGAGGTCCGCGGGTTACTCGAGCGCCTCGGGCACCGCGTGGTCGAGATGCCCGCGATCGGCGCCGTCGCGGCCGCCGGTATCGGCGCGGACGGCACCCCGGCGGCGGCCGGTGACGCTCGCAAGGACGGCGGCGCAGCCGTCGTGCGGTAGGAGCGCGACCCGAGACTCATGTCTCGGGTCGGAGCCAGACGCGAGCGTGAAGGGACAGTACCACGCGCGACTGCCGTGCCGCGGCTGGCGAAGCCAGCGCGGCATGCGGGGTACGCGCCCGGCGCGCATCGCTCGATCGGCGGATGCCGCCGCAGCGGTGAAGCCGCCAGCCTTCGGCGGGCTGGACAGGCCTCGCACAGAGGTGTCGGCGGGGCGGGCGTACCTCGTCTGTCGCGCCGGCTTTCGCCGGCCGCGACATGCGGCGCGCGCGGGTCACCGAGCGTTCCACTCTCGCGTCCGGTCCCGACCCGAGATGTATCTCGGGTCGGCCTCCTGCCACACCCGGCCGGGTATTGAGCGCGCCGGCGGGTCGTAGTCGGCTCGCCGGCGATGGGATCAGGAAGGGCGCCGACGGGCCGCTACGCCGCCCCCTCCTCGGGCGCCAGCTCACGGTTCTCGAACCGGGTGAATTCGGCGAGGAACGTCAGCTCGACGGAGTCCACTGGCCCGTTCCGTTGCTTGGCGACGATGATCTCGGCGACGCCCTTCTTGTCGCTATCCTCGACGTAGACTTCCTCGCGATAGATGAAGGCGATGACGTCCGCGTCCTGCTCGATCGCACCCGACTCGCGCAGGTCGGCGAGGCGCGGCTTCGGCGGATTGCGGCTCTCGACCTGACGGTTCAGCTGCGAGAGCGCGATCACCGGCACGTTCAGCTCCTTGGCGAGCGCCTTCAGCGAGCGCGATATCTCCGAGATCTCCTGCTCCCGGTTGTCTTTCCCCTCCGTGCTGCGCATGAGCTGCAGGTAGTCGACGATGATGAGGCCGAGCTTCGTCGCCGGATCGCGCTTCAGCCGCCGCGCCTTGGCGCGCAGCTCGAGGATCGAGAGCGCCGGCGTGTCGTCGATGAAGATCGGCGCGTCGCCGAGCCGTCCCGCCGCCATCGCCAGCTTCGGAAACTCGCGGTCGGAGAGGTGACCCGTGCGCACGCGCTTCAGGTCGACGCGCGACTCCGAGCAGAGCATGCGAAGCGCCAGCTGCTCCTTCGACATCTCGAGAGAGAAGATCGCCACGCCCACGTCGGCGCGCAGCGCGGCGTGCTCGGCGATGTTGAGACAGAGCGCGGTGTTGTGTACGCAGACGTCGTTGGCAACGAAGTTGTGCGTCTCTGGGATCGTCAGGTCGTAGACCTGGCCGACTCCCACGGATTCGATCGACACGACCTCGTCCCAGTAGACATCACTCGTGGCGAGGTCGTGCAGCAGCTGGTCGCCGAGCACGCTCGCGATCGTCTCGAGCCGCCGCCGTGAGACGGCGCGCTTCCCGACGTGGAGGCTCGAGCCATCTGCGAGTCCCATGCGAGCGCCGATCGAATCCCACGTCGCGTCCCGTCGCGCCGAATCGATCTGGCGCCAGACGTCCACGGGTATGAGATCCCTGTTCGTCTGGTAGCGCTTCCGGTCGAGCGCCGCGCGGACCTGCTCGACCGCCCGCTCCTTCCCGAAGATGCCGACCGTGTCGATGAATGTGCGGATGGATCGGGCATCCGTGATGTCGAGCTGGAAGGCCGTGCGCACGCCTCCGCGATATTGAATGCGCCGCTCGCGGAGTGCGGCGATCACCCCGAATCTGAGGAGGAGATGCTGGACCTGACGGGCCATCCGCTCGCTGGCCGAGCAGAAGCCGACCTGCGCTTGGCCGCTCGCGAGGACGGTTGCCCACCCATCGGTCGCGAAGAGACGGTTCAGGAAGCAGGCGATCTCGCCCGGCACGAGCGTGAACACCACGTCGGGTACGAACTTGTCATGCGCCGTCTTGCCCCAGAGCCCCAGCGACGTGAGCCAGCGCGTCAGGCCATTGCGCTCACTCTTCCGCAAGGACGCAGGGCCGTCAGGCGCCAGCTGCTCTGCGGGTATGTCGAGCGCGGCGCAGAGCGCGCCGAACATCACCGGCGCGGGAGCCGTCTTACCCTGACACCAGTGCGTGACCGACGCCGGGCTGACGGCGAGATGGGCGCCGAGCTGCCGCGCCGAGGTCTGAGACGCCGCCAGCCCTGCGCGCACTGCGTGCCCGAACCGAACGCGTTCCTTCGCGATTGCGGATCGATCGGCGGATACCCGCACCGTTGGCGCGCGCCCGTCCGCGAATCGCCCGCGAACGGTCACCCCTCCGAGCCGACCGACGGATTCGGCAAACTCCGCGCGCAGCCGCGGATCGCAATTCGTGAACCGCGGACACGCACCCGTGAGCGTGCCGTCGCCGAGCAAGTAGCCCAGGAGCTTCGCGCGCTCCATCCCGATCGACTGTTCGCCGAACACGTCGAGACGCCGCGGGACGGCGATGCGCTCTCCGGCACGGATGTCCGCGAGCGGTCTCCAGCCGTCGATCGTCAGAAACGGATGCGTAGCGGTCGTCCGGACCTTCCGACCGAGACGGGTGGTTACCTCGAACATCGGCTTCACCCCGTCATCGACGAAAGCGGCCGGCTCGGTCATTCTGAACTTCCATCGATCGGTCAGTGTGAGGAGCCGGGCGGAGCGGGCGTTCACGATCTGCTCGATGGTGCGCACGCTGCCGTCGGAGAGCAGGATCTCGGCGTCGGCGGCAAGACATTTGCCCATGCTCGGTCTACCCGCGACGATGACCAGATCCGACGGCTGGAAGCCCGCGGTCAGGTTGTCGAGGTCGTGGAAGCCGCTCGGGACGCCGGTGACGGCCTGCTTCTGCTCGTAGAGCCGCTCGATCGTCTTCAGCGATTCCACGAGAAGGTCGGAGATGCGGACGAACTCCGGCTTCACCTTGCGGTCGGAGATGCCGAAGATGAGCTGCTCGGCACGGTCGAGCATCTCGCCGACGTCCTGGCGGCCGTCGTAGCCGTGCATCGCGATCTCGGTGGCGGCACCGATCAGTGCGCGCAGGATCGACTTGTCGCGGACGATCTTCGCGTACTGGACGACGTGGGCCGCTGTCGGCACGCGCTCCGCGAGCTCGGCGAGATACGCGGAGCCGCCGACCGCGGCGAGCTCGCCGTGCCCCTTCAGAACCTCGGCAAGCGTGATCAGGTCCGACGGCTCGTTGCGCGCCGAGAGGTCGAGCATGGCGCGGAACACCGTACGGTGCGACTCGCGGTAGAAGTCGTCGACGTGGACGAGCTCCGTGATGCGGTCGAGAGCGGTGTTGTCGAGCAGGATGCCGCCCAGCACCGCCTCTTCGGCCTCCAGGCTCTGCGGCGGCACCCGGCGCAGGCTCTCGTCGATCGTCGCCATCCCCACCCCTCAGCCGAAGTCAGCTCGCCTACCACTGGCGACGGCGCCGACGCAAGACCCGGCGGCACGATCGCACGCGACCTCGCTGCCGACGCGTTAGGGTCGCACGCTGCGCTCGTGCAGCAGTCCGTCGAGCGCGTGTCGATCGTGATCCGACAGCCGCTCCACGCCGACGCGTGCGGGCGGCGGATCGAGCATCAGCACGCGCCAGAGCACCACGCCCGCGGCGGCACCAGTCGCGAGCAGCAGGATCGGTTTGACGAGCGTACTGGTGGGCGCGCCGCGGCGCCGCCCTCCGTCCCTTCCCATGCCCCCTCCTCGCCTCACCCGACCGCCGGCATCGCCTCGCCGCCCTCGAGCCGCAGATCGACGACCGGCCAGCCGCGCCGCGCCGCCGCGCGGCGTAGCCGGGGATCCGGATTCACGACGCGCGGCTCGCCAACGCGCTCGAGGACGGGCAGGTCCGTGATCGAATCCGTGTAGAAGTAGCTGCGACCGAGGTCGACGTCGTGCCGCTCGGCGAAGCGCTCCGCCCAGTAACGCTTTCCGGCGCCGTAGCAGACGGGACGGACGGCCTCGCCGGTGAACCGGCCGTCACGCACGACAAGCTGCGTGACGAGCACGTGCGGGATGCCGAGGTCCGCGGCGAGCGGCTCGGCCAGGTACCGCGTGGCGCTGGTCAGGATCGCCGGCACGTGTCCGGCGCGCCGGTGTGCGTCCACCGCCGCCGCCATCGCGGGATA
>VBKG01000257.1 GCA_005879585.1 Deltaproteobacteria bacterium | reverse complement strand
GCCGATTGAACGTCGCGGGCTCGCGCCGGGGACGGAAATCATGCGCCGCGTGGATCAGCGTCTCGACGTCGGCCAGTGCGCCGTCGGAACATCCTTCGCCGAGCGAAAAGAACGCGTCCCCGCGCACGCCGTCGGGGGCGCGGGTGAGCCGTCGCACGCGATGGCCCGCGCGGGACAGCGCATCGCACAGGGCCGCGCCGAGGTATCCACGCGCCCCGGTGATCGCGATCACGACGCGAACAGCGCGGCGTTCTTCCCCGACCGGGCGTCGAGCGCGGCGCTCGCGGCGGCGATGCGATGCGCGTTCGCCATCAGCGTCAGCGTGATGTTCGTGGCGGGGATCGTCGGAAAGACGCTCGAATCGATCAGGTGGACGCGTGCGAGCCCCATCGGGCGCCCGAGCAGGTCGCTCTCCCGGGCGCCCGGATCGCGCCGCATCGGAACAGCGCCGCCCGCGTGGTAGCTCTTCCCCGGCAGGCCGATGCGCGTCAGGAACGGGATCGGGGACGCGCGCAGCACTCCCGCGAGGCGCCGCAGCCGGGCGCCGACGCGGCGGAGCGTCGGCCCCGTCTCCGGGTTCTCGCGCCCCTCGACGACGAGCGTCGCCGGTCCCTGCGGGTTCCGTCGCAGCCGGAGCGAGAGGCGCGGCGAGACGTCGGAGTGCAGGTAGCCCTGGAGCGACACGATCCGTCCGAGCAGCTCGCGCTCGAGCGCCGGAAAGAGCCGCAGCGGCGTCCGCCGGATCCGCTCCCGATAGAACGGATTGTAGGTGTAGAGCAGGAGGTGCACGTCGCGCGGACAGACTTCCGGGTCGGAGAGACGCAGGCAGAGCTGCGACAGCGTCGTCAGCCGCTCCTCGGGCGCGCCGGCGAACGAGCGCCACAGGAGGAGCGGGACGAGGAAGTACTGACTCTCGAGCATCGTCACGTCGACGTCGTAGCGATCGAGCGACTCGAGCAGGAGACGCGCAGTCGAGAACGCGCCGCACCCGAGGAAAAGCCGGTCTGCCTCGAACCGGGCCGGCGCGCGATCGGCCGCGCGGACGGCGTGCACCTCGACGCGGTCGCCACGTTCGATGAAGCGGGTCACGTAGTGTCCGTCCAGGTACCGGAACCGGGGGTTCCGCTCGAGGTGCGCCAGCGTATGCGACGCGTTCCAGATCAGGTCGAGCGGGCAGCCGTGCAGGCAGAAACCGCACTGCACGCAGCCGGGGTCGTCTTTCGTCGGGGAGGTGCGGAACGCGAGACGCGAGGGCGCAAAGCGCAGCCCGCGCGCGGCGACCGCGTGGCAGCGCGCCGACAGATCGCGCAGCACCTGGGTCGCCTGTGCCGAGAGCGGCCGCGGCTCGAGGCGATCGGTGTAGAGGGGCATCGTCTCCGCGAGATCGTCGCCCGGTTCGGCGGCCAGCGGGACGTGCGCGAGCGCCGCGCGGTAGCCGGGCGCGAGCGCAGCTGCGTCGAGCGGCCAGCCGCGCAGATCATCGTCGCTGAAGGGCACGACGTTGGCGCCCCACAGGTTGCTGAGTCCGCCGCGGGCGAGCGACTGGAGCACGTCGGCCCCGCGCGCCTCGAGCGGCATCAGGTCGATCGTGCGCCGGGCGAAGTCCGAGCCGAACCTCGTCTTCATCGGGAAGCCGTTCTCGTTCCCGCCGGCGAGCGCGGCCAGCTTCTCCCGCTGCGAAGCGGGCCACGCCTCGTAAGGCAGGCCGGCCAGCGCGCGCGGGATCGCGGCGAACTCCGACTCGATCGTGCGCCCGTAGTCGAGCATCGTGACCTCGCCGCCGCGCTCGAGGAGCGCCAGCGCGGCCGCGACCCCCGACGGGCCCGAGCCGACGACGAGATTCATGCCGATCGATTACCCCGGGAACGCCGGCGGCGGCAACGAGCGCCGGCCGCCGGGGGGCAACAAACCACTGGATCGCCGACGATCGATTGTTGCATAATCCCGACGTGAGGATTCCCAGGGTCGTGGGCCGCAACAGACCATGAACAGGCGGCCACGCTTCGGCGCGTTCCGCATCATGCGGCGCATCGATCAGTACCTGGGACCGCCGATCTGCCTCCTGCTCGGCGCATTGAAGTTCCTCGTCGACCGCAGTCGCCCCCGCGCGGGCGGCGCCGGCGAGATCCGCAAGCTCCTGGTCATCAAGTTCTGGGGATTGGGGAGCATCGTCCTTTCGACGCCCGCCCTGCGCGCGCTCAAGAAGAAGTATCCCCGGGCGAGCATCACCTTCCTGACCTTCGAGCAGAACGCCGGCGCGTGCCGGATGATCCGGGCGATCGATCGCGTGCGGCCCTACCGGGCGCGCGGCCCGCTGTCGTTCCTCGCCAGCTTCGCCGGTCTCTTTCTCTTTCTCCGGCGCGAGAGGTTCGACGCGGTGGTCGACCTCGAGGCCTTCTCGAATTTCACTTCCATCCTCACCGCGCTCTCCGGGGCCCCCGTCACCGTGGGATTCCACACGCCCAAGTTCTGGCGCCAGAGGTTCTATTGGCAGCGCGTGGCGTTCGATCACTCGCAGCACATCGCGGACATCTTCCTCAAGGCGGCGCGGGCGCTCGGCGCCGACGCCGACGGCAACCAGCTCGACGCGCTCGACG
>VBKG01000057.1 GCA_005879585.1 Deltaproteobacteria bacterium | reverse complement strand
CGCCGATCACCACCGCCACGAGGCCGAAGCTCACGTGCGTCGCGATCGTGATGCCCCACCACACCGCCGCACCGCCGATGCCGCCGAGCAACGCGCCGAAGAGCGCGCGCGGGAAGTCGATGTCCTCGGACTGCGCGGCGAGCACCCGTCGCGCCTGCTCCTTCAGACGCGCGAAGCAGTCGGCGCAGAAGACGCCGCGCGCCGTCCGGACGCTGGAGACGCCCTCGCCAATCGACGTCTCGCACTCGAGACAGCGGACCGGGGTGGTGACGGCATCGTCCACGCGCTCATCACGCATGGCGCGCGCGAGGGTGTCAAGCGGCGCCAACTTGTCTTGACCCTCCCCGGGGCGCACGATACACGCGGCCCCATGCGGAGCCCCCGCGACTTCGGCAAGCCGCTCGCGCTCGGCGCGCCCGTGCCGCCGCTCGAGATCCCCGTGAAGCCCTCCCGGGTGATCCACTTCTTCGACCCGTCCAACGCGAAGATGGCCGCCAAGCTGCCGGACATCGCGCCGCAGACCGACATCCTCCTCGGCAACCTCGAGGACGCGATTCCCGCCGATCGCAAGGTCGAGGCGCGCGAGGGCCTCGTCCGCATCGGCCGCGAGGTCGACCTCGGCGATACGCCGCTCTGGACGCGCATCAACAGCCTCGACAGCCCGTGGTTCCTCGACGACGTGATGCGGCTGGTCGGCGAGATCGGCGACCGGCTGGAAGTCGTCATGATCCCAAAGGTCGAGGGGCCGTGGGACATCCACTACGTCGACCGGCTGCTCGCGCAGCTGGAGGCGCGCCACAAGCTGCGACGCACGCTCCTCGTCCACGCGATCCTCGAGACCGCACTCGGCGTCACCAACGTCGAGGAGATCTGCGCCGCGAGCCCGCGCATGCAGGGCATCAGCTTCGGCCCGGCGGACCTTGCGGCCTCGCGCCGCATGAAGACGACGCGCGTCGGCGGCGGCCATCCCGCGTATCTCGTGCGCACCGACCCGGACCCGAACAACCCGAACGCGCCGCGCGTGACCGCGCAGCAGGACCCGTGGCACTACTCGATCGCCCGCATGGTCGATGCGTGCGCGGCCACCGGGTGTCTGCCGTTCTACGGCCCCTTCGGCGACATCTCGGACCCGCTCGGCTGCGAGGACCAGTTCCGCGCCGCGTTCCTCCTCGGCTGCGTCGGCGCCTGGTCGCTCCACCCGAGCCAGCTCGAGATCGCCAAGCGCGTCTTCAGCCCGCCCGTCGAGGAGGTGAAGTTCGCCAAGCGCGTCCTCGAGGCGATGCCGGACGGCCGCGGCGTCCTCATGCTCGACGGCAAGATGCAGGACGACGCGACGTGGAAGCAGTGTCGGGTGATGGTGACGCTCGCGAAGCTGCTCGCGGCGAAGGACCCGCAGCTGGCGCGCGCCTACGGCCTCTGAGCCTTGCTGACGCGCGTCCACCACGTCGGCTTGGTCGTGCGCCGTCTCGAGGACGGGTTCGCCTTCTGGCGGGATACGCTCGGCCTCCGCGTCGCCATGGAGGCGACGGTGCGCGATCAGGGCGTGCGGGCGGCGCTGCTGCCGATCGGGCGGAGCGAGATCGAGCTGCTCGAGCCGATCGATGCGTCGGGCGGCGTCGCGAAGTTCCTGGAGCGCCGCGGCGAGGGGTTGCATCACGTCTGCTTCGAGACTCCGGACGTCGCCGGCGAGCTCGGCGCGGCGCGCGGCGCCGGGCTGCCGCTGATCGACGAGGCGCCGCGCCCGGGCCTCGCCGGCATGATCGGCTTTCTCCACCCGAAGGGCACGTGCAGCGTGCTCGTGGAGTTTGCGACGCCACCGCTGGGCGCGCACGCGGTCGCGAGTGCCGGGGCATTCGGAGGTCTGGCGCTGCAGGAGGTGACCGCCGGATGCCGCGACGCGGCCACCGCCGCGCAGCTATTCGAGACGAAGCTCGGTCTCGCGCGAACCACCGGCGGCACGGCAGTCGCGGCCGGCGGCGTCACGCTCCGGTTCGTCACCGGCGGCGATGATGGTCTCTCCGGCCTCGTCCTCGAAGTCTCCGACCTCGCGGCCGCGAGCCGGGGCCTTGGCGTGTCGTCGGGACAAGACGTGCACCTGGACGCCGCCCGCGCCCACGGCGTGCCGCTCACGTTCCGGGCCGCGCCGTAGCTACTGCGGACAGCCCGCGCTGTAGAAGGAGCCGTCGTCGACCTCGACGTAGGCCTCCCCGCCGACGCGCACGCTCGAGCCGCGACCCGGGCACGTTGATCACCGCCGTGTTGCTCGAGTTGTAGACCTGGCCGCAGGAGCCGATCGAGAGCCGGTTCCGGACGTTCAGCACGGCACCGCTGCCACCGGAGGAACGAAAGCGTGCAGGATTGTGAGCCGCGCGCGCCGCATCACGCGCGCGGGGTTACAGGCGGTCGCGGATGCCGCCGACGCCGGCCGTCTTGGCGCAGTTCGCGCAGCAGAAGACGCGGCCGTTGCCCTCGACGCCGTGGCCGATCACCCGGCAGCCGCAGTGGGCGCACGTCGGGGCGAGCGCCTGGATGGCGCATTCGAAGCTGTCGAAGACGTGCGTCTTGCCGTTGGTGATCACCTGGAAGCTCTTGTCGTACTCGTTGTGACAGACCTCGCACTGGGCCATGCAGTCATCCTCCCGGATGACCGATGCTCGCCAGCCTGCTGCGACCGATCAATCCCCCACCGACGGAGGATTGACGACGTCTGCATCCCCCGGCAGCGAAGGGCCATGACCACTCCCCTGTACACCCGGGACGTCGGCGCCGGGCAAGCGATCCTCATGCTGCACGCCTTTCCGCTGAACAGCCGGATGTGGGAGCCGCAGCTCGACGCCCTCGCCGCGAGCGCGCGTCTCCTGGCGCCCGATCTTCCGGGCTTCGGTCTCAGCCCCGCACCGACGACGGCGCCCTCGCTCGACGACTACGCCCGACAGGTGATCGCCGTCCTCGATACCCTCGCCGTCAGCCGCGTGGTCGTCGTCGGCCTCTCGATGGGCGGCTACCTCGCCTTCCGACTCCTCACCGAGCTCGGCCCGCGTCTCGTCGGGCTCGTGCTCGCCGACACGCGGGCAACACCCGACACGGAGGCGGGGGCCGCCGCACGCCACCGGCTGGCGGCGGAGGTGGAGGCCGGCGGCGTCGACGTCGCCGCGAACGAGTTCCTGCCGAAGCTGCTCGGCGTGAGGACCCCGCGCCTGCGGCCGGAGCTCCTCGATCGCGTGCGGGGCATCATCCGCGAGAACAAGGCGGCCGGCGTGGCGGCGGCGCTGCGCGCGATGGCGGCGCGTCCCGACTCCACGCCGCTCCTCGCGCGCGTCGGCTGCCCCGTCCTCTGCATCGCCGGGGAGGAAGATCTGCTGACGCCGCCCGACGTGGCGCGTGACATGGCCAGGCAGACGCCGCGGGGCCGCGCGATCGTCATTCCCGGGGCGGGGCACCTGACGAATCTCGAAGCGCCGGACGCGTTCAACCGCGCCGTGACGGCGTTCCTGCACGAATGCCCGGCGTAATTCGTTGACCTTGCGGGCCGGCGACGGATAAGGTGTTACGATGCCGACCCCCCTTGAGCAATGGGTCGACGACTGCGCCGCGATCACGCGGCCGAAGGCCGTGCACTGGTGCGACGGCTCGGCCGCCGAGTACGACCGGCTCGTCGGCGACATGCTCCAGAGCCGTACCCTGCTCGAGCTGAATCAGCAGGAGTTCCCGGGCTGCTACCTGCATCGTAGCGACCCGAACGACGTCGCCCGCACCGAGCACCTGACGTTCGTGTGCACGCGCGACAAGGACGACGCGGGTCCAAACAACAACTGGATGTCGCCGGCGGCTGCGAAGGAGAAGGTCGGTCCGCTCTTCGCCGGCGCGATGCGCGATCGGATCATGTACGTCGTCCCCTACATCATGGGTCCCGTCGCCTCGCCGTACAGCCAGGTCGGCGTCGAGATCACCGACAGCCCTTACGTCGCCGCCAGCATGCGCATCATGACTCGGATGGGGAAGGTCGCGCGCGACCGGCTCGGCGGCTCCGACTACTTCGTGAAGGGCCTGCACTCCCTCGGCGACCTCAGCCCCGAGCGTCGCTACATCCTCCATTTCCCCGAGGAGCGGACGATCTGGTCCGTCGGGTCGGGCTACGGTGGCAACGCTTTGCTCGGCAAGAAGTGCCACGCGCTGCGGATCGCGAGCTGGATGGCGCGCGAGGAAGGCTGGCTCGCCGAGCACATGCTCATCGTCGGCATCGAGGAGCCGAGCGGACGGACGACGTACATCGCCGCCGCGTTCCCGAGCGCCTGCGGGAAGACGAACCTCGCGATGCTGGTCCCGCCCGCCAGCCACAAGGGCTACAAGGTCTGGACGGTCGGTGACGACATCGCGTGGATGAACCCCGCGGACGACGTGCTGCACGCGATCAACCCCGAAGCGGGATTCTTCGGCGTCGCGCCGGGGACGAACTCGAAGACGAATCCCAACATGATGGCCACGATCGGCCGGAACTCGCTCTTCACCAACGTGGCGCTCACTCCGCGCGGCACGCCGTACTGGGAGGGCATGGACGGCGCGTCGCCGCCCGAGGCGCTCGACTGGCAGGGGAAGCCGTGGACGCCGGCGAGCGGCACGAAGGCGGCGCATCCGAACTCGCGCTTCACGACCCCGGCTCACCAGTGCCCGTCGATCTCGCCGGAGTGGGAGAGCCCCGGCGGCGTGCCGATCTCGGCAATCATCTTCGGCGGCCGCCGGGCGACGCTCATGCCCCTCGTGTTCGAAGCGTTCAACTGGCAGCACGGCGTCTTCCTCGGTGCCACCATGGCGTCGGAGACGACGGCCGCCGCGACCAGCGCGGTCGGCGTCGTGCGACAGGATCCGATGGCCATGCTGCCCTTCTGCGGCTACAACATGGGCGACTACTTCGGCCACTGGCTCCGCATGGGCGCGCGGATCGCCGCGCCGCCGCGGATCTTCCGCGTGAACTGGTTCCGGCAGGGGCGCGACGGCAGCTACCTCTGGCCCGGGTTCGGCGAGAACCTGCGCGTGCTGCGCTGGATCGTCGCGCGCGTGCACGGGGAGGCGGATCCGGTGAAGACCGCGATCGGCAATCTCCCCCGTCCGGCCGACATCGACCTCACCGGCGTCGACGTCTCGCGCGCGACGCTCGAGGATCTCCTCGCGGTCGATCGCGGTGGGTGGCTCGAAGCGGCGGCCGCGCAGCAGCAGTTCCTCGAGCAGTTCGGCGAGCGGCTGCCGCGCGAGATGCGGGACGAGCAAGCCGCGCTCGTGAAGCGGCTCCGAAGCTAGCCTAGCCTCGCTGAGTCTCGCTGCAGCCGTCCCCGTCCACGAGATTGCCGTCGTCGCACTGCTCGTCGTTGTCCCGCACGCCGTTGCCGCACGTCTGGTCCCGATCGTGCACGAAGACGTCGTTTATACGGTTCGTGTCCCCCGGTGCGGGATGCGAATGGCTCACGAGCGGTCTTCTTCGAGAATGCGACCGCTGTCACCCCGCAGCTTAGGATATCGCGCCAGCAACTCCCTTCGATCGGGCAGCGTGCGACGGTACTCACCCGTACCGATCGGTCGTAGCTCGGCGACAGGCCGCCCCCGCTTCACGACGGTCACGACATGGCCCGCGGCGGCGAGGTCGACGATTGATCCGGTCCGCTCGTGAAGCTCTCCGACATTCACGCGTTTCATGTGACCCAGTGTGTCACATGGACAGCCGTCGAACAGGAAGGCGGACGCGCATCACAGCGTCGTCACGCGCGGCAGGACAACCGCGGCACTCCTACCGCTCCACGGCAGAGGCGCGCGCGCCGGCCGCACTGAGCGCGCGCCGCAGCACCTTGCCGTTCCGCGTCCGCGGCAGCTCGTCGACGAGGTAGACGGTGCGCGGTGCCTTATACGACGCGAGCCGCCGGCGGCTGTACGCCAGCACATCGTCAGGTGACAGCGCGTCGGAGCGCGCCGTCACGTACGCCACGACGAGCGTCTTCCCCGGCGCGACGTCCTCGCCGACGGCCGCCGCGTCGCCGACGCCCGGGTGGTCCTTCAGCACGCGCTCGATCTCGTACGGCGAGACGCGATAGCCGAAGGTGTTGATCAGGTCGTCCCGGCGCCCGAGGAACCAGACGTAGCCGTCAGCGTCCTGCCGGGCATAGTCGCCGGTCATGAACCAGTCGCCACGAAAGCATGCCGCCGTCTCGTCCGGCCGGTTCCAGTACCCGAGCATCAGGCCCGGATCGTCGCGATGGATGCAGAGCATGCCTTCCTCGTCGCGCGGCACCGGTCGGAGCGTCTCCGGATCGAGGAGCTCGACGAGATGGCCCGGCTGCACGAACCCCGCGGCGCCGGGGCGAATCGGGCGGCCGCGCGTCTGCGAGATGTAGTACGAGCACTCGGTCATCCCGAGCCCCTCGTGGACGTCGAGCCCGAACCGTTCGCGCCACGCGGCGAGCACCTCGTCGGAGAGCGGCTCGCCCGCGCTCATGCAGTGACGCAGCGACGGCACGTCGGCGCCCGTCGCGGGCGTCTTCTGGAGGATCTGGCGGTAGATCGTCGGGACGCCGATGAAGATCGTCGCCCGGTGCTCGGCGATCAGACGCGGCCAGACGGCGGTATCGGGCACGCCTTCGTGCACGATGGCCGTGTGGCCGCGGTACAGCGGGTCCGTGAGGCCAGTGCCGAGCACGTAGGTCCAGTTGAACTTGCCGGAGTGGAGGACGCGGTCGCCGTCGGGCTGGAAGTCGAACCAGTACTGCGACGCGGGTTGGCGACCGAGGAGCGCGCGGTGGGCGTGCAGCACGCCCTTCGGGTAGCCGCTCGTCCCGGAGGTATAGACGAGGTAGGCGGGATCCTCGGCTCGAGCGGGATGGGCGGGCTCGACGCGGGCGACCGCTGCGAGCGCGGTCTCGAGGTCGTGGACGGCGACGCGACGGCCGGGCGCCGCGTCCCCCGGTCCCACGACGAGCACGGCCGTCACGTGCGCGAGACCCTCGAGTGCGTCGCGCAGCGCGTTCCAGCTCGCGACGTCGGTGACGACTGCGCGCGCGCCGGAGTCGCCGGCGAGGTACACGACCTCCTCGGCGGTGAGCAGGATCGACGTCGGGACCGGGACGGCGCCGCGTTTCATGGCGCCCAGGAAGACGACCGGATACTCGAGGCTGTTGGGAAGCCGGATGAGCACGCGCTCGCCGGCACCGACGCCGACGTCGCGGAGGAGCTGCGCGAACCGACTCGTCCGGTCTGCCAGCTCGGCGAACGTCGCCTGCCGGACGCGACCCGGCTCGTCGACGATTACCGCCGCGCGCTGCGCAACCGGCGTCCCGAGGTGCGCGTCCGTGCAGGCGACGCCGATGTTGAAATGCTCGGTCAACGAAACGCCGGCATCACCTTCTCGGCGAAGAGCCGCGCCGGCTCGCGAGTGTCGCGGCCGAAGAACTCGATCACGAGGAGCGTGCAGCCGAGCGCCCGGTGCCGTTCAATTCGGTCGATCACCTGCTGCGGCGTGCCCCAGATGCCGTGCTCCTCGAGGCCGGCGCCCATGTGGCCGCCGTAGATCTTCTGCGCGCGCTCGAGGCCGGTGCGCGCGGCGTCGTCGGTCTCCGCGATGACGACCAGGCACTGCTGCGATACCTCGATCGACGCGAAGTCGCGGCCGACGTCGGCGCAGCGGCGCTTCAGTGCCTCGACCTTCGCGCCGAGCTCGGGCTGGAACGCGGCGAGATTGTTCCAGATGTCCGCGTGCCGGGCGACGATGCCCATGAGGCGGCGCTCGCCGCCGCCGCCGATCAGGATCGACGGCCGGCGGACCGGTTTCGGCTCGCAGATGGCGTCCCGGACGACGCAGTGCTTCCCCTCGAACGTCGTCCGCTCCTCGGTCCAGAGACTGCGGAGCACCTGCGCCGTTTCCTCGAGGGCGCCGAGCCGGGCGCCGAGCGACGGAAACGGGCAGCCATACGCCTCGAACTCGGAGGCGAACCAGCCGGCCCCGAGCCCCACGATCGTGCGGCCGCCGGCGATGTGGTCGATCGTCGCCACCTGCTTGGCCAGGACGGCCGGGTTACGGAAAAACGGCGGGGTGACGAGCGTCCCGAGCTCCACGCGCTCGGTGATGGCCGCCACCGCGGCGAGCTCGCTCCAGGCTTCGAAGATGGGCAGCGTCGGCATCGGGACGCTGTAGAGATGGTCGCACACCCACACCGAGTCGAATCCGAGCCGGTCGAATTCGACGGCCGCAGCCCGCGCCTCCTGCCACGTGCGCTTGATCTGCGGCAACGTCACCCCGAATCGCATTCGTCGCGCCATGGGCGTACCCGATACATCGGCGCGCCCCCGGTCGTCGACAGGGCGCAGCTCCGAGGCCGACGCGGGCGGGACGGGATTGACCGCTGATCAGCCGCTCGCGGCCTGCGGTCCGGCCGCCGCCTGCGGCGCTCCGATCACGTCGAGGATGCGGTTCATCACCTCGACCACGTCGTAGTCCTTGGGTGTGAAGACCGCCTTCACGCCGAGCGACCCGAGGACGGCGACATCGTCGTCCGGGATGATGCCGCCGACGACGATCGGGATCTCGCCGGCTCCCTGCCGGGCGAGCTCGTCGATGACCGCGCGCGCGATGTCGAGGTGCGCGCCGGACAGCACCGACAGCCCGAGCACCGTTGCGTCCTCCTGGACGGCGGAGGCGACGATCTCGGGCACCGTCCAGCGGATCCCGCCGTAGATCACCTCGAAGCCAGCGTCGCGGGCGGCCACCGCGATCATCTCGGAGCCGTTCGAGTGGCCGTCGAGCCCGGGCTTCCCGACCAGGATCCGCGGCCGTCCGCCGTGCCGTGCTCCCCAGGCGTCGACCCGCGCGCGGACCTGCCCGGCGCGCGGCGTGTCGAGGCCGAGGCGCTGTCCGTCGACGCCGGTGGCCGCGCGGTACTCGCCGAAGACGCTCCGCAAGGCGTCGGCCCACTCGCCGGTCGTGACACGGGCCCGCGCGCAGGCGATCGAGGCCGGCATCAGGTTCGTGCCGCCGGCGGCCGCGTCGCGCAGCGCGCGGAGCGTCCGGTCGACCTCCGCCTGGCTCCGCTTGCTCCGGGTGGCGCGCAGCAGCTCGAGCGTCGCGGCCGCCGAGGCGGGGTCGAACTTGAAGAGACCGCCGTCGTCGCCGCCGACCAGCGGCGACGGCAGGCCCTCGGTCCAGCGGTTCCGACCGACGACCACCATCTCGCCCGTGTTGATCCGCGCCAGCCGCTCGGCCTGGCTGCGGACGAGCGACGCCTTCATGTAGCCGGACTCGACCGCCGCGAGCGCGCCGCCCATCTGCTCGATGCGCGCGATCTCCGCCGACGCCGCTTCGCTGAGCGCCGCCACCTTCGCGGCGACCACCGGGGAGCCGGCGAAGAGGTCGGGGTACTCGAGGAGATCGGTCTCGTACGCCAGGACCTGCTGCAGCCGGAGCGACCACTGCTGATCCCACGGCCGCGGCAGGCTGAGGGCCTCGTTCCACGTCGGCAGCTGGAGCGCGCGGCAGCGGGCGTCGCGGCTGAGCGTCACGCCGAGCGCCTCGAGGAGGATCCGCCAGGCGTTGTTCTCCGGCTGCTCCTCGGTGAGCCCGAGCGAGTTCACCTGCACGCCGTACCGGAAGAGGCGGTACTTCGCGTTCGTCACGCCGTAGCGGTCGCGGGTGATCGCGTCCCACATCGCGACGAACGCCCGCATCTTGCACATCTCCTCGACGAAGCGGATGCCGGCGTTCACGAAGAACGAGATGCGGCCGACGGCCTGCTCGAACTCCTCGGCGGTGAAGCAGCCGCGCTCGCGGATGGCGTCGAGCACCGCCATGGCGTTGGCGAGCGCGAAGGCGAGCTCCTGCGTCGGCGTCGCCCCCGCCTCCTGCAGGTGATACGAGCAGATGTTCGACGCGTTCCAGCGCGGAATGCGATGCAGGCAGTAGTCGTACATGTCGACGATCAGCCGCATCGACGGCCGTGGCGGGAAGATGTAGGTGCCGCGCGCGAGGTACTCCTTGATGATGTCGTTCTGCGTGGTGCCCTGGAGGACCTTCGGGTCGACGCCGCGCTCCTCGGCAAGGGCGACGTAGAGCGCGAGCAGCCACATCGCCGTCGCGTTGATGGTCATCGACGTGTTCAGCTGCTCGATCGGGATACCGTCGAACAGCACGTGGAAGTCGTCGATCGAGTTGATCGGGACGCCGACCTTGCCCACCTCGAGCCGCGCGACGGGGTGGTCGGAGCTGTAGCCGCACTGGGTGGGGAGATCGAACGCGATCGAGAGTCCCGTCTGCCCGCGCGAGAGGTTCCCGCGGTAGAGCGCGTTCGACTCGCGGACGTTGGTGTGTCCCGCGTAGGTCCGGAAGATCCAGGGCTGGTCGCGGCCAGTCATGCGTCGACTCCTACTCCATTGTGCAAGCCGCGAGGAGTCCGGGCAACCCGACGGCCTTAGGACGTCGACCGGCTCGTTCCCGCGCGGCTGGACCTGCACGGAGACCCGCAGTAGTTACTCGCGGATGCACGACATCGCGGCCGGCGTCGTCGAGACGGCCAAGCGAGCGTTCTTCCGGTCGTTCTTCCGTCTTCTCCTTGCCTTCATCGCCCTCGCCGAGTGGGCGTGCATTGCGTGGATCCTGTTCGCCGTCGGAGTCCGCCTGCCGCCGGCGGTCCACGTCCTCGCGCCGCTCGCATTCTTCTATCTGAACCGCCGCCTCGTCGTGCGGCGGCGCTCTTCCCGGCGCGGCCGGCGGCCGCTCGCCGACGCGCTACTGCGCGGCTACGTCGCGTTCGCCTTCACGTCCATCTTCTGCGCGCTGTTTCTGGGCCTCGCCGGCCTCGGCGCGCTCGCTGGCCTCCTGATCGCCCCGCTCGTCCCGCCGGGCACCGTCGAGCA
The DNA here is from genome assembly GCA_005879585.1 of Deltaproteobacteria bacterium. Lineage (GTDB taxonomy): Bacteria > Desulfobacterota > Binatia > DP-6 > DP-6 > DP-3. The sequence goes on along the minus strand of VBKG01000057.1, from coordinate 9,074 downwards.
TATCGCCCGCGCGTACGCCGTGCTCGTCCACGCGGGTTTCGTCGCCATCGCCGCCACGCTGGCCTACGGCTATGTCCTCGGCCCGCGCGAGCTCGCGGTGTCGCACGTCGAGGTGCCGGTTCGTGACCTTCCCGCGCCGCTCGTCGGCCTTCGCATCGTGCACATCTCCGACCTCCACATCGGCCAGCATCTCGACGTCGCCGAGCTCGCCGCGCACGTGCGCCGCGTGAACGCGCTGGAGCCGGACCTCGTGTGCGTCACCGGCGACCTCGTCGACCGCGCCGAGACGTGCGGCCTCGCCTTTCCGACGCTCGCGGGCCTGCGCGCGCGCCACGGCGTGCTCGTCACGCTCGGCAACCACGACTTCTATGCGGGGGCCGAGACGGTCACCGACGCGCTCCGCCGGCTGACACCGTTCACCGTGCTGCGCGACGACGCCGTCCACGTCGCCGTCGACGGTGCGTCGCTCACCGTCGTCGGCATCGACGACCTCGGCCGGGACTGGGCGCGCGGCGTGCTCGAGCACCCGGCGCTGCCGCCGCTCGCCGCGGCGGTCCCCGCCGGCAACCCGATCATCGTCCTGTCGCATCGTCCCGACTGCTTCGCGCAGGCGGCGCGCCTGGGCGCCGCGCTCATGCTCGCCGGCCACACCCACGGCGGGCAGCTCGCCCTCCCCGCCCGCCTCGGCCGCCGGGCGCGCAACCTGGCCGAGTTCATCAGCCCCTTCGACCGCGGCCTGTATCGCGACGGCGACGCGACGCTCTACGTGAACCGCGGCCTTGGCTTCACGGGACAGAAGGTCCGCCTCTTCACGCCGCGCGAGATCGCCTGCCTCGAGTTAGTGCGACCCGAGACCTTGTCTCGGGTCGGGGCGGACGGCGAGACTGGGCGTCACTGCTAACAGCCAGCGCCGTGCCGCGGCCGGCGAAAGCCGGCGCGGCAAACTTCCCGGAAGCGGGATTACGCTGTCCGCTTCCGCCGCGGGGTGACCGCCGAGCGCGCGCCGCCGTCGCCGCCCTCGTCGAGCAGCGCGAGGAGGCGCCGCGCGGCCTCGGTGGGCGTCACGGTCGCGCTGGCGACCGCGGCCTCCATCTCGGGCAGCAGGCGCGCGACGTCCGCGCGGGCGAGGAAGTGACGTTTGAGGCCGTCGTCGATCATGCTCCAGAGCCACGCCTGCTGCTGGCCGCGACGCTTGGCGGCGAGCTCGCCCGCCGCCGTGAGCCGCGCCCGGTGGTCCTCGACGACCGCCCAGACGCGGTCGATCCCCTTGCCCTCGAGGCCGCTGACGGTCAGGACCGGCGGGTCCCAGAGCGGCGTCGCGTGGCTGAACAGGTTGAGGGCGGCGCGGTACTCGGCGGCGGCCTGCTCCGCGTGGCCGACGTTGTCGCCGTCGGCCTTGTTGATGGCGAGCGCGTCGGCGAGCTCGAGGATGCCCTTCTTGATCCCCTGGAGCTCGTCGCCGGCGCCGGCCAAGAGGAGCACGAGGAAGAAGTCCACCATCGCGGCGACCGCAAACTCCGACTGCCCGACGCCGACCGTCTCCACGAGGACGACGTCATATCCCGCGGCCTCGCACACGAGCAGCGCCTCGCGCGTCCGGCGCGTCACGCCGCCGAACGAGCCGGCCGATGGGCTCGGACGGATGAACGCACCGGACGCCGTCGCGAGCCGCGGCATGCGGGTCTTGTCGCCGAGGATGCTGCCGCCCGAGAGCGCGCTCGACGGGTCGACGGCCAGCACGGCGACGCGCTTCCCGAGCCCGATCAGGTAGAGGCCGAGCGCCTCGATGAACGTGCTCTTGCCGACGCCCGGGACGCCGCTCACGCCGACGCGGACGGCGCCGCCGGTGTGCGGCAGGAGGAGGCCGAGCAGGCGCTGGGCGGCCTCCTCGTGATCCGGCCGCGTGCTCTCGACCAGCGTGATCGCCTTGGCCAGCGCCCGGCGATCGCCGGCCCGGACGTCGGCCGCGAGCGACTCGATCGGAACGGCGCGGCTAGGCGCCGATCGCGGCATCCGCCGCGGCCCCCTCGCGCTCGCGGATGAGGTCGAGCACGCGGCGCGCGGCCTTCGGGATCGCGGTCCCGGGCCCGAAGACCGCCTTCACGCCCGCCTGCTCGAGGAAGGCATGGTCGCGCGACGGGATGATGCCGCCGACGGTGACGATGACGTCGCGCGCGCCGCATCGCTCGAGCTCGCGGATCAGCTGGGGAACGAGCGTCTTGTGGCCGCCGGACTGGGTGGAGATGCCGACGACGTGCACGTCGTTCTCGACCGCCTGGCGCGCGACCTCCTCGGGCGTCTGGAAGAGCGTCCCGATGTCGACGTCGAAGCCGGCGTCGGCGAACGCCGTGGCGATCACCTTGGCGCCACGGTCGTGACCGTCCTGCCCGACCTTCGCGACGAGGATGCGCGGCCGCCGTCCGTGCTCGGCGGCGAACTGCTCGACGTCTTTGCGGAGCGACGCCCAATCCTCGTCGCCGGTGAACTGACGGCCGTAGACCCCGGAGATCGCGCGGATCTCGGCCCGGTACCGTCCCCAGACCTTCTCGAGCGCATCGGAGATCTCGCCGACGGTCGCGCGTGCCCGGGCCGCCTCGATCGCCAGCTCGAGCAAGTTCCCGCTGCCCGTCTCGGCCGCGCGCGTGAGCGCCTCGAGGCTCGCCCCCACGCGCGTCGCGTCGCGGCTCGCGCGGATGCGCTTCAGGCGCGCCACCTGCGCCTCGCGCACGGCTGTGTTGTCGATCTCGCGGATGTCGAGCGTCGGCTCCTCGGCGGGCTGGAACTTGTTGACGCCGACGATCACGTCCTCGCCGCGGTCGACCCGCGCCTGGCGGCGCGCCGAGCTCTCCTCGATGCGGAGCTTCGGCATGCCGGACTCGATGGCCCGCGTCATGCCGCCGAGCTTCTCGACCTCGTCGATGGTCGCGAGCGCCTTCCGCGCGAGCGCGTGGGTGAGGGACTCCATGAAGTACGAGCCGCCCCACGGGTCGACGACCTTCGGAATGCCGGTCTCGAGCTGCAGGATGAGCTGTGTGTTGCGCGCGACGCGCGCCGAGGCGTCGGTCGGCAGCGCGATCGCCTCGTCGAAGGCGTTGGTGTGGAGGCTCTGGGTGCCGCCGAAGACGGCCGCCATGGCCTCGATGGTGGTGCGGATGATGTTGTTGAACGGATCCTGCTCGGTGAGGCTCGCCCCGGACGTCTGGCAGTGCGTGCGGAGCATGAGCGACGCGGTCTCCTTCGGCGCGAAGTGGCGCTTCACGAGCGTCGCCCAGAGGAGCCGCGCCGCGCGCAGCTTCGCAACCTCCATGAAGAAGCTCATCCCGATCGCGAAGAAGAACGACAGGCGGCCGGCGAACTGGTCGATGTCGAGGCCGCGCGACAGCGCCGCGCGCACGTACTCGAGTCCGTCGGCGAGCGTGAAGGCGAGCTCCTGGTCGCACGTCGCCCCGGCCTCCTGCATGTGGTAGCCGGAGATCGAGATCGAGTTGAACCGCGGCATGTGCCGGCTGGTGTACGCGATGATGTCCGCGACGATCCGCATCGAGGGGGCGGGCGGGTAGATGTAGGTGTTGCGGACCATGAACTCCTTCAGGATGTCGTTCTGGATGGTCCCCGTGAGCTTCTCCGGCGGCACCCCCTGCTCCTCGCCGGCGACGACGAAGCTCGCGAGCACCGGGAGGACGGCGCCGTTCATCGTCATCGACACCGACACCCGGTCGAGCGGCACCCCGTCGAAGACGAGCTTCATGTCCTCGACCGAGTCGATGGCGACCCCGGCCTTGCCGACGTCGCCGACCACCCGTGGATGGTCGCTGTCGTAGCCCCGGTGCGTGGCCAGGTCGAAGGCGATCGACAGTCCGGTCTGCCCGCCCGCCAGGTTCCGCCGGAAGAAGGCGTTGGTCTCCTCGGCGGTGGAGAAGCCGCCGTACTGGCGGATGGTCCACGGCTGGCCGGCGTACATCGTGGCGCGCGGGCCGCGCAGGAACGGGAAGGTACCGGGAACCGTGTCCATGAACTCCAGGTCCTGCACGTCGGCCGCGGAGTAGAGCGGCTTCACGTCGATCCCCTCGGGCGTGTGCCACACGAGACCGTCGGCGTCGGCGCCCTTTCGCTCCCTGGCGGCGAGCTTCCGCCAGAGGTCCAGGTCGGCCCGCTCGGTGGTGTCCGCCATCGGGATCTCCTTCGTCCATCGGCGTTCCCGCTGCCCGGCGCGCCGACGTCGCGCAAGATTATCCGTTCTCATTCCCCGTTCAAATGCCGGCCGCGGGCCACCGTCAGCTCCATGGCACCGCAAACGCCATCCCCGCCGCTCCCGACACCATGCCGCGGTGGCATGACCGTTGCTCCCGCCTTCGCCCGTGTTCGCAAAGCCCGACGACTGGCAGCCGCTGACGCCCGAGGTCATCGCCGCCCTGCCCGAATCTCCGGCCGTATTCGAGGTCGCGAACCTCGTCCGGACTGTCCTCTTCATCGACCGGGCGCAAGGCAAGCTGCGCGAGCGGCTGACCACCCTCTGGCAGGACCCCACGAGGCTGCCCGTCCGGCCGGGCGGCCACTACTTCCGGTACGAGCTCTCCGCGCGCGAGGAAGAGACGCTCCAGAAGCGGCTGGCGGCGTATCGCAAACGCCACCGCGGAGCGCTTCCCGTCATCAACCACGAGGCGGAGCAGCGCCCCACCGGAACGGTGACCCCGATCCGTCGCGACGGAGAGAAGCGGGTCCGTGCGGTCCAGCGGCCCGTGGCCGGCGCCGTTGTCTTTTCGACTGTCCCCGCACAGGTCTGAACGCCGGCGCCGCGTGGCCCGGTCAGCGCCCTGACGCGGCCTCGTAGGCGGACGCTACCTCCGCGCCTGGTAGACCGACCCGCGACGGTGCTATGCCCCCGCGCGTCGGCGGGCGTGACCCATGAGCGGCTCGGGCACCTTCAGCGTGGCGCGGGTGGACGACGCGCTCTGCGTCCACCTCACCGGCGTCTGGAGCCTCGACCGCGGCCTGCCGCCGCCGGCCGCCCTGGAGCGCGCGCTCGAAGGCGCGGCGAGCGCTCGCCGGGTAGTGTTCGACACCGCCGGGCTCGGGACGTGGGACAGCTCGCTGGTGACGTTCGTCGCGCAGCTCGTCGAACGCTGCATGCGGCTCGGGGTCGGCATCGAGCGTCGCGGGCTACCGCCGGGCCTTCTCCGGCTCCTCGCCCTCGCGGAGGCGGTGCCCGAGAAGGCCGGGGCACGCGCGCATCCCGTGCGCGCCTCCATCGCCGTCCGGATCGGGACGGCGACGATCGCGGCGTGGCAGGAGGCCGTCGGCTGGCTCGCCTTCCTCGGCGGGGCGACGCTCGCCCTCGGCCGGTTCCTGATCGGCCGCGCCCGCTATCGTCGGGTGGACCTCGCCATCGAGCTCCAGGACGCGGGGGCGCGCGCGCTGCCGATCGTGACGCTCATCAGCTTCCTCGTCGGCATGATCATGGCGTTCGTCGGCGCGGTGCAGCTGCAGCAGTTCGGCGCGAGCATCTACGTCGCGAACATGGTGGCGATCGCGATGGCGCGCGAGATGGGCGCCATGATGACGGCGATCATCATGGCGGGCCGGACCGGCTCCGCCTATGCCGCGCAGCTCGGCACGATGAACGTCTCCCAGGAGATCGACGCGCTCACCACCATGGGCATCCCCGCGATGGACTTCCTCGTCCTGCCCCGCATGCTCGCGCTCTCGCTGATGCTGCCGCTGCTCGCGGTGTACGCCGACTTCGTCGGCATCGTGGGCGGGGCGGTCGTCGCCACCGGCATGCTCGACGTGAGCCTCGTGCAGTACTGGGAGCAGACCAAGTCGGCGCTCACGGTCACCGACTTCACGACCGGCGTGGGGAAAAGCGCGGTCTTCGGGATCCTCGTCGCGGTCGCCGGGTGCCTGCAAGGCTTGCGCTCGGGGCGGAGCGCGGCGGCGGTCGGCGCGTCGGCGACGGCGGCGGTGGTGAGCGCGATCGTCCTCGTCATCGTCGCGGACGGCCTCTTCGCCGTCGTGTTCAACATCCTGGGCATCTGAGCCGTGGCCACCGACGCGCACATCCGGGTGCACGGCCTCACCATGGCCTACGGCAGCTTCGTCCTCATGCGCGACCTCACCTTCGCGGTCCGGCGCGGCGCGGTGTTCGTCGTGATGGGCGGCAGCGGCTCCGGGAAGAGCACGCTCCTCCGCCACCTGATCGGGCTCAACGAGCCGGCGGCGGGCGAGGTCTTCTACGGCGACGTGAGCTTCACGCGCGCCACGCCCGAGGCGCGCGAAGGGATGCTCCGGCGCTTCGGCGTGCTCTATCAGAGCGGCGCCCTCTTCAGCTCGCTGACGCTCGCGGAGAACGTCGGCCTGCCGCTCGGCGAGTACACGCACCTTTCCCCGGCCGAGATCCGCGAGGTCGCGGCGCTGAAGCTCGCGCTCGTGGGGCTCCGCGGGTTCGAGGACTACTACCCCTCGCAGATCAGCGGCGGCATGCAGAAGCGCGCCGGGCTCGCGCGCGCGATCGCGCTCGACCCGGAGATCCTGTTCTTCGACGAGCCGTCGGCGGGGCTCGATCCGGTCAGCTCCCGCCGCCTCGACGATCTGATCCTGGAGCTCCGGCACAGCCTCGGTGCGACGGTGGTCGTCGTGACGCACGAGCTCGCGAGCATCTTCGCGATCGCCGACGACAGCGTCCTCCTCGACGCCGACAGCCGGACGATCATCGCCTCGGGCCCGCCGCGCGAGCTCCTCGCGCAGTCGGCGGACCCGCGGGTACACGCGTTCCTCACGCGGGGCGAGGAGCGCCCCGGGGCGGAGACCCATGGGTAGGAAGGCCAATCCTGCGGTCATCGGGGCGTTCGTCATCGGCGGCGTCGCGTTGGCGATCGTCGCGGTCACGGTCTGGGGGTCGGGGAAGCTGTTCCGGCGGCAGTATCCCGCCGTCTGCTACTTCCCGGGCTCCGTGAACGGGCTCTCGGTCGGGGCCCCGGTCAAGTTCCGCGGCGTTCAGATCGGCGAGGTCACCGACATCCGCCTCCTGTACGCGCAGGCGCACGGCGCGCCGCGGATTCCCGTCCTCCTCTCCATCGACAACGAGCGCATGCGCGGCCTCGGCTCGACCCTCGAGCTGAGCCTCGACGCGCTGCGCGACCTGATCGACCGCGGCCTCCGCGCACGCCTCCAGACGCTCAGCATCGTCACCGGCGTCCTCTACGTCGATTTCGACCTCCTGCCCGGGACGCCCGTGGAGCTGATGCAGGAGCCGGACAAGGGGTACCCCGAGATCCCGACACTGCCGACCCCGCTCGAGGAGGCGACCAAGACGGTGAGCGACGTCCTGGCCCAGCTGAAGCAGGTGGACTTCAAGGGGATCGGTGCGGCGGTGCGCGAGGCCGTCGACGGCGTCAACCGGCTCGTCGTGAACCCGCGGATGGCGGCGGCGATCGACGGGTTGCCGGAGGCGATCGCGGCCGCCCGCCGTCTGGTCATCGACCTCGACGAGCGGACCGCGCCCCTCGGCGACGGCCTCCGCACCGTGTCCGCCGACACGCGGCAGACACTCATGAGCCTCCGCGCGACGCTCGAGTCGATCCAGGCGCTCGTCGGGCCCGAGGCGCCGCTCTCGGTCGGCCTCGCACAGACGGTGACCGACCTCAGCCGTGCCGCACGGGCGGTCAGCAACCTCGCCGACTTCCTCGAGCGCAATCCGAGCGCCGTCGTGTTCGGGCACCAGCAGCCGTAGGAAACGGCGGATGCGGCTCGTCCTGATCCTCATCGCGTCGGCAACCCTGGGCGTCGGCTGCGCATTCCCGCGCGGGCGTTCGGAACCCGCGACCTTCTTCACGCTGACGCCCCTCGAGACACTGGACGGCGCCGCGGGGGAGCCCACGAAGGAGGTCCTCGGCCTCGGCCCGGTCGCGATTCCCGGCTACCTCGACCGTCCCCAGCTGGTGACACGCGTCGGAGCGAACGAGGTCCAGCTCGCGGCGGTCGCGCGCTGGGGCGAGCCGATCCGGGAGGGAATCGTGCGCGTGCTTCGCCAGGACCTCATGGCGGCATCCGCGGCGCGCGCCGTCATCGTCTATCCGTGGACGTCCGCGGCGCCGGTGGATCTCGCGGTCGCGGTCGACGTCCTGCGCTTCGAGCCGAACGGGCGGGGCGACGCGGAGCTCGTCGCGCGCTGGGGCCTGCGCGAGGTGCCGCGCGGACGCGTCCTGTTCGTCCGCGAGTCGCGGATCGTCGAGCACGCGGAGGATGCCGGAACGGGGGCTGCCGTCGCCGCGCTCAGCCGCACGCTCGGGGCGCTCGGCCGCGAGATCGCGGCGGCCGTCCGGGAAGTCGAGCCCCACGGAGCCGGCGCGGCCGGGAGTCGGCGACACTGACCACGACCCTGTACACCGGGAGCGCCTCGCGGAGGGCGCTCCAGTCGACGTCGGCGAACACCGCCCGGGTCTCGTCCGGATCTGCCGGCGTAGGGCTCGGCGGCTCGGTCGACGGCCATGCCTCGTCGCACGAAGGCCGCGCTGAGAGGCCTTCCGCCGCGATCGCTTCGGCCGCCTGCCCCTGGGTGAGCTCGCTCCCGGCCATGCGGCGCGCGAGCTCGACGACCTGCTGCCACAAGAGACGTACGCGCCGCGGACAGCGGAGGCGAAAGCGCACGACGTCATCGTCCTCGCCGTCCGGGCGTGCGCATCACCGCGGCGAGCGCGCGCACGGTGCGTCCGTCGGCCCGCGCAAGCCATTCCGTCTCGTCCTCGGGCGTGGCGACGGTGGCAAGGAGTCAGATCTGGGCCCAGCTGAGGACCCCGTTGGCGAACGCCGCCCGGAGCCGCGGGAGGCGCTCGAGGCGCGCGTTCAGGGTCGCGAGGATCTGGAGCTCGCACGCGGAGACGCCGAGCCGCTCCCGGCTGTAGTCGCCGAGCCGGCCGAAGCCGAGCTCGTGATGGCCGCGCCGACGGAGGAACGCCCGCGCGAGACGGCCGAGGATTGTCCGCCCGCGCGCGTCCTGCGCCGCGAGGCGCCGCGGCCAGCCGTCGAGAACGAGCGCGGCGTCGTGCGGGCAGAAGCCGCGGCCGTAGGCTTCGGGC
>VBKG01000256.1 GCA_005879585.1 Deltaproteobacteria bacterium | reverse complement strand
CGCCAGCCGTTGGACGATCTCTCGGCGCGTCGGGTCCGAGAGCGCCGCGAAGGCGAGGTCAAGAACAGGGGTCGTCATATACTCAACCTATGGGTTGAATTAGCAACTGGCCCGCCCTTGTCAAGCGATCGGATTGTTCGAACCCCGACGGCACGAAATCGGCCATCGAAAAAACGCCAGGCAACCGGGGTACCTATCGAACCTGCCCCAGCTTCCTCGCCGAACGCACAATCCCTAAAGAGCCCAGAAGAACCCAGTTCCGGCCCAAAAAAGCGGGAACGGTTCCGGTCGACTGACCAGCTCAACCGCACCGGGAGACCGGGTCTCGTGTGTTTGGCAACTCGTGGCGTAGGCGATCTTCCTGTGGGGGTGGAATGATCAGCGCTTCGAAGACTGCACGATCAGTGCCGTCGTCTGGTTGTAGGGCGGCCGTCATCTCCCGCGCACGCGCGGATTGTCGCAGTGTGTCCGCGACGGGAAGATGATCTCGAGTAGCCGACCCGAGACTCCGTCTCGGGTCGGAAGCGAAGCGAGCGTGTGGCGTTCGGTGAATCGTGCGAAGGCCATGCCCGGCCGGCAAAGCCGGCCCGGCACAACTTGGCACGCCCCGGGCCCTGGGGAACTCCGCTTGCGCGCGCCGGGGACGCGCCGTCGCCAGTCACGCACGCACGCTCCGGAAAGTTTGCCGCGCCGGCTTACGGCGCTTGCCCCTCCAGAAACGTGAGCAGGACGGCGATCTCCCCGTCGCTCAAGCGCAGGTTGGGCATGGGCACGTCTCGATATCGGGCAAGGAGGGCGGTGGCGATCGGGTCGTTCTCGGCCAGCATCTGGTCGGGGGCCCTCAGGTAGCGCACGAGCCAGCTGCGCTCGCGCCGCGTCGTCACGCCCGCAAGGTCGGGCCCCACCGCGTCGCCCTTCCCGATGGTGTGACAGGCACCGCATCGGCTCTGAAAGACGAGCGCGCCGGTATCGGGCGTCGGGAGGCCGGCGACCTCGGTGTAGCTCCTGCCGGGCTGACGGTCGTCCCACCCCATGAAGTTGCTGATCGTCGTGGCGAGGAAGCGGGGATCGTCCACGGAGGAGTTCATCATCCACTGGCCGCCCGCTTCGTCGCCGATCATGAGGCTGGCGCCGTGTCCGTCGCGGGTGAGCGCGTCGCTGCGGCGAGACAGCCCCAGCTTCTTGGCGATGAGGGTGATGTCGTCCGTCCTGCCGGTAAGAAACAGCCAGCCCGGCCCGACGTGAAACTTCTCGGCGTAGGCTTTGAGCACCGCGGGCGTATCTCGCTCGGGATCGATGCTGATCGAGTAGAAGAAGAGGTCTTTGCCAACCCGGTCGCCGAGAAGCCGCTGCACCTGGACCAGCCGCGCCGTCTCGAGCGGGCACTCCCGCTTGCAACTGGTGTAGATGAGGTTGATCGCCACCTTCTTGCCCTTGAGCAGGTCGTCGTAGAAATGCACGACGGTGCCGTCCTGCGTGATCAGCGGGACGTTCGGAAAATAGCCGGCACCCCAGGGGCTGCCGGCCACCGCCGGGCCGATCGACAGCAGGGCCGAGGCACCGACGAGTAACGTCGCAGCCGCCGTTATGGAGGCCCGCCTCTTTCCTCGCACCGTCTTCAGTCCTCCCGTTCGGCCGCTCCTTCACGAGCCAGGGGTACTGACCGTCGCGGTTCCGCCGGTGAGCGCTCCCGTGTTAACGTCGAAGGTCAGCGCGAACGACGCGAGACCCGCGCGAGCCGCAGTGGATCCGCTCGTTCCCTTCGGCTGGAGCGGGAACGTGATCTCGACCACATCGGAGGCCACGAGCGGCCTGATCACTTCGTCCCGGCTCCTGCCGACGTACCGCGCCCCGGTCGAGAGCCCCGTGCCGGACACGTTGTGGAGATCGAAGGCAAGAATCACACGGGGAGCATGGTGGAATTTTCGGTCGATCTTCACCAACGAGCTGTGGATGTGAGCCAGGCCGGAGACGGACACGCCCTCGGGTGACCCGTCCACCGTGCCGGAGATCGGGATGGCGACGGACGACTTGGCGAGGGCGCTCGTGCTGGCCCCGAGCAGACCGCCGAGTATCGCCACGAGAAGGCACCACGCTCCCCGGGCCAACAACGGTCGATGTGTTTCCATGCTGCGATCTCCTTTCGCCATCTCAGAAGGCGCTCTTGAGGATTTGGGTCGGCGGCTCGAAGGTCACGCCCTGTGGCTTCGGGATCGGGGTCGGCAGCGGCTGCAGGAACGGCGCCCCGCTGTCGTCGATCTCCCACCGCAACAGCATGGCGTTGTCCTCGTGCGTGGTGTTGTGACAGTGCTCCATGAACATCCCGGCGAAGTCCCGGAACTGTATCGTGACGGTGACGCTTCCGTCCGGGCGGAGGCGATAGATGTCCTTGCGCCCCCGCTCCCAGGCCGGGACGTTACTGGCACTTCCGTTGCGAGCGAGGATCCGTCCCTCCTCGAAGTGGATGTGGATCGGGTGATCCCAGTCCCCGCCATCATTCTTCAGGGTCCAGATCTCGCGGGTGCCGGAGCGCGGCGCCGCCGAGATCCGCCCGAAATCCGCGTCGAGCTTGTCGCCGCCGTTCGTCCCGATGCCCCAGGGGCCGCGGAACGATGTGACGGGGTCGTCGGTGGTCTGGTTGCCGTCATCGCCGAACACGAAGTTCCGCTGCCGTGCCACGGGAACGGTCGACAGATCGGGGTTCGGGATCATGACCGCGGGCACCTGGCTCACGTCGGGCGTGGCCGGGTCGCGGACGATCCGGAACTCGAGGAACTTCCCGACGCACGGATCACTCGAACTGCCCCTGAGCGCGTCGGAGAGCGACAGGGTCTCCTTCGGCCCCGTGCCGTCCTCGTGCTCGAGCAGGTTCACCATCCAGACCTTTTGCCCGACGGTGTAGCGGGAAAAATCGATGACGACGTCGTAGCGTTCGCCGATACCCTGCTCGTCGAGCTGGGTGACAACCACCGGGCTCGGCAACAGGTTGCCGTCGTTGGCGATGAAGATCATGGGCGAGGCGTCGCTCAGGGTGATCTTGAAGAAGCGTGCCACGGCGCCGTTCAGGATCCGGAAGCGGTACTTGCGCCGCTCCACCTCGAAGAACGGATTGTAGGCGAGGTTCACCGTCATCGCGTCGCCCAGGAAGCCGTCGGTCTGGAAGATGTCGAAGGCGAGCTGGCCGTTCCCGTCCCAGGCCTTGTCCGCCACCATGAGGTTGACGTCGTACTCGAGGTTGCCCCACCCCTTGGCCGTGCCGCTTGGAAGCCGAAGGTTCACGCCGTCGTCGAGCTCCTCGTTGCCGCGATCGAGGGCGCTGTAGATGTTGAACATCCCGGCCATGCCCTTGTAGACGTTCTGGGAGGTGAAGCTGAACATGTGATCGTGGAACCAGTGGCTGCTCATGGTCTCGTGCCAGTCGCCGGGGACCTTGATGATGCCACCGTTGTCGGCGGGGCCGCCGGCCCGGGGATCGGTCGCGTCGGGGTTGATGGTCCTCCACCCTGCCAGGACGACGGGATAGTGGTAGTCGTA
>VBKG01000056.1 GCA_005879585.1 Deltaproteobacteria bacterium | reverse complement strand
GCTCGTCCTCCGGTCCCCAGCGCCCCCAGTTGGAGACCCTGGGAGCCAGCGTCCGGAGGAGGTCCACGGTCACCGCTTTCGGGTGCGGTGGCGCGGCGGCGGCGGTGGTGGCGGTGGTGGCGGGCTCGGCGCTCGGCTCTGGAAATAGTCCCACGGAAATTCCGGCTCGAGGATCGGCCGGAAGTCGGCGGGCGCCGGGAACGGCGCGCTCAGGAACTCGTACACCCCAACGAGCACCCGGGGGATGATCATGCCGAGACCCTTCGCGAAGCCGAGCGGCAGTCCTTCCGCGGGGCCGTGCGTCCGCGTCTCGGCGACCATGTTGCCGGGCACCTCGAGAAACGCGGTCTTCATGCCGGCGAAACCGCGGAGGAACTTTCGACCGGCGGTCTCGGCGCTGGCGGGTGGAGCGGCAAGGAGGACGAGGAGACCGGCGGCGAGGACGAGCGATCGTGCCATGGGGCCAGGTAAGCTAGCTGGCGGCCGCCGTCAAGGACGGCGGCCGCTCGCATGGCCCGCCGCTTCCGCCTCAGGGGCAGGTCGCCGGCGGTGGCGCGTGCAGCGCCCGAAGGGCGGTGTCGGTCTCGAACTTGAACTTCGCCGCGCCGAAGGCCAGGCAATCGTTGAGTCCCCCGAAGCGCAGGACGATCTGCACGGGCTGCGGGTTCGCATGCAGGATGAAGTTGAACGCGTCGCCCGAGCCCTGCAGCTTCGACGCCTTGCCATTGCGGAAGATGGCGATCCGGATCGGCCCGTTCGCGCCCACGAGATCCTTGTACTGGTAGGCGTACTTTCCGGACAGGTCACCAATATACGTCCAGTGGGAGCTCGGCATTCCGTAGGTGCCGTCGAATTCGGTGCCCGACACGGTGCTGAAGAGACGGATGCTCGCGCCGTGGAGTACCGGATCGTTCGGCCCGAGGGCCTGCGGGAACGCCCCGCTCACCAGCGTGCTTCCGGTCTGCAGCAAGATCCGATGGGTGTCGCGGATGCCGAGCTTCAGCTTGAGGCCACCGAGCATGCAGCCGTTGGCCGACGGCTTGTACTGACAGCCGAGCTGCGGGTCGCACGAGTTGACCGTACAGGGATCGGCGTCGTCGCAGACCAAGGGCGCACGGTTGTAGCAGATGCCCGCCTGACAGTACTCGGCGCCGTCGCAGACGTTGCTGTCGTCGCACTCGGCGTCGCTGGTGCAGGCTCGGGCCGGCGACGGGGCCACCGCCATCAGCAGGACGAAGGCAAACAGACTCGAAAGGTTTCTCATTGCCACGATTCTCTCCCTCCCATGATCGGCGCGAACACGCTGTGCGTGCGGTGGTCCGCAGCAGACTCCATGCCATCGTGAAGGCACAGCGGGCGGCGGTCTGGCATCGCCGCAGTGCGACGGCTTGCAGCCGTGCATGGCGCCCGGCCAGGAGTACGCCCATAATCGCCCGATGCGCCCGGCGGCAGCGCCCGAAAGGGACGGTGAGCCGGTTGCCGACCGGGCGCCGCTGAGCGGCCCCTCGGGCGGCCGGTACGTCTGCCCGATGCACCCCGACGTCGTGCGCGACGGGCCGGGGACCTGCCCGGCGTGCGGCATGGCCGTCGAGCCCGCGGTTGCCGGGGCCGAGGAGGAGACGCCCGAGCTCGCCGTCATGACCCGGCGCCTGGTCGCGAGCGCGGTGCTGACCGTCCCGCTTCTCATCGTCGCCATGGGCGGCATGGCGATGCGCCACGCGTTCGGACCGCGGCTGCTCGCCTGGACCGAGCTGGCGCTGGCGACGCCCGTGGTGCTGTGGGGAGGAGCGCCGTTCTTCCGCCGCGGCTGGGAATCGATCGTGCGCGCGCACCTCAACATGTTCACGCTGATCGCCATCGGCGTCGGCGCGGCGTGGGGGTACAGCGTCGTCGCGGCGTCGTTCCGCACGCACGGCGGCGAGGTGGCGCTGTACTTCGAGTCGGCGGCCGTCATCACGACGCTCGTGCTCCTCGGGCAGGTCCTCGAGCTGCGGGCGCGGCAACGGACCGGGGATGCCATCCGCGCGCTGCTCCGCCTCGCGCCGAAGACCGCGCGCGTGATCCGCCCCGACGGCCGGGAGGAGGATGTCCCGCTGGCGCACGTGCACCCCGGCGATCGGCTGCGGGCACGTCCCGGAGAGAGAATCCCCGTGGACGGCGTCGTGACGGACGGTCATGGCGCGGTCGACGAGTCGTTGCTCACCGGGGAGCCCATGCCGGTCGAGAAGACCGCGGGGGCGGCGGTGACCGGCGGCACGCTCAACGGCACCGGCAGCTTCGTCATGCGCGCCGAGCGGGTCGGCAGTGCCACGCTGCTCGCGCAGATCGTCCGGATGGTAAGTGAGGCGCAGCGGAGCCGCGCGCCCGTCCAGCGCCTCGCGGATGTGGTCGCCTCGTACTTCGTGCCGGCGGTGCTCGTGGTGGCGGCCGTGACGTTTGCCGTCTGGGGCATGTGGGGCCCCGCGCCGCGCCTGACGCACGCGCTCGTGAACGCGGTGGCGGTCCTGATCATCGCCTGTCCGTGCGCCCTCGGGCTTGCCACGCCGATGTCGGTGATGGTGGCGGTCGGACGCGGGGCGGCGGCGGGCGTGCTCGTGCGAGACGCCGCGGCGCTCGAGGTGCTCGAGCGGGTCGACACGCTGGTCGTCGACAAGACGGGGACGCTCACCGAGGGACGGCCGGAGCTCGTGTCGGTGACGGCGAGCGGCCACCTTGCGGAGGCCGAGCTCCTCCGCCTGGCCGCCGGTCTCGAGCGGGCGAGCGAGCACCCGCTCGCGACGGCCATCGTGAGCGCAGCGCGCGCCCGCGCCGTCGAGCCCGCACCCGTCGCCGACGTCCGCGCGATCCCCGGGAAGGGTGTGACCGGGACGGTCGACGGCCGCCGGGTGGCGCTCGGCAACCACGCTCTCCTCGACGAGCTCCGCATCGACGCGGCCCGCGTGGCCAGACGCGCGGAGGCGCTGCGGCGCGACGGCCACACGGTCGTCGTCGTCGCGGTCGACGGCCAGGCCGAGGGCCTGCTCGCCATCACGGACCCCGTGAAGCCGTCGACCGTCGAGGCGCTTGCCGCGCTCCGCGCCGAGGGCATCCACGTCGTGATGGCGACTGGGGACGCGCGCGCGACCGCCGAGGCCGTCGCGCGCCGGCTCGGGATCGACGACGTGCATGCCGAGGTGCTGCCCGCCGAGAAGGCGGAGCTGGTGGCGGTCCTCGCGGCCGAGGGTCGCGTCGTCGCCATGGCGGGCGACGGCATCAACGACGCGCCGGCACTCGCCCGCGCCCACGTCGGCATCGCGATGGGCACCGGCGCCGACGTCGCGCTCGAGAGCGCGGGCGTGACGCTCGTCCGCGGCGATCTGCGGGGCGTCGTCCGCGCCCGGCGGCTCTCGCGCCGCGCCATGCGCAACATCCGCCAGAACCTCTTCTTCGCCTTCGTCTACAACGCCCTCGGCATCCCGCTCGCGGCCGGCGTCCTGTATCCGGTGACGGGTCTGACACTCAGCCCGATGATCGCGAGCGCCGCCATGAGCCTCAGCTCGGTGTCGGTCATCGCCAACGCGCTCCGCCTGCGCGCCGTCGCGCTCTGAACGATGGCCGCGCCGAGCCGCGGCCGGGTACGCGACGTCTACCTCCGCCTGCTCGGTGTCATCTTCCTTGCCGCGTTCCTCTCGCTGCTCGTCCAGGTGCGGCTGCTTCTCGGGCGCGAGGGGCTGCTGCCGGCGGCCACCTACGTCGACGCCATCCGCCGCCTGGGGTTCTTCGCCGCGCCGACGGTCTTCTGGCTCGACGCGAGCGACCGTGCGCTCGTCGGCGCGGCGGTCGCCGGCGCGATCCTGAGCTTCGGCCTCATCCTGAACGTCGCGCCGCGCTGGTGCCTCGTCGCGCTCTGGGCGCTCTACGTCTCGTTCGTGAACGTCGGGCAGGAGTTCCTGTCCTTCCAGTGGGACAACCTGCTCCTCGAGGCGGCGTTCTTCACGCTCTTCGTGACGCCGCGGGGCTTCCGGCCGAACCGGCCGCCCGAACCGCATCCGATCGGGGTCTTCCTGATGCTCTGGCTCGTCTTCCGGATGAACTTCGAGTCGGGCGCGGCGAAGCTCCTGACCGGGGATCCGACCTGGCGGAACCTGACCGCGATGGTCAGCTATTACGAGACCGCGCCCCTGCCGACGTGGGTCGGCTGGTACGCCCACCAGGCGCCCGTCTGGGCGCAGCGCGTCTCCGCCGGATACACGCTGCTGGTCGAGCTCGTGCTCGCGCCGCTCGTGTGGGGGCCGGCGCGCGTGCGGCGCATCGTCTTCGCGGCCATCGCGGCCATGCAGGCGATGATCGTCCTGACCTCCAACTACGGCTTCTTCAACTATCTGACGCTCGCGCTGGCGCTCTTCGTCCTCGACGACCGCGACTTCGGGCGCATTACGGCGCGCCTCGGACGGCCGCTCCTGCCCGCACCGCCGCACGTACCAAGCCGCGCCCGAACGGTGCTGCTCGGCGCCGTCGCCGCGATCCTCGTACCCGTCTCCGTCATCCCCTTCCTGCCCTTCTTCCGCGTGTCCCGGTTCGCGCGCGCAGAGCGCGCGCTCGACACGGTCCGCAGCATCAACGCCTACCACCTCTTCGCGCACATGACGCTCGTCCGGAAGGAGGTCGTCATCGAGGGCAGCGCTGACGGCGAGAGCTGGGAGCCCTACGAGTTCCGGTTCAAGCCGGGCGACCCGTCGCGGCCGCCGCCATTCGTGGCGCCGCACCAGCCGCGCGTCGACTTCCAGCTCTGGTTCCTGCTGCTCGGCGGACCTCCGCGCGCGCTCTACTTCAACCGGCTGCTCGAGCGCCTGTCGACCACGCCGGCGACGGTCGCGCCGCTGTTCGCGCGCGATCCCTTCCCGGAGACTCCGCCGCGGCTCATCCGCGTCGCGTTCTATCGCTACCGGTTCACCGACGCCGCGACCCGCCGCGCGACCCGCGCCTGGTGGAGCCGCGAGCTGCTCGGGTACTCCCGGCCGCTCGCGGCGGGCGACGTGCGCGGCCGGCCGTAGACGAAGCGCGTTGACACGGAGGGCCGCTGGCGCCTACTACGCCGCATGAGCACCGAACGCCGCTACGCCATCCCCGTCGAGCAGGTCGAGTGGCCGATTCCCGGCGCGTTCGACACGGTCTTCCGCTGGGAATACGAGGACGCGCGCGACGCGCTCGTTCGCCTGTATGAGAAGGCGAAGAACCTCCAGTGGAACACGAACACGCGCATCGACTGGTCGCAGGACCTCGATCCCGAGAACCCGCAGCAGCTGCCTGACGAGTCGGTCTCGATCTACGGCTCGGATGTCTGGAATCGCCTCACGGCGCGCGAGAAGGCGAACGTCCGGCGCCATGCCCAGGCCTGGCAGCTCTCGCAGTTCCTGCACGGCGAGCAGGGCGCGCTCATCTGTACCGCCAAGATCGTCCAGCAGGTGCCGAGCGTCGACGCCAAGTTCTACGCCGCCACGCAGGTCATGGACGAGGCGCGCCACGTCGAGACCTACTCGCGCCTCCTGCACGAGAAGTTCGAGCTCGCGTACCCGATCACGCCGACGCTCAAGCGCCTGCTGAACGACGTCCTCTCGGACTCGCGCTGGGACATGACCTACCTCGGCATGCAGGTGCTGATCGAGGGGCTCGCGCTCGCCGCCTTCGCCACCATTCGCGACCAGGCGAAGAACCGGCTCGCCGCCGCGGTGAACGCGTACGTGATGCAGGACGAGGCGCGGCACGTCGCTTTCGGGCGGCTCGCGCTGCGCGACTACTATCCGCAGCTCACGCAGGCCGAGCGCGACGAACGCGAGGAGTTCGCGGTCGAGGCGTGCTACCTCATGCGCGACCGGTTCCTCTCGGAGGAGGTCTGGGAGACGCTCGGGCTGCCGGTCGAGGAGTGCGTCGGCTATGTCGAGAGCTCGGAGATGATGCGCCAGTTCCGCTCGACGCTCTTCAGCCGCATCGTGCCGACGATCAAGGACATCGGCCTCTGGGGGCCGAAGATCCGCCGCGCCTATGCCAACATGGGCATCATGGGCTATGCGGAAGTCGACACCGAGGAGCTGAGCCGCCAGGACGAGCGCGTCGCCCAGGAGTTCGACGCGCAGCGCACGTCCAGCTGACGCGAGTCACCGCTCGGCACACTCGTGCCAGCGGTGGCACAGTCGTGCCGCGCGAACCCGCGAACGACGCGGGCCAGCCGATGGCAGCATCCTTGCTCCTCTCGCCCCCGCGCAGATTGAAGAGGAGGCGAGACCTTGGAACAAAACGTACTGGATCAGACGGCGCGTCCGGTGGAGACGCGCTTCGAGCTGGCTGCCTGGCGGATGGTTGAGGGCTGGCTCACGGCGGGGCGCATTGACGTGTCCGCGGTCGACGTGCGACTGGCCCGCGAGTTCCTCGAGCACACCGGAAGTCGCGTGGAGGACATGCCGGGGCTCCTGGTGCGGGTCGTGACGGGAGAGGGTCGCGCGCAGGAGATGACGCGCGAGGCCGCCGTCATGATCGCGCTCCGGCGCCTCGCCGCCCGCGACTGACCCGTTACAGCGGCCGGCACGGGGAGCGGCCCCCCGTGCCGGCCGCTACAGCAGGTCGAGGCCCGTCGCGCGGCGCGTGGTGCCGTCGGCGCGGAAGGCCTCGATGACGTGCGCCGCGATCTGGCCGAGGTGCACCTCGTCGGCGCCGTCGACGAGGCGCGCCGAACGCGCGTGGCGCAGCATGCGCTCGAGCGGCGCGTCGGTGGAATAGCCGAGCGCGCCGTGCACCTGCACCGCCCGGTCGGTGATGCGCCAGAGGATGTTCGCGACGTGGTGCTTCGCGATCGAGACCTCCTGCCGGAAGGGCAGGCCCTTCTCGATCAGGTAGGCGGCATGGAGCACCATGAGCTTGGCGGCGTAGAGCTCCATCGCCGACTCGGCCATCATCGCCTGGATCAGCTGCTTGTCGGCGAGGACCCCGCCGTGGAGCTCGCGCGAGAGGGCGCGGCCGACGAGCAGCTCGAGCGCCGTCTCCGCGCTCCCGATCCAGCGCATGCAGTGCGCGAGCCGCGCGGGCCCGAGGCGCGCCTGCCCGAGCCGGTGCCCCTGGCCGCGGCCGCCGAGAATCGCGGAGTCCGGTACCCGCACCCCTTCGAGCCGGATCTCGCAGTGGTTGCCGTGGCCAGCCATCGTCTCGACGTCGCGCACGATGATGAAGCCCGACGCGTCCATGTCGACCAGGAACGCCGTGTTGCGTGCCTGCGGCGGCTGCGCGTCGGGATCGGTCTTGGCGATGACGATCGCGAAGGCGGCGCCGCGCGCCCCCGAGATGAACCACTTGTGGCCGTCGAGCACCCAGTGGTCGCCGTCCTTGACTGCGGCGGTGCGAATGCCGGTCGGGTCGGAGCCGGCCACCTCCGGCTCGGTCATCGCGAAGCAGGAGCGGACCTTCCCGTCGACGAGCGGTCGCAGGTAACGCGCCTTCTGCTCCTCCGTCGCGTGATGGAGGAGCGTGTGCATGTTACCCTCGTCGGGCGCGTGGCAGTTGAGGACGTACGCGCCCATCATCGTCCGGCCGCATTCGGCGGAGACGAACGCCATGGCGAGTGGGCCGAGCCCCATGCCGCCGTACTCCGGCGGCATGTGCGGGGCCCAGAGGCCCGCGGCCCGCGCCCGCTCGCGGAGCTCGGCGAGACCCTTCCGCCACCCGCCGTCGCGCGCGAAGCGCGCCTCGGCGGGCGCGACCTCGTTCCGCATGAAGTCCCGCACCCGTTCGCGTACCCGCACGACGTCGGGCGGCAGCGTGAAGTCGATCGCCATCCTGGGCCTCCTGGTACCGCTCAGCCGAGCGCCGCCGCGTGGTTCCGCGCGAGGACCATCAGCCGCTCGGCAATCTCGCCCATCGGCGCGAACCGCGCGTCCTGCGTCTGGCCGCGGTGGTAGCGGAAGTGGATCTGCTGCACGATGACCGCGATCTTGAACATCCCGAAGACGTAGTACCAGGGGAGGCGCGCGACGTCGCGCCCGCTGCGCGCCGCGTAGCGGCGGGCAGCCTCCGCGCGCGTGAGAAACCCCGGCTCGCGCGACGGCATGGGCGAGACGGGCGGCTGGTCCTCGCCCGCCTCGATCCACTGCGAGAGGAGCGTCCCGAGGTCGGCGAGGGGGTCACCTAGCGTGCACATGTCCCAGTCGTAGACCGCGACGCAGCGTCCGGGGTCGTCGAAGGCGACCGCCATGTTGTCGAGCCGCCAGTCGTTGTGGAGGAGTGTCGGCGCCGGTGACGCCGGCAGGCGGTCGGCGAGCCAGCGCGCCAGCTCGGTCGCGGCCGGGATGTCGTGCGTCCGCGCCCGCTCCCAGCGCTCGGTCCAGCCGCGCACCTGGCGCGCGAGGAAGCCGTCGGGCTTGCCGAGGCCCTCGAGCCCGACCCGGGCGGGATCGACGGCGTGGAAGTCGACGAGGGTGTCGATCAGCACCTCGGAGAGCTTCCGGTTCGCGGCCGCGTCGCTCCCCCCGCCGAACTCCGGCGGCACGATGCCGCGCACCACAACGCCCCGGCGCCGCTCCATCACGAAGAACGGCGCGCCGATCAGCGACGGGTCGTCGCAGAAGAGATAGGCGCGCGGCGCCGGCGGGAACGCGCGGTAGAGAACGGAGAGCACGCGGTGCTCGCGCGCCATGTCGTGCGACGTCGGGGCCACGGGTCCGTGGGGCGGCCGGCGGAGCACGTACTCGACGCCCGACGGATAGCGCAGCAGGTAGGTCAGGTTCGCGTTGCCGCCACCGAACTGCCAGATCTCGAGCGGGCCCTCGGCTCCCGGCATTTTCCCCGCCAGGTACGGGGCGAGCCTTCCCGCATCGAGCTCTTCACCCGCGCGGAACGGCATGACGTCGGCGGCGGGTGGCGTCGGCGACGCGGGCACGGACCTCTTCTTACTACAATCGCGCGATCGTGTAGTGCAGCGTGATGGCGCCGCCCGTGATCACGCACGTCTCGCCGGACGGGCAGTCGCCGTTGACGACGCAGAGCATCCCCGTCGTCATCGAGCAGTGGCCACCCTCCCCGCCCGTGCTCGTCGTCGCATACGTCATGGTGCCGGTGCCGGCGCCGAAATCCGGGCCGCCATACGTGAGGTCGATGGTACCGGCCGAGTGCGCGTTGGACGCGAGACACGCGAGTCCCTTGACGAACCCCACCTCGGCGATGTTGGTGGCGAGCGACCTGTTGTACAGCGCATCGACGCATTCCCGAGCGACCCCCGTCAGCTCCAGGTGAACGGCGCCTGATGGCGGCAGGTACTGATCGAAGACCAGCGCCTGCGGGATCACCTCGCCGGTGTCGACGCTGGCGAGCCCGCCGAACTCCTGCCATTCGCCGTTGACGGCGGCCTGCATCTGCCACGCCTTCACCGGGCCGACGCCGAGGCAGCTCTCGTTGTTCGCGCAGCTCGGGCACACCGGTGGGCGGCAGTCCGCCGTGGTGTCGCAGGCGAGCGGCGGATTGTGCTCGGGCGCGCACGTCTTCGGCGCGACCGGCGTCGCCAGCTGGAGGGCGTTGTTCACCTCGAGCGTGTCGATGGTGAGGCGCACGTGGGTGAGCGGACTCGTGTCGCGCAGCCATCCCGCGAAGATCGTGCCCGCGAATCCCGTCGGCATCTGGCCGTGCACCCGGCGCGACATCCGCACCGTGACCTCCATGTGGGGCGATGGATCGATGATGCGCGGCCGCTTCCGGATGCGGGCGGCGACGCCGCCCGGTGCGGGATAGGTGACGAGGCGCGCCTTCGGGGTGCCGCCGTGAGGGCGCGGCGGCAGCGGCACGTCGAAATGGAAGTCCTGGGCGTTGAGCGGCGCGGGCAGACCCTGGGTGGCCACGGCCTGCGCGAGCGGGAAGCACTGGACGCTCAGCAGATCCGTTGCATTGGCCCGGTGCGTGAGGATGCACCGGTCGCCGGCGCCGCCGCCGTCGGGGCTGACGAAGACGTCGGCGCGGGTCGCGGGCACCGCCGGCGCGCCGGCGCGCTTCAGCAGGATGCCGCCGCGGCCCTGCCGGATGGCCGCGGTGGCCTGCGGCGGATGCATCTCCGCGCTGTACGCGAAGTGGGCGTTGGTGCAGGTCTCTCCGTTCGGACAGTCGCTGTCGATGACGCACTGCTGCGACGTCGTCGCCGAGCAGTTTCCGGGCGTCGGGCCGGGGTGCCCGCAGTCGAAGATCCAGCGTCCCATGGCGACGACGCGATCGCCGGTGCCCGCCCACGCCCACGCGGGGTAGGCGCCTGCCTCCCACTCGGTGTGGATGAGGCCATCGTCGTTCCCGGTGG
This sequence comes from Deltaproteobacteria bacterium, assembly GCA_005879585.1. Lineage (GTDB taxonomy): Bacteria > Desulfobacterota > Binatia > DP-6 > DP-6 > DP-3. The sequence goes on along the minus strand of VBKG01000056.1, from coordinate 3,653 downwards.
CCAGGCGGTCGGCGTCGACCGCATCGAGGAGCACGAAATGGTTGACGTCGGCGCGCACGTGCGTCGACGGGAAGTCGCCGCTCGTGTCGCCGTGCATCCCCTGGACGACGCCGTGGATGACGATCGGGCTGGAGTCGACGACCTGGCCGTTCTGGAGGGGCGCCCACTCGGGGTTCACGAGGACGAGCATGTCGAGGAGCCCGGGCTGGATGCCGGTCGGATAGCAGCCGCCACCGAGCTGCGCCGTCGCGAGGTCGCTGTTCACCGGGGCGCCGAAGGCACGCGGCGCCGCCACCACGGCGAGCACGAGCACGGTCCAAGCCAAGTTTCGCGTCTTCCTGCCCATGGTGCACTCCTCCCGTGAGGAGCCAGTGCCTAACAGCTCGCGAGCGCGACCGTCAACCAAAAAAATCGGGCCTGCGAGGGTGTTCCGCGACGGTTTTCGACCCGCAGGCGATCTTCGATTTCCCCGATCCATATCCGCTGTTCGCCGACCTGCGGCGCACCAATCCGGTGACCTCGTTCCAGATGCTCAAGCTTCGACGCCTGAGAGGAGAGCCGGTTTTTCTTCTTGCACCCCCGAGGGGCGCGGCGTTATGGTCGGGCCGAGGTGATTTCCATGCCGAGCCGAGGCCTCGTGTTCGCCGCCCTGCTGGTCGCGGCGCTGCCTGTCGCGGCGGCCGCGACGTCGATCGCCGACATCGTCGACCATCCCGATACGTATGCCGGGACGCAGGTGACGGTGGTGGGAACCGTGACGCAGCAGCCGCTCGGCTACCTCGGCGAGAGCCTGTACACGATCACCGCCGACAACCGTCGCATCACCGTCGTCAGCGGCCAGGCGCCGCCGGCGGCGGGCGACCATCTCCAGGTGAGCGGCAACGTCACCGTGAAGCCGCCCGACGAGGAATTCACCTGGCCTCCCGTCATCCGGGAGACCGCGCGCCAGCCCGCTCCGTAGCCGGCGCGGCACGATGACCGGGTAACACGTAGCCGCGGACGCTACGTCGTCAGGTCCGGAAGCACCGGAAGGCGGACGCGGGATGTCATCCGGCGATGGAAACGCGGCAACAGGGCGCGGAGGACGTAGACGAACGCGACCCAGCGCGGCACCGTCACCTCGTGGCGGCCGCGCGCCAGCGCCCGCAGGACGTCGCGTGACAGGACGGTCGGCTCGAGGAAGGAGATCGACCGTGCGGGCATGCGCGCCATCACGTCGGGCGTGAACATCTCGGTGCGGATGAGCGCCGGGTAGACGGTCAGCACGTGAATGCCGAGCGGCGCGAGCTCGTAGGCGAGCGCCTCCGAGAGTCCCGTGACGGCGAACTTGCTCGCCGAATACGCCGCCTCGTCGGGCTGCCCGAGCTTGCCGGCAACGGACGAGACATTGACGATCCAGCCGCGGCCACGCCGGCGCATGGCGGGCAGGACGGCCTTGGTGGCCCAGACCGTGCTCATGTAGTTCGTCCGCATCATTCGCTCGATGTCGTCCACGTCGTGGTCCTTGAAGAGCACGTGGCGGCCGTACCCGGCGTTGTTGACCAGCAGGTCGACGCGGCCGGCGCGCTCGACGACCTTGCCGACCTCGGCTTCCACGCTCGCGCGCTCCGACACGTCGCAGACGTGGACCGTCGCGTCGCCGCCGGCACGGCGGATCTCCGTCGCCACCTCCTCGAGGCGGTCGGCGCGGCGCGCAAACAGCGCGACACGCATGCCCCGCGCGGCGAGGTCGTGGGCGAGCTGCGCGCCGATGCCGCTCGAGGCGCCCGTCACGATGCCGACCGTCTCGCGGAAGTCGGCGAGGCGGGCCACGAGGTCAGGCCGTGGGACGGCCGTTGCGCGTCGGCAGGGCGCGGAGGGCGAGCCGGACGAGGTGCGGAACGAGCGTCGGTCGCAGCAGGCGGGTGTCGTAGCGTCCGAGCCGGCGCTCGTTCTCGTCGATGCAGGTCTCGGCGAGCGTCCGGAGCGTCACCTCGCCGACCGCCTCCGGTACCTGCATCGTGAAGTCGTCGCCCGCGTCCGCGGAGCGGAGGTGCAGCGCCGTCCGCACGCGGCCGAAGGCCTGGAGCGAGAGCCCGAGGCCGCGTCGCACGAGGAACCAGGCTCGGCGTTCGAGCGGCAGGCCGAGCCGGCGGTATGCTACCCAGTTGGTGAAGAAGAGGATGTGCCGCGCTTCTTCGTCCATGACGCCGTCGAACGTGCGTACGAGGGCGTCCGGGAAGAGTCCCGTGTCGGCCGAGAGCCGGAAGAGCCCGAACGCGAAGAACGAGTCGAAGCACTCGCCGTATCCCATCCGGAGGAACGCCCACTCCGCGTCGCGCGGCGCGGGCGGCCTGCCGTCGCCGACGGTGATGCCGTAGCGCTGCGTCAAGCTCTGGAGCAACGCCGCGTGCCGCTCCTCCTCGTACGCCTGCATGGCGATCGCCTCGCGCAGCAGGGCATCGGGCTCGACGTCGGCCATCGCCCGCACGCGCGCTGCCGCCGTCGCCTCGCTCTGCACCGCCTCGTCCCAGAACGGCATCGCGCGAAGCCGCTGGACGTCCGCTTCGTCGAGGTCGGGCCAGCGGATGTCGCGCACCTCGTAACGATGGTGGGTGTCGATGAAGTGCCGGCAGAAGAGCGACTTGTGCTCTTCGGAGCCGACTGTCAGCTCAGGCATCCATTCCTCGACGCGCGCCGCGTGCGCGCCATATACCGGTCGCCCGGGGCGCGGGCAAGGCCGCATTCCGCCGCCGCTCGGGCAAGTTAAATTGACGACATACGGCGGCGAGGCGTCGTGCGAGCCGTCGGCACTGCCGTCCCGGCGCTTCGGCCTTCCACGGGGCGTACGCGCACCCGGGAATTGACGAGCGGGACGCTCGCTTGATAGGTGCCGCGCACCTCCGCAAGCAAAGGAGTTTATGATGGAAGTGCGATTCGCCCACGAAGCGATCTTCCGCTGGATCCATATCGCCGCCGGGATCATGTGGATCGGCCACCTCTACTTCTTCAACTTCGTGAACGGGCCGTTCGCGGCGACGCTCGACGCCGACACCAGGAAGAAGGTCGTGCCGCAGCTCGTGCCGCGCGCGCTCTACTGGTTCCGCTGGGGCGCAGCCTGGACGTGGGTGACGGGCATCCTGCTGCTCTTCTTCGTCTTCTGGTGGTCCGACCCCAAGTTCCACACGGGGCCGGGCATCGTGATGATCCTGGTCACCTTGCTTGCCTTCGTCGTCTACGACGCGCTCTTCAGCATGGACTTCGCCAAGGACCTGCGCGTCGGCGGCGCCGTCGGCCTCGTGCTCGTGGTCGTGATCGTGGCCGGCGGCTACATCACGTGGGCCGGCTTCGGCTACCGCGACTACGTCATCCATACGGGCGCCATGTTCGGCACCATCATGGCGGCCAACGTCTGGATGCGCATCTGGCCCTTGCAGAAGAAGATCATCACCGCCGTGCGCGACGGCACGCCGCCCGACCCGACGTGGGCCCCGCTCGCCGCGGCGCGCTCGCGGCACAACACCTACCTCTCGGTGCCGCTCGTGTGGACGATGATCAACTCGCACACGACGGTGCCGTTCGCATCGAGCCCGGTCTACCTGTTCGTGATGATCGCGGTCGGCTGGGGGGCGGTGTACCTGCTCTACCAGAACACGGCGCGCGTGAAGGGTTTC
>VBKG01000255.1:4518-5984 GCA_005879585.1 Deltaproteobacteria bacterium | reverse complement strand
CTGTTGACGCCCGCTTTGTCCGCCTCGTAGATGACGCTCCCGAAGAGCGCGCCAGGGTCGGACTGCGCGTGGCCAGAGTCTGGTTACGTGAACTTTCGGGGCCTAATGGGAGCTATGATGCTATGATGCCGAGATCTGCGCCGACGAGCTTTACGACGTGTTTCGAGGAGATCTTCTGGAGGGGCCGATACTGTTGCCAGGGATCCACGCGCCGAACTGTTCTTTAGCCATGCTGGAGCTTACTGCGGCATCTGGCCGCAGAAGCGCGGGGTCGGCCTTGAGCTTCGACAAGAACGCCCCGAACACGCCGATCGCGAGCCGCGAGAGGAGCGACAGGTCCGTTCCGTCGCTCATCATGATGCCGCTCTCGAGCACCACTCGCTTGACGCCGTGCTGCTTGGCACCCGCGACGACGTTCTTTGCGCAGTCGGAGATGACGGTGCCGGGGTCGCGCCGCACCCTTCATCACGTCGTCGATCGAGACCGCCTCGAAGCCGTGCCGGTTGAAGAGCACCCGCGCGCTGTCGACGATGCGGGCGCGGGTCTTGTTCTTGTGCTCGCGTGCGTACGGCATGTCTCACCCGGCTGCAGTTTCGGAAAATATGTTCTTGAACACATTCTGCGGGTAGGCAAGCTGCCCGCGAAAGGAACGACATGACCCCTCCACAATCCATTCAACTGAGTGTCTTGCGCTGGGCGCCACCCGTCGTGCACGGCCTGGTGCGCGACCTGCGCGTGCGCTGGGCGCTCGAAGAAGCTGGCTGGCCGTACGAGGAGCATGTGGTCAGCCCCGAGGATCAGGCGAGCGCGAGCTACCGCGCGCTGCAGCCGTTCGGCCAGGTGCCTGCGCTTCGCTGCGATGGGCTGAAGCTGTTCGAGTCCGGCGCGATCGGGCTGTACATCGCCGAGCGGAGCCCGGCGCTGATGCCCGCTGAGCCGGACGCTCGCGCACAGGTGACGACCTGGATGTTTGGCGCGCTCAACTCGCTCGAGCCGCCCGTCATGATGCTCAACGTGCTCGACATGATCTACAGCGGCCCGAAGGGCGAGGAATGGAAGGCGCTGCGAGCTTTCGTCGCCGGGTGGATCGAGACGCGTCTGGATACGCTCGTGCAGGTCATGGCAGGCAAGGACTACGTGCTCGGTCGCTTCACCGCGGCCGATGTGTTGCTCACGACCGTGCTGCGGATCCTGCGCGACACCGACCTGGTGAAAACGCGCCCTGCGCTCGATGCCTATCAGCGCCGCTGTGAGGCGCGGCCGGCTTTTCAGAAGGCGCTCGCCGATCACTTGGCGAACTTCGCCAGGCACGCGCCCGCGGCTCGATAGCGCGCAGCTCGCGCCGCACGCGCGGTCAAGTCGTGCGACTCGCGCTGCGACGCCGGCGCGGCCGGCTGCAACGCTTGCCGTAGATGACGCTCCCGAAGAGCGCGCCAGGGTCGGACTGCGCGTGGCCAGAGTCTGGT
>VBKG01000255.1:0-4430 GCA_005879585.1 Deltaproteobacteria bacterium | reverse complement strand
AAACGTAAGAAAGAAGGAGAAATGTATGACACACCAAAAACGGGGTATTTTCCCGCAATAGTCTGATTCATCGGAGCGCCTCCTTCGCTGGCCCCCATAATGGCGATAGGTACGATCCCACAGACGTGAGGTGTGAACCCGAGGGCCTGTCGGTCCAGGACCTATGAACGGCAGTTCCCTGGCATCTGCTGCAATGTGGGCGCGGGCTTCAGTGGGAACGAATGTTGCACTACCTTGCTACCCATGGCCAACAAGAAGGCCCTGCGATTCCTGGTGTCCTGCCGACACTGCCTACGCCCGATCATGACCGTGGCCTGGTCAGCAGGCGAGATCCTCCACCTCCGGCAGCATCTGGAGAAGTGTGCGCCCCACGAGGTGCCGGCCGACGCGGCCAGTGCCGAGGAGACGGTTCGGCACTTCCGCGTCATCCCGGTGGAAGGACGGGCGTAGGGAGGCGTCAGCGGCAGGTCGAGATGCCGGACGCCGAGATGTTAGAGCGCGCGGACGACCGCGTTCTGGCGCGGCTCCTTGCGGTCTGGGGGGTGCGGGTTACGGACCCAGTGCGTCACTCCCGGAGCCTGATATACGGCCGGTCGACGGCGCGGCCCACCGCTGGCGAAGGCCGGGTCCCAGCCTCCGAGGAACTACAGACTCGATACCGCTCTTCCGCACCCGATATCTGCGTCTGCTCGCCGCGCCGCTACGAATCGCCGATCACACGGAAGCCGAACGCGCGCGCGCCGGTAGCGAGCCCGGGATCGTGTGTCAGGAGGGCGTCCACAGTGATGCCCTGGACATCGCGCAGAAGCAGCGCGGACGCGAGGTGCGCGGCGTCGAGCGTCGACATGGGCTCGGGGTACGGGTCGCGGACACGGCGCCAGACCACGTCCGAGAGGGCCAGCAGCTCGACGGCGGCGAGAGCCTCCTCGAGCTTCGCCCCGCGCGAGGCGAGGACACTGCGTGTCCAGCCCCGCCGTAGCCGCAGCGCATCCAGGGCGCGAAAGCCCTCGATCTCGAGCAGCTCGCTCGACAGGCACCGGGTGATCGCGAGCTCCTCGGCCGAAGACAACTGGTCGGGCGAGTCGAGCACCCAGCGGAGAAGCACCGACGTGTCGAGATAGGCGATCAAGGTCGCCGTCCGCGCCGGTCGAGGTCCATGTCATGCCTCGAGTACGGCTCTCCCTTGCCCCGGCGCGTGAACGCAACCTGGGCGAGCCTCCGCGTGGCCGGACGGATCTGCAGGCGAGTGGGCTGGCCGTGGATCGGCTGGATCTCGGCGATCGCAGTGCCGCGCTCCTCGACGATGACGTGCTCCCCCCGCTTGACTCTCCGGAGATGCTCGGAGAGCTTCGCTTTGAGCTCGGCGATGCCGACCGTTTTCATGACCACATACTAGTCATGAGTGGTCCGTTTGCAAACAGCTCGCGGCGCGGGATTCCGCGGCGGCGGGGCGCCCGCGCCTTGTCGCTCGGCTCCGGCAAGATTCGCCGCATGGGCGCTACGACCGCGGCCGCGCCAGGCAGCGGGGTTGGGCCGTCCGGCGCTGCCGATCCGTACTGCGGCAGTAACGGACGCGATTATGAGGAAGGCCAAGGCTAAGACCTCCTGCCCGAGTACGACTTCTCGCGCGTAGATGACGCTCCGGAAGAGCGCGCCAGGGTCGGACTGCGGGTGGCCAGAGTCTGGTTACGTGGAGACCGTCTCCTACGGCGACATCACGCTGGATCTGTTCGGGGTGTTCCCGGGCGATACCGAGATCTACGAGGACGGCGTGCGCCTCTGCGCCGCCGATGGCGCGACGGTCGGGTCGGTCGGCGCCCGCGTGCCGGTGAAGGGCGGCACGCACGTGTACAGCCTCCGATCACCCTGATTCCTCATCGAACGAAGACCGTCTGACAGCGTTCTCCCGGGTCACCGCCGGTCTTGATCAGATCACCGTCGTGCACCATGACCTGCACGCGATAGACGTGCCCCTCGATCAAGCCGAGATCGTCCACATTCCAGACGAGTTCGGCGCCGTATCCTTGATTGGCGAGCCCCGGAGGCACGGGGTCACCGCCGCCCAGATTCCAGTTGTTCTTGGCGGGGTCGGCGTCGGGCAGCACCGTGACCAAGGGCGGGTTACGGGTCTTGTCGACCGTCTTCACGGCCGCCTTCCACGTCCCGTACACGGTGTGGGGAGGAATGGGCATGCCACCGTACTGCCAGTCGCCGGCCGTGCTGCTCGGATCGCTGGTGATGTCGGTGATGAACAGCGCGGGGAACATCGGCCGATCGCACCGATCGGGGAAGCGGGCGCACGAAGACGTATCCGTGCCCGCCTGGTCGCCGTCGAGCGTCATCGTGCCGACCTGCGGAGACGTCGCGCCGCCCGGATTCGCGGTCAGGGGCGACACGGGATAATCCGTCACGGTCGTCCCCCGGGTGGTCTTCGCGATGACGCGGCGCACACCGAGCGTCAGGGCGTGGTCGTCGTTGTAGAAGACCTTGAGCCGTTCTCCGGCTCCCGCCACTCCAGGCTCGAAGGCGCGCACCATCTGGCTCGTGCCGAAGAGCACCGCCGTGCGCGGCTCGCTGCTGGCGAACGGATAACCGAGGGCACACGGAGCGGCGATGGCGGCGCTTGCCTGCGCCGAGCACGTTTCGTTGTCCCCGCTCACGGTGACGGTGTTGACGGTCGTAGCCGTCAGGAAGTGCCTTGCCGAAAGGGTGACGCTGGCGCCCGGCACGAGCGAGGCGAGTGGGCTCCCCGGGACCGTGCCGATCTGATCGTCCTCCACGGTCACGTTGCTTACTGCGTGCCCGTTGTTCGTGATCTCGTACGTGTAATTGACGTCGGCCCCCAGCGAAACGGTGCCGCCATTGGTAGTCCGCATCCCAACCACCCTGAGGCCGCCGAACAGGTCGCCGAGATTCGTCGGCTGGGAGCAGTCGGTCTTGAACTTGACCTGTTCGACGAGGGCGTTCCTCGCATCGTAGATCCTGACGACCGTGTCCGTGCCGAGCACCGTCTTGCCCGATACGCTGGCAGCGACCACGTCGACGATGTCACCCAGCTCGACGCCGGTGGGCGCTCCGCTGTCGAGCCACACGATGCCGCCGCTGCCGTCGGTGACCCGGATGCGAACGGGCGAGGCCGACGAGGTGTTCAGCAGCTGGGTGCACTTGTCCGCGCTCTGGGAATTGTTCGTCGCCGCGCAACCCCCGCCGTCGTACCGAAGCCGAAGGACGGCGATCTTGCCAAGGCAATGAGGCGGAGGCGGGGGCAGCGGCAGGGCCGTGTTGCATTGCGACGGGTCGAAGGACACCTCTCCGCCCCCCGTCGTCTTCAGCCCCACGAGCGCCGTGGCGCCGAACTGGTCGCCGAGGTTCAACGGCTGGGAGCACGTGGAGCTGTACACGCTCTCCTGCAGCAGGGCGCCGGTCGCCACACTGAAGATATTGACGCGTGTCGTTGCGGCAACGGTGGTCGCGCCGGCATTGGCGGCGGCCGCGACCACCGTATCGCCGACCTGCACGTTGGAAACGTTGGCGTAGGCTTTCGAAGGATCGCTGCCGGACGCCACCACGATATGCACCGCCCCGGTGAGTGGCGCGTAGTCGGTGCAGGACACCTTGCCGGCGGCTTGGGCATGGTGCGTCGCCGAGCAGTTCTCTCCCGTGTATTCCAAGCTCATCCGGATGACACGGCCCTGGCAATCCGCTCCGGTGGTGGGGACGGTGCAACCCGTGTTCAGGACGCTCAGATCGCACGTATAGGTGTCCTGGTGCGCCTGGTCGCAGTGACCCTGCTCGCAGGCGGCCGTCGTGCCCACGAGGCCGTCGCTGTCCCGGCAGGGCGTTCCGTCCACCACGAAGCCGTCGGGCGGGCAGACGTTCGAGATGCCGTTGCAGCGCTCGGCCAGGTCGCATTCGCTGGCGGCAGGGCGGCAGACGGCCGTGCTCTTCGCGTCGGCGGGGCAGTTGGCGCGGCGACGTCACAGTCTCCCGCCGCAGGGCGGCAGACCGCCGTGCTCTTCGCGTCGGCGGGGCAGTTGGCGCTGCTCCCCGTGCAGAACTCGGCCAGATCGCAGACGCCCGCCGCGGCTCGGCACGTGGTGGTGCTCGGCCTGAAGGCGTCGGCGGGGCAGTCGTTGGAAGTCCCGTCGCAGCGCTCGGCGACGTCACAGTCCCCCGCGGCAGGGCGGCAGACGGCCGTGCGCTTCGAGTCCGCGGGGCAGCTGGCACTACTGCCCGTGCAGAACTCGGCCACGTCGCAGACGCCGGCCGCGGCCCGGCACTCGGTCGTGCTTGGCTTGAAGGTGTCGGCCGGGCAGTCGTTCGAGATTTCGTTGCAGCTCTCGGTGACGTCGCAGGTGCCCGCCGCCGGCCGGCAGACGGCCGTGCTCTTCGCGTCCGCGGGGCAGCTGGCACCGCTTCCCGTGCAGAAC
>VBKG01000254.1 GCA_005879585.1 Deltaproteobacteria bacterium | reverse complement strand
ACCGACACGCTCCCGAGCCCCGTCACGGCATCCCAACCGGGCGTCGCGTCGTAATCGCCGTTCCCGCCGCCCACGATGTCGTGGTACACGCCGCTTCCGCAGGCGGCGTACAGTCGAGGGCCGGGATGGCCGAGGCCGCGGCCACCGTCGCGTTGGTTCAGCAGCGCCAGGAACCCCGCCCACTGCGGCGCGGCCGCGGACGTGCCGCCGCCGACGAACCACGCGCCGCCGTGGCGGTAGAAGATGCCGGGCAGCGGATCCGCGATGAGAGCGACGTCGGGCACGAGCCGTCGCGTCCCCGCCGGCACCCCGCACCCGCGCTGGAACGCGGGGCGCGCAAAGAAGCGGCTGCTGCCGCCCCCGGACTGGCTCCATCCCGTTTCGTAGCCGTACCCGGCGCACGTGGCCGGATCGTCGCAGACCGCGCTCGTGCCGCCCACCGCCACGACGTGCGGCGAGCTCGCCGGGAAGTCGACCGACGGCCGATCCCCGCAGTCGCGGCTGCCGTAGTCGCCCGAGGCGGCGACCCACGACTGCCCGATCGCCGTCGCGTTCGCCAGGATGTTGTCGTAGGTCCGGAGCCACGCCGGCGGCACCGTGTCCTCGCACGTCCCCCAGCTCGTCGTGACGACCCAGCCGGCCGAGCCGCGCGCCGACCGCGCCGCACGGCGGCCGCCGCCCGCGACGACGGTGTTGTAGAGGACCGCGAAGTCCGCCAGCGACGCGGAGGCCGCCATGTAGTTGATGATCCGCGCCCGCGGCGCGGTCGCGTGTGCATACTGGACGTCGAGCGAGATCTCCGTCGAGCCGGCGCTGTACAGGCAGCCCGGGGCGCGCGACGAAGAGCCGGTGCACACCTGGATGCTGCCCGCGGGTAGCGGTGGGAGACCGAAGCGCCGGTCGAAGACCGCGAGGTCGGCCGGGTTCCAGGCGTAGAGGCCGACCACGGCGATCGTCTGTCCGCGGCCGTCGAACGACGTCGCGGCATCGTAGAAGCGCTTCAGCTCCGGCGGACCGAAGGCGCAGCAGGCATCGCCGAGCGGCGCGCTCGCCGTCAGGTGCGGCTTCATGTCGGTGGCGTCGCCGACGCCGAGAACCCCCACCACGTAGTCGGCGAGCTCCGCGGGCAGCGTCGGCTCTTCGAGCGCGGCGCGGCGAACCTCGTCGCCGACGACGAGATCGTGGAGGCGGACGCCGAACGCCTCCTGCGTCGCCGCGACGGTGCCCTCGGCGCCGACGAGGAGCCGGTTCGGTGCGCGATAGGCGACGTGGAGGCCGTGCGCCTCGAGGTACGCCACGACGGCGTGCTCCTGCCGGAGCGTCGGCGCGTGCCGCGCGACGAAACGCGACGGCGTGAGGAAGCGCCGGTACCGTGGCGACGCCGGGTCCTGGACCTCCTCGAGGAAGCGCGCGAGCGAGGCCTTGTCGCGCAGCGCCAGCGAGACGAGGACGGTGGCCGGGGCGTCGCTCGGTGCGGGGCCGAGGTCGCGGGCCATCGAGAGGCGCGGCGACAAGGACCGCGCCCGCGGCCGCGCGGCACCGGCGCACGGCATTGCCGTTGCGAGCGTCGCCAGCACCACCACCGCCACACGTCGAATCACGCCCCCTATGCACGTGGCCCGCCAACGACCAGGGTCGGATGCCACAACGGGATTCGGGCGCGCAGGGGTCAGGCGCGTCACACCGCCCAGGTCGGCCGTGCCGCCGCCGCCCGCGGATGGCGGCCCGCATGGCGGGGTGCCTGACGCGCGCTACAGGAGACGCAGCTGCTCACCCGCGCGCGGCGGCCGGCGGAACGACGCCGTGCTGAGCGCCGGCAAGTGCCCGTCGACCCCGTACTTCCGCGCCGACACGTCGAACAGCTGGGCGATGTGCTCGGCATACTCGCCCTGGCCGCGGTGGCGGCGAAAGAACGTCGGGTCGCTCAGGCGTCCGGCCCGGACCTCGCGAATGCGCCCCAGCACGCGCTCGCGACGCTCGGGATAGTGCTGCGCGAGCCAGCCATCGAACAACGCGTCGACCGGCTTTGGCAGGCGCAGCAGCACCCAGCTGGCGCTGCGCGCCCCCGCGCCCGCCGCGGCTTCGAGGATGCGCGGGATCTCGGCGTCGTTGAGGCCGGGCACGACGGGACCGATCATGACGCCGACCGGCACCCCGGCCTTTGCGAGCGCCGCCATCGCCTCGAGCCGGCGCTCCGGTCGCGCCGCCCGCGGCTCCATGCGGCGCGCGAGCTCCGGATCGAGCGACGTCACCGAGAAGAGGACGTGCGCCGCGTCGTGGCGGGCAAGCGCCGCGAAGAGGTCCGTGTCGCGCGCGACGAGCGCCGACTTGGTGATCGCGGACACCGGGTTCAGGAACTCGACGAAGACCTCGAGACAGCTGCGGGTGATGCGGAGGGTCCGCTCCGCCGGCTGGTAGCAGTCGGTGTTGCCCGAGAGCGCCACCACCTGCGGTTCCCAGCGCGGCGAAAGGAGCGTCTGGCGGAGCAGCTCGGGGGCGTTCTCCTTGATCATGATCCGGCGCTCGAAGTCGAGGCCGGCGCTGAAGCCGAGGTACTCATGGCTGGGTCTCGCGTAACAGTTGTGGGTCGCGAGTCCCGCTGCGAGGAACGTGCCGGTGGACGTCTGGATGTCGACGACGTCCGCCAGAGCGCCGCGCTCGATCGCCCGCACCGGCTCGGGATCCAGGTTCATCTCCCATCCGAACACCGCGTGCATCTTTCGGGCGATCGCCGGGCGGCAGGCGGAGAAGAATCGAATCCGATCAATGAACCGCCCAACGAGGCGCAGCGTGCTCGCCGCGCCGGGACGGGATTCCAACCTGAAGTCGAATCCGAGACCGGCGCCGTACCGCTGGACGCGCTCCAGGACGGAAACGTCGACCTGCGAGATGCGAAGCGATGTTCCGTTGTGCCCTTCGGCGTCGAAGAAGCCGGCGAGGAATCCACGTCGATAGCTCGCGCTGTCGTGCTCGCGGTTGAGCAGCGCGTGGATGATCCCGAGCCTCGCGAGCGACCGAACCTCGACCTTTCGAAGCGGCCGTCCCTGGCCGCCATCCGAGAACGGTCGGATGTAGGCGTCCACGCCGAAGAGCCGGAGGTACTCGACCGCGCGCGTGAGTGGCTCGTCGTCGATCAGCGCAACGCGCCAGTACGCCGCCGGAAAACCGAGCCGGTTGCTACGCCAGCCGGGCTGGTACCGAAACGTCCCGTCACCGAGCGAAAGGCCGCTGAGGTACCCGGCGCGGTACTCTTCGTCGACGGCAGAATCTCCTGGCGTCGGCAGGTAGCGGAGTTTCTTCCCCGCCGTCAGCTGCTGGCTCGAAGACCAGCGGAAGTCACGCGCCTGCAGCCATCGGTGTTCCGCCGTTGTCACGACCTCGGTCCGCTCCGCGACGAGACGGAGCGTCGGTTTCCGCGACCACCAGACGGCTTCGACGACGCCCTTCCGGAGCTTCCGCGTTCTGCCGGGCTCCGGGAACTCGTCGAAGGCCACGAGTTCGTCGCCCATCCGGACGTCGCCGATCCGTCTCCATGTCATGTCCGCGTGGAGGATCGGCGTGTCGGGCCCGAGGCAGTAGATGCAGCCGTGCTCGCAGCCGCGATAGGGGTTCAGGCTGAACCGGAACCCGACGTCCGGGCTGTCGTTCTCGGCGAGAATCGTGCGGCTCGTGTCGCGGTAAAGGATTGTCGACAGCGACTGCGGCCCGAAGGAATCCTCGCCGTCGTCGGGGTCGAGCTCGATGTGGAGCGGCTCGTAGCGGTTCGGCGGATTGTCGGGCGTCCCGCGGCCGGGAAGATCGGAGCGCGACATGGGCCAGCGATTCTGTCCCCGCGAGCCGATTGCTTCAACCGACGCGCCGGTTGCTCGCCGACTGCATCGCGGCATAGAACCCCGCGCATGCACGTCGAGCCCTTCCGCATCCACGTTCCGGACACCACGCTCAGCGATCTCGGCGAGCGCCTCGCCCGTACGCGCTTTCCCGACGAGATCGAAGGCGCCGCGTGGACCTACGGCACGAACCTCGGGTACCTCCGTGATCTCGTCGCCTACTGGCGCGATCGCTTCGACTGGCGCGCGGCGGAGGCGCGGCTGAACGCCTTCCCGCAGTTTCGGGCCGACGTCGCCGGGCTCGGCGTGCACTTGATCCACGTGCGCGGGGTCGGCCCGGCGGCGTTCCCGCTGGTGATCACGCACGGGTGGCCGGGCTCGGTCGCGGAGTTCGTGAAGATCATCGGGCCGCTCACCGACCCGGGCCGCCACGGCGGCGATCCCGCGGACGCCTTCGACGTC
>VBKG01000253.1 GCA_005879585.1 Deltaproteobacteria bacterium | reverse complement strand
CCCTAGCGTTCTACCAAGTACCCGCACGCTTATGCAGAGTGCCACGGCAGATGCCCTACCGAGTCCATGCCCCCGTAAGCCCCGCGGTCGCGATGCAGTGGAATGTTGCTCCCGAGGTGCCGACGCGGGCCACGACGGTCCGGCCGAATGCCTTGAGGGACGCTTCGCGACCAGACGGGCCGACGTTGACGATGAAGGCCGATGCCACGGCCGGCACCCGTCACGATGGCCACGCGTCCTTCGCAGAGCTTCGCCATGGCGAGTGGCTAATCGAGCGCCGACGACGGATCAACCCCCGTGCCGGGACTATCGCCCTGATCCCTGCTACGACGCCGGGCAGTGTCCGACGTGACGAAGATCGTAGCCACCGCGCCGCAGGAGCGACTCGCGCGTGATTGGGTGCTCGTCCTCGCTGCAGCAGGCATCGCCTCCGAGGTCGAGCGCCGGGGCCGCGAGTGGGACGTGATCGTCGACGCAGACGACGCCGACCGGGCCGCCGAAGCGGTCACGGCATACGAGACCGAAACGGTCCCGACGCGCGCGGCGGATCAACCGCTCGACGAGTACGGGCGCACGTGGGGCGGCGTCGTGGCCGGGATGCTGCTCGTGCTCGCCTCTCGCCTGGTCGAGTCGAGTTCCTCCGCTACGGCGCTCTTCCGCGCCGGCGAAGCGCGCGCCGACGCCATCGTCGGCGGCGAGATCTGGCGCGCGGTGACCGCGCTCACCCTGCACACCGACGCGCCGCACCTCCTCTCGAATGTCGTCACGGGGACGCTCGTCGCGACCGCGGTCTGCTTCGCCGTGGGTCCCGGCGTCGGGGCGTGGCTACTGCTGGTCACGGGCGCGAGCGGCAACTGGGCTACGGCGATGCTGCACGGCGCGGGGCATCACGCCGTCGGCGCGTCGACCGCCATCTTCGGCGGCGTCGGAGTGCTCGTCGGGCTCGCGATCGTCCGCCGGCAGCGCCGGGCGTGGGTGCCGCTCGCGGCAGGCCTGGCGCTCCTCGGCTTCCTCGGGACCGGCCAGCGCGCCGACCTCGGCGCGCACTTCTTCGGGTTCGTCGCGGGGGTCGTGACCGGGACCGCGATCGCGCCGGCGCCCGTGCTGCGCTCACGCGCGGCGCAGTGGCTGCTGGCGCTGGCCGCGCTCAGCGCGGTAGGTGGATGCTGGCTGCTCGCAATCGAGAGGAACATCTCGCCCGGCTGACGCCCGGCGATGGGTCCGCGCTATTTTCGCTTCCTGCCACTCCTGACCCGCTTGTGACCGGACTTGCGTTCCTGCTTCTTGCGCGCCTTGTGCTTGAGGGAAGCGCGCAGGCGAGCGGTCTTTCTCTTCTTCCGCGGCATCGTGGTCGTTTCCTACTTGCGCCTCGTGGAATTGTCCAGGGATTGGCTCAGCGGTCTCCGCTGCGCCGGCCGCCGTGGAGTCCTGCCTAGGCGCCGATCCCGTCGAGGGTTCGAACCTCGTCGGACTGGAGCTCGAAGTCGTAGACGCCGAGATCCTCTCACATATGCGCCGCAGAGGTCGTCCCCGTGAGCGCACTCATGCCCACCTGAAGGGCAAAGCGGAATATCACCTGCGGCACGGTCCTGCCGGCCCTCGACGCGATCTCGTGCACTCGACGATCGCTCAGCGCTTCGCGATTGGCTGTCAGCAGCGAGAAGCCCTGGTAGAGGATATCCCGTTCGATGCAGAACTGCCGAACGGCTCGATCCCAGCCCATCGCGGCGAAGCACCTGTTCTGCACGATGGCGGGCTTCGTGGTGGCCCCGGCGTACAGCTCGTCGAGTTGTCCGAGATTCACGTTGGAGACGCCCAAGAGCCGCGTCTTGCCTGCTTCGTGCAAGCGCTCCATCGCCTGCCACGTCTCCCAGTCGCCGGCGGTCAAGCCACGACTGGTCGAGGGGCCATGCAAGACGAACGAGTCGAGGTAGTCGACCCCGAGATGCTGCAACGAGCTCGCGAACGACTGTCCGACCTGGGTCGCGAGAGGCGCGCGCGGATCGTACGGTAGACGGTGGTCCTGCCCGTCCACATAGGTGAACTTCGTCTGGAGGAAGACGTCCTCCCGCTTGAGACGGCCGGCTGCCAGGGCGCTCGCGAGCGCCTCTCCGACAGCCGCTTCGAAGTAGTGGCGGCGTTGATTCGCCGTGTCGATCCCGCGGAAACCGGCATCGATCGCCATCGTCGCGAGCCGAGCGGTCTCGTCTTCCTTCCACGCCGTGCCGTAGACCAACGTCGGGACCCGGACGTCCCGCACCCGGACATATCGTGTCGACTCCGGCGCTCGCTCGACCACGAGCCCACTCATCCGGCTTCCTGGACGGGTCGGGAGCGGGAATCACGCCCCTCCCCATCGCCGCTTTCGCTCCTCGCGAATTTCCGCAGGGCCGCGCGATACCGGCGCAGCTGAACCTGCGCCTTCCGCGTCTCTTCCTCGTGCGGCGTGCGGGCATCCAGGCCCCAGTACAACCACAGGGGCTGCACGACCTCTTCCAGGTAGTCGGACAGGCGAAAGACACCCCGCGCCGAGAGGTGGGCTCGACGTTCCTCGAAGTCTCGTAAAACCGCCCCCGACCATGGCATCTCGAAGCGGAGCATGACTGCCGTGAGCGGCCGGAGATAGTCCGGGTCGAGATCGAGGTGGGCCTTCACGACGTCGCGGTAGAAGGCCATGTGCAGCGTCTCGTCCTTGGCGATCCGTCGCAGCGCCATGCTCAGCGCCGGATCCTCCTCGTCGCAGGCGCGCGCGGCGCACAGATAGAAGGTGCGGGTCGCGGCCTCCTGGATGGTGGTGTACACCATCCCCTCGAACGGTCCGGCAAGCGCATGCTGCCAGCCGGCCGCGATCATCGCCTTTCGAGCCTGCGCGCGCGCCCCGTGATCTCCGCTTCCGGTGAGTAGCAGGTAGCTCTCGAGCAGGGTCGCATGCTGATCCTCCTCCGAGGTCCAGATGCGTACGAACTCCTGGATCGGGCCCGGGCAGCTCGCGAGGCCGGCCGCGAGACCGGCCGTGTACCATGGCAGGTTCACCTCGGTCAGCAACGCCGTCTCGACCGCCAGGTACGCGGTTGGCGACAAAGGCGATCGGTCGGGCGCGTTCGCTCGAAACGCCTCGAGTGGAAGGAACTCGTGGTACCGCCAACCCGTCTTCGCCGTGGCCTCCTTGTGACGGACGAGAAGGGCGGCGAAGTGCGACTCGAGAGAGGGGTCGAGGTCGAGGCGGCGATCGTCAAGGGGCTGCTGAAGCATTCTTGCCTCCCAGCGGTGGATGACGGCGCCCCAGCCATTCGGAGGGTACGTCGAAAGGCGCTCTTCCCCGCGAGGGTCGCAGAGTGCCACGTAGTGCGGCCGATTCCAACCGATGCCCGGCTAGGTCGCGTCCGCCAACGCCGCCGCCGTACGCTGCCCGTCGAGCGCGGCCGACATGATGCCGCCAGCGTAGCCGGCGCCCTCACCGCACGGAAAGAGCCCGAACGCCTGCGGGTGCATGCGCGAGGTCGGATCGCGCGGGATGCGGACCGGCGACGACGTGCGCGTCTCGACGCCGACCACCACCGCCTCGTTGGTGAGGTAGCCGCGCATCCGCTCTCCGAAGGCACGAAAGCCTGCACGCAGGCGCCCGGCGATCGCGGGCGGCAGGAGCTCGTGAAGACTTACCGCGTGAATGCCGGGCCGGTAGGAACATGCCGGCAGGTCCGAGGAGGCGCGGCCCTCGGCGAAGTCGACGAGCCGTTGCGCCGGCGCCACGAGCCGTCCGCCTCCCGCGGCGAACGCTGCGTGCTCGAGTGCCTGCTGGAAAGCGATACCGGCGAGAACACCCTCGATCCGGTAGGGCGCCAGGTCGTCTGGCGTCACCTCGACCACGATGCCCGCGTTCGCGAAGCGGAGCCCACGGCTCGACGGCGACCATCCGTTGACGACGACCTCGTCATCGCTCGTGGCCGCCGGACAGATCAC
>VBKG01000252.1 GCA_005879585.1 Deltaproteobacteria bacterium | reverse complement strand
GCCATGAGTTCGCTACGCGCGGTCACCCCCGGCCCGAACAGGCTTCCCGCACTCGCGGAGGTCGATGTTGCGCCGTCCGCACGGGGCAAGTTCATCTCCGTCGGCGACGACAAGCTGTATGTCCGTGGCGTGACCTATGGGACCTTCCGTCCCGACGCGGACGGTCATGAATATCCCCCTCTAGACATCGTCAAGCTGGACTTCTCTCACATGGCGGCATGCGGCGTGAACGCGGTCCGCGTCTACACGGTGCCGCCGCCCTGGTTGCTCGACTCTGCCTGGAGGCACGGCCTCCGCGTCATGGTGGGCCTGCCGGTGGAACGATACGTGGGCCTCCTGGCCGACAGGAGGGACGGCCTGGATCACCTGGAGGCGGTCGTGCGTGCCGGGGTGCGCGCCTGCCGGGGGCATCCCGCGGTGCTCTGCTATGCGATCGGCAACGAGATCCCGGCTCCGATCGTGCGCTGGCACGGCCGCCGCCGCATGGCCGGTTACATCGAGCGACTCTACCGAGCCGCAAAGGCCGAGGATCCCACGGCGCTCGTCACCTACGTGAACTACCCCTCCAGCGAATATCTGCAGCTGCCCTTTCTCGATCTTGTTTGCTTCAACGCGTACCTGGAGTCGCAGGAGCGGTTCGCAGCCTATCTCGCGCGCCTTCAAAACATCGCCGCCGATCGTCCCCTGATCATGAGTGAGATCGGGCTCGACAGCCTCCGGCACGGCGAGAGCGCGCAAGCGGAGGTCCTCGAACGTCAGGTTCGCACCGCTTTCGCGTCGGGGTGCGCGGGCGCCTTCGTCTACGCCTGGACCGACGAGTGGTACAGGACCGGCGAAGACGTCGATGACTGGGCGTTTGGTCTGACACGCCGCGACCGGCGGCCGAAGAAGGCCCTGGCAGCCGTCCGCAAGGCGTTCGCCGCGGTCCCGTTCCCGCAGGACCGGCCCTGCCCGCGCATCAGCGTCGTGGTCTGCACGTACAACGGCGGGAGGGTGATCCGCGACTGCCTCGAAGGCCTGCGGAAGCTGGACTACCCGGACTTCGAAGTCATCGTGGTCAACGACGGATCGACCGACAACACCACGGCGGTGCTCAGTGAGTACGATGTCCGGGTGATCACCACCGAGAATCGCGGCCTCGGCAACGCCCGGAATACCGGCATGGAAGCGGCCACCGGGGAGATCGTCGCTTATCTCGACGACGATGCCTTTCCCGACCCACACTGGCTTACCTACCTTTCCGCCATGTTCTGCAGCACGGCGCATGCGGCGGTCGGCGGCCCCAACATCGGGCCCCCCGATGATGGATGGTTCGCCGAAAGCGTCGGGAATGCACCGGGCAACCCGGCTCACGTTCTCGTGTCCGATCGGGAAGCGGAGCACATTCCAGGGTGCAACATGGCCGTGCGCAAGGCCGCCCTCCAGGCGGTCGGCGGTTTCGATCCCCAGTTCCGTGTCGCCGGAGACGACGTCGACCTGTGCTGGCGGCTGCGGGAACGCGGCGAGACGTTGGGGTTCAGCCCGGCGGCCATGGTCTGGCACCATCGCCGGAACTCGGTGCGCGCGTTCTGGAAACAGCAGGTGGGCTACGGCAGGTCCGAGGCGCTCTTGGAGAGAAAGTGGCCGGAGAAGTACAACGTCGCCGGCCATGCCGGCTGGTCCGGCCGGATCTACGGCCAAGGCCTCGCGCGCGCGCTGTTCCGGCCAAGCCGCATCTATTACGGCACGTGGGGCAGCGCACCGTTCCAGCGTCTCTGCGAACCTCCGGGGGGCGGCCTCCTCTCCCTATCCCTGATGCCGGAGTGGTACCTGGTGATCGTCGCCCTCCTGGCGCTCTCTGCACTCGGGGCCCTGTGGACACCCCTGCTCTTCGCCCTGCCGGTGGCGGCCTGCGCCGTCGCCCTTCTTCTGGCCCAGGCCGGCGTGAGCGCGGCCCGGGCTTCCTTCGCGAGCGCATCCCGATCCGGCGCCGCGGAGAGGTTCAGACTGCGTGGCCTGACGGCATTCCTCCATCTCCTCCAGCCCTTGGCGCGCCTGCGTGGTCGTCTGGCGGGCGGCCTCACACCCTGGCGGCGGGGTCGTCCATACGGGCTCGTGTTTCCCCGGCCGCGCACGCTCAGGGTCTGGACCGAACGGTGGCAGGCGCACGAGGAGCGCCTGCGGTCCCTCAAGGCGACCCTGCGCGCCGGCCACGCCACCGTGCAGTCCGGGGGCGAGTACGACCGGTGGGACCTCGAGATACGGGGTGGAATGTTCGGAGGCACCCGCGTGCTCATGGCGGTCGAAGAGCATGGCCATGGGACGCAGCTCGTGCGGCTCCGCACGTGGCCGAGGTGCTCGCTCATGGGAGTCGCGCTGACCGTCGTGCTCGCCGCCCTCTCCACCGCCGCAGCGATCGACCCGTCCTGGCCCGCCAGCGTCATCCTCGGCACGGCGGCTCTGCTGCCAGGGGTCCGCATGGGGACGGAGTGCGCCGCCAGCCTGGCGGCCATCCGTCGCGCACTCGGGGAATCAGGCTTCGAAAGCGTCCGATGAGCCATACAGATCTTGCCATCTACCGGCGACTGTTGCGCGATGCATGGCCTTACTGGCCGCACATTGCCGGCATTTTTCTCTTCAGCCTGCTCTCGACCCCGATCGCACTGCTCGTGCCTCTGCCAATGAAGATCGTCGTCGACAGCGTGCTGGGCTCCCACCCCCTCCCGCACTTCGTCGACGTCCTGCTGCCGCCCGCCATGCACTCCAAGAACGCCCTCCTGGCGGTCATGGTCGCGCTCCTCGTGGCCATTGCCCTGGTCAGCCAGCTGAAGGAACTCGGTGTGTCGCTGCTGCGCACGTACACCGGCGAGAAACTGGTTCTCGGCTTCCGCACACGGCTCTTCTGCCACGTCCAGCGCCTCTCGCTCTTCTATCATGATTCCAGGGGCAGCGCCGATTCGACGTACCGGATCCAGTGGGATGCCCAGTCGATCCAGTACATCATGATCGACGGCCTCGTTCCCTTCCTCACCTCGGGATGCAGCCTCGCGCTGATGCTCTACGTCACCGTCCGACTCGATCCGCAGCTGGCGATGGTCGGCGTGGCAATCTCACCCGTCCTCCTCGTCCTCATGAGGATCTATCGTCGGCGCCTTCGGGGTCAGGCCCGCACGGTGAAGGAGCTCGACAGCTCCGCCCAGTCGGTGGTGCAAGAGGTGCTGGCGGGCATACGCGTCGTCAAGGCCTTTGGCCAGGAGTTCCGTGAACAGGAACGGTTCGTCAGTCAATCCAGCGCGGGTGTGCGGGCACGTCTGCGGCTCGCATTCGTGGAGAACGGTTTTGGTCTGCTCGTTGGCCTGACCACCGCCGGAGGGACGGCTGTCGTCGTCTCCATCGGCGCGCACCACGTGCTCTCCGGGCGGCTGACGCTCGGCGAGCTGCTCATGGTGATGGCCTACCTGTCCCAGCTCTACGAGCCGTTGAAGACCATCAGCAAGAAATCGGCAAGCCTGCAGTCCCACCTGGCGAGCGCCGAGCGAGCGTTCGCTCTCCTGGATCACCCACCGGACGTCAGCGAGCGGCCGAATGCCCGGCGGCTGGTGCGCGCCACGGGTGCGGTGGCGTTCCGGCATGTCTCCTTCGCCTACGACGGCGCTTCGAGGGTCCTGCACGACGTGTCGTTCGATGTCGCGCCCGGGACTTGCGTGGGCATCGCCGGGGCGACGGGTGCGGGCAAGACCACGCTGCTCAGCCTGCTCACCCGCTTCTACGACCCCACCGAGGGCCAGATCCTCCTCGACGGCGTGGATCTGCGAGACTACAGGCTGGCCGACCTGCGCGACCAGTTCGCCATCGTCCTGCAGGATCCGGTGCTGTTCTCGACGAGCGTCGGCGAGAACATCGCCTACGG
>VBKG01000193.1 GCA_005879585.1 Deltaproteobacteria bacterium | reverse complement strand
ATGCGCGGTTCCCCGAGAGCTCCTTCTAAGATGCCCGGGCATGAAATGGGGGAAGTGCTGAGATGGCGCGGGGTCCGCTGCATCTGCATTCGGCCACCGCAACGCGTACGCCATGAAGCCCCGCCCCCGTCACCGAGGCAGATTCCACTCGGCGCACGCCAGCGATCCGCGGCGCGACCCGGCCCACGACGTCGCGCAAGATTCTGCGACCTCTCGCGCAACAAGCTGCGGTCCCTGCCACGAGCTCGCAGCCCGTTGCTAGGCACTGCAATTATTAGCATGCTACACTGCAATATTTGCGGGTTGACCTGAATGGTCCTGCCTGGTATCACTCATGTCGATGCGAAACGAACACGCCCACCCAATGCCGATGGGCGCCTGGCTCAGGAAGACCGCTTCCCGGATGGCGCCGATGCTGCTCGCTCGAAGCGTACCGCTGGCGTGGGCGAAGGCCGCGGCGCTCGCCCTTGCGTTCAGCATCGTCTTCGCCGACCCGGCCGCCTCGGACACCCAGGTGCCGAGTCTGCCGGACGTCGGCGGGCCATTTGCGGGCGATCCGCGCCTCGAGCCCATCCCCGACGGTCCGGTTCACCTCGTCAACTTCGACGTGTTCGCCGACGGCAAGGTCGTCACGATGCGCTTCCCACCGCGCGTCAACGGTCAGACGCAGTCCAACGGCGACGGGCACGCGGATCTGTATGTGCTCTTCGACGCGACCACCGGGCTGCGCATCGCGCAGCCGCCCATCCTGGAGGCGGTCCCCAAGAACGCCGCCGGCCCCGGCGTCGAGGTGGACGACCTCACTGCCCGGCTCTTCAGCCCCATCTGGGAGATGCACGCGGTCACCGTCGACTCCTCCTACGACCCGACGGACCCCGCCACGCGCCTCGACTCCGAGGCGAAGCTGCTTTCATCCCCGCTGATGCGGGCCAACGTTCAGACCAACATCTTCCTCAACTGCCCCGTGGTCCCCGTCGGGTCGACCATCGACCCCGGCTCCTCGCCGGTGGAGGAGGCTCTCTGGGACGGCCACCGCGTCAACATCGTGCCCTACGACATCGAGGATGGGCCCTTCAATCCGCAGATCCTCTTCAAGTTCGAGGACTCGGGCGGGACCGTCCTCGGCGCTCCGCACCTCGTCGCCTCGCGCGCGCCGGGCACGCCCTTCTACAGCTCGATCTGGGAGCTTTGGACGGTGCACGTGCCGGACGGCTTCGACGTGACGACCATCCGGTCGGCCGCCGGCGTGAGGAGCAGCGGCTTTCCGATCACGTCGTCGGGGATCCGGCTCGACTGTCCGGCGGTCGCGGTCGACGGCGTGCCGATCCCGCCCGAGGACGCCTTCGCCATGCTGCTGAACGACAACGGCCGCTTCAACCTGGAGAAGCCGTTCCAGTTCGACATCCCCGAAAGAACCTTCACCAAGCCGCGGACGTTTCTCATCACCGAAGTGGATCTGGGCCCCGCGCCGGTCGCGCCCGTCGTTCCTGCCAGCAGCGCGTTCCCGCCCGTCGATCCCGACGGCAAGGGAAACGTGATTCCGCTCATCCTCACCGACCCGTTCGCGGTGAACTCGTCCGGCCCCAATACGACCGGAGACATCGTCCGCATCGACCAGGCGGAGCTCGATGCGGCCCGCATCAACAATACTCCTTCGCTGCTGCCGGCGGCGATCGAGGCGAACTTCATGCGCCTGATCGAGGCGGGGCTGCTGTCGCCCGACTGGGGACCCTGCGGGCGTTCGTACCAGGACCGTCTCGCCGTCGTCGGGCGGGCGCTCTTCGAGCTGGTCTGGAAGCCGGAGCAGGGCGCCAACCAGAAGGACGTCACCCGCTGCCTGGCGTGCCACACGCAGCCGGCCCCCGGGGCGGCCGGGCGAGGGCTCTACACGCGGGAGCTGCCCGGAGGGATCAAGATCAACCCCGGCTCGTTGTGGGGCTCGGGCGGCGCCGAGGAGCTCGTGAAGGAGAAGAAGGCACGGGGCGAGAACGTGACCTTCGCGCACGGGTCACTCGGCCACCTCGCCTCGATCCGGACGACACTCAACAACGTTTCCAACACCTTCTTCGGCATCCAGTCGGCCGAGTTCGTCCGTTCGCAGGCGAGCGCGCTGGCACACTGCGATACCGACGGTAACGGCGCCGTCTCGCTCGCCGAGGCGATGGTATGCGACCTCGACGGCGACGGCGTCGTCAACGAGCTGAGCGTCGGGGAGGTGACCACCGAGACGGCATTCTTCATGACTCTGCCCGCACCCGACCAGGCACCCGACCACATCCTGCCGCTGATCGGCGTGACGCATGAATCCGTCGAGAGCGGAAAGCGCCTCTTCCGCCGCTCGATCGACGACGGCGGCGCCGCCTGCGCGTCGTGCCACACGCCGTTCCATCCGCTCGAGCACACGGAATTCTTGCTTTCAAACCCGCAGACGAACGTCGCCCTGCCCCTTCGCGTCTCGCACCACGTGTCCGATGCGGACGACGTCGCCGACGGCCTCGCGTCGTTCGTGGGACAGCCGGGGCTCCGCACCTGGGGTGACTTCAAGCTCCACAAGATGGGAGCGCGGCTCTTCAGCAACAACACCGACCGCGCCAAGACCGCCGAGGTGTGGGACGCCGGGAGCGTCTTCCCCTACGCGAGGGACGGCAGTTTCGGCTCCGACCTGCGCGCCGTCATCCGCGCTCACGGGGGAGTGTCGCTCGACAGCGTGACGGTGGACGTCGGCCCGCAAGTGGATGCGCCGGCCGGGGCGTCGACGGTCAGCAGCCAGACCGTCACGCTCACCAACACTTCCGCGGATACGATCGCCGCGAGCCCGAGCGCGCCGATCCGGGTCGTGCTCACCGGTGCGATCACCAGCGGTGTTCACGCGCTCAACGCCGACGGCAGCGGACCCGGAGGCGGCGAGCGACAAGGCGCCTTCTGGCTCGTCAAGGTGCCGATCCCGGCGGGCGGGACGGTCGCGCTCGAGCTGCTCTTCGACAATCCGAATGCGCTGCCGCTCGTGTACGACCTGGAGGTCCAGGACAACGCCGGCTACTCGGAGGCAGTCGCCGCGGCGCAAGCATTCGAGGCGCTCGATTCCCCCTTGCAGGACGACATCGTCGCCTTCCTGCGCGCACAGATGACCGGCGCCAAGTTCGGCGAGGGCAGTGGTGGGCTGGCGGTGGGCGCCCTCTGCGGCAACGGCGTGGTCGACCCCGGCGAGGAGTGCGACGACGGCAACACCGTGAGCGGCGACTGCTGCTCGGCGGCCTGCTTCTTCGAGCAGGGCGGCTGCGCCTGCAATGACGCCAACGTCTGCACCGACGATGGCACCTGCAACGGCACCGGGACGTGTCAGGTCGTCGGCTTCAATGCGAACCCGTGCCAGGACGGCAACGCCTGCACGGCCGGCGATACCTGCGCGACGGGGACCTGCGTCGGCGGTGCGCCGCTCGACTGCGACGACCACAACCTGTGCACCACCGACTCGTGCGACCCGGCGCTGGGCTGCGTCCACACGGCGGCGCGAAGCTGCGACGACGGCAACGTCTGCACCACCGACTCCTGCGACCCGGCGACCGGCGACTGCACCATGGCGCCCAACACGGCCGCGTGCGAGGACGGGAACCCCTGCACGGCGCACGACACGTGCGCGGACGGCGCGTGCCATGGCGGCCCGCCGCTCGCCTGCGACGACGGCAACGCCTGCACGACCGACTCCTGCGATCCCGCCGTGGGGTGCGTGCACGCGGCGAATACCCTCGCCTGCGACGACGGCAACGTCTGCACGAGCGATTCGTGCGACCCGGCCACGGGATGCGTGCACACGGCCAACGCCGCCGCTTGCGACGATGGCAATATGTGCACCACCGCCGAC
This sequence comes from Deltaproteobacteria bacterium, assembly GCA_005879585.1. Lineage (GTDB taxonomy): Bacteria > Desulfobacterota > Binatia > DP-6 > DP-6 > DP-3. Next base: position 9,312 of record VBKG01000193.1, on the reverse strand, counting down.
ACCTGCTCGAACGGAACGTGCGTGGGCGGTCCGCCGCTCGTCTGCCCCACGGGAGCACCCGCGGCCGTGGTCGAAGCAGACACCTCCGTGACGTCCGACAAACGCACCACCAACTTCGGGACCAGCAAGCTGCTCAATGCCGACGCTGGCCCGGCCGTGCAGCGCACCTTCCTCCGTGTACGCGTCGCCGGCGTGGGCACTCGGCAGGTCACCGGCGCCCACCTGCTGTTGCAGGTCGCGAAGGTGACCAACGCCCAGAGCGTCTCGGGAGGCCGCATCCATCCGATCACGGATTGCGGCTGGAACGAGCGCACCATGACCTGGAACACGCAGCCGGCGATCGACGGGCCGGTGCTGGCGACCGCGGGCGCGGTCGCGCAGGGCCGGATGGTCGACTTCGACGTGAGCTCGGCGATCCACGGCGACGGCGTCTACTGCTTCGCGCTCGATACCCTCTCCACCGACAGCGTCATCTACAACTCCCACGAGGCGACGGCCGGCAAGCCGGAGGTCGCCGTCACGGCCGCCTGCCCGTGCGCACCCGGCCCCACGACCACCACCACGGCCACGACGCCGACGACGTCCACCACGACCACGACGACCCTGCCCGCCGCGACGGCGGTCGGCACGGTCGTGGCGGATACCTTCGTCCAGTCCGACCTGCCGACCAAGAACTTCGGAAGCAACACCCTGCTCGCCGTGGACAACGGCTCCCCCACAGCGCCCGGCGGGGCCGGCGTGCAGCGTGTGCTGCTCCGGCTGAACGTCAGCGGCGTCGGGGCTCGGCACGTCGCCGCCGCCCATCTCCAGCTGCAGGTGGCGAAGACGACCAACGCGCAGAGCATCTCCGGTGGCAGCCTCCACGCGATCACCGGTTGCGGCTGGGACGAGCACACCGTCACGTGGAACACGCAGCCCGCGATCGACGGGCCCGCGCTGGCGACGCTCGGCGCCGTGGCGCAGGGACAGACCGTCGACTTCGACGTCACCTCCGCCATTCCGGGCGACGGCGTGTACTGCTTCGCGCTCGACACGGCATCGACCGACGGCGTCGACTACAACTCTCGCGAGGGCAGCCTCGCGCGCCCGGCCGTCGTGCTCAGCGTGACGCCGTAGCGAGCCCGACGAAATCGGGGACGCCGCGCAGCTGGGCGGACGAACGTCTCCGCGCAAACAGAGAAGGGAGAACAGATGGGGACTCTGCGGAACGCCACGGTGGTGAGCATCCTGGCCTTGTTGCTCGGGTCAGAGATGGAGGCCCGCGCGCAATCGTGCCCACACCAGGGGCTGGCGAGCTTCGGCCCGATCAGCGCGGCCACGTTCGGATATCCCGCCTACTACGTCGATCAGAACGGCCAGGGACTGGCGGCGTGCCTCGATCCGGCGGACCCGCTCTGCGGCCTGCCCCCGCTGCCCGACCCGGCCGCACCCATCGACATCGCCACCGGCAACTTCTTCGACGAGTTCCTCTACACGTTCGTGACTGCGGACGTGCCGATGCCCCCCAACGGTCAACCGGGCGTTCCCATCGGGCTCGTCGTGTACTCCGTCCTGGGCACCTTTGGGGGCCCCGCCGCGGCGGTGGTCCCCGGCGACCAAGTGACCTTCAGCCGCGTCCGGTTCCGGATCGACACGCCGGCGGCCGGCGACTACACGATCACCCACCCCTTCGGCGTCCACGTCTTGCACGCGGCAGGCCCCGGACGGCGGAGCATCAATTTTACCGACGACTGTCTCCTCTCGGTTCCTCCGACCTGCGGCGCGGCGTCCCCGACGGGGTTCAACGCCTTTACCACGCCCCTCGCCCCGTTCTCCTGGATCAGCAATTGGCTCCAGTGGGACGCGACCGCGCCGGCGCCGCCCGCCGGGTTCATCGGGGATCCGGCGGTGCTGCACACGATCACGGGCAGCCCGTGCGGCACGAACTTCTTCCGCGTCGAGGGGCCGGGGCTGCCGCCCGGCGGCGTGGAGACGAACCTCTGGTCCGTCCTCGGGAAGAAGGCCTCGGTCTGCGGCAACGGCGTGGTTGAGCCGGGCGAGCAGTGCGACGACGGCAACACGCTGGACGGCGACTGTTGCTCGTCCACCTGCCAGTTCGACCCGGCGGGGGCGCCGTGCACGGGCACGAACGTCTGCCTGACCGCCACGACGTGTGACGGCGCCGGCGTCTGCGGCGGCGGCACGCCCACCCCGGGCGCGTGCAACGACGGCAACCCCTGCACCACGGCCGACACCTGCGCCGGCGGCGTCTGCGTCGGCGGCCCGGCCCTCAACTGCGACGACGGCAACGTCTGCACCACCGACTCCTGCAACCCGGCCACGGGCTGCGTGAACACACCGAACACGGCGCCCTGCGACGACGGCAACGCCTGCACGACCCGGGACACGTGCGCCGGCGGCGCCTGCGTCGGCGGGCCGGCTGCCAATTGCAACGACGCGAACGTCTGCACCACCGACTCCTGCAACCCCGCCACGGGCTGCGTCCACATGGCGAACACTGCGTCCTGCGACGACGGCAACGTCTGCACCACGGCCGACACCTGCGCCGGCGGGGTGTGTGTGGGTGGGCCGCCCCTCGTCTGCCCGACGACCGCGCCGGTCGCCGCGGTCACGGCCGACACCTACGTCCAGTCCGACCTGCCGGCCACCAACTTCGGCACCAGGACCCTGCTCGCGGTCGATAACGGCGTCGCCGCCAATCCCGGCACCACCGGCGTGCAACGCACCTTCCTGCGGGTCAACGTGAGCGGCGTCGGCCCGCGTCAGGTGATGAGCGCCCGCGTGCGGCTGCAGGTGGCCAAGGTGGCCAATGCCCAGAGCGTCACGGGTGGCTTACTCCACTCGATCTCGGACTGCAGCTGGAACGAGCGCACCGTCACCTGGAACACGCAGCCCGCGATCGACGGGCCGGTACTGGCGACCGTAGGCGCGGTGGCGCAGGGCCAGACCGTGGACTTCGACGTGAGCTCCGCCATCCACGGCGACGGCGTGTACTGCTTCGCGCTCGACACCATCTCCACCGACAGCGCCCTCTACAACTCGCGCGAGGCCACGGCCGGCAAGCCGCTCGCCGTCGTCACCGCCACCTGCCCGTGCGCCGCGGCCCCGACCACGACCACGACCACGACGACGCTGCCTCCTGGGGCGGCGGCCGTCGGCACCGTCGTGGCCGACACCTACGTCCAGTCCGACCTGCCGACCACCAACTTCGGCACCAAGCCCACCCTCTTCGTCGACAACGGCGTCGCCACCAATCCCGGCACCACCGGCGTGCAGCGCACGTTCCTGCGGGTCAGCGTGAGCGGCGTCGGCGCACGCCCGGTGGCCGCCGCCCACCTGAAGCTCCAGGTCGCCAACGCCACGAACGCCAACAGCGTCACGGGCGGGAGCATCCACCGGATCACCAACTGCAGCTGGAGCGAGACGACGATGACGTGGAACACGCAGCCCGCGATCGACGGGCCGCCGCTCGCAACGCTCGGCGCCGTGGCCATCGGCCAGGTCGCCGACTTCGACGTGACGTCGGCGATCCCGGGCGACGGCGTCTACTGCTTCGCCATCGACACCACCAGCACCGACAGCGCGATCTACAACTCCCGCGAAGGCGCCGTCCAGCGGCCCGCGGTGGTGGTCCAGGTCGCGCCGTAGGCGACGCTCGAGGACCGGGCGCGGGGGGCGCAGTGCAGTCTCCCGCGCCCGCGTCGCGAGACAGTTTTCGGCCCGCCCGTCTGCGCGCGCTTCGCCTCCAGTGGACGGGTGATTCCCCATTTCGTCTCGGTATTTGTCGGTGTTCTCCCAGGGCAGAGGCATCGCAAGTTCCAATTGTGCAACCGCGCTCCGTTTGAGACTTCTCCACCAGCGATTCTGGGGGGATCGCAACGATGAAGAAACCGTCGCCAGCGTGTGTTGCTTCTTCGATCCGAGGAACAATGGGAGGTCATTTCATGACGCATATGGGACGTATCTTGGCAATTGCTACCATGCTGCTTCACGTGTCTTGGCCGTCGCTCGCCAACGCACAGGCGTGCCCGCATCAGGGGCTAGCGAGCTTCGGCCCCGTCACCCCGGCCACGTTCGACTATCCCGCGTACTACGTCGATCAGAACGGCCTCGGGCTGGCGGCGTGCCAAGATCCGGCGGACCCGATTTGCGCGGTCGTCACGGGCCCGCTGCCCAACCCGGCCGCGCCCGCCGACATCGCCGCCGGCAACTTCTTCGCCGAGTTCCCCTACACGTTCATCAACGCGACCGTGCCGATGCCGGGTGGCGGCACCGGGCTCCTCGTGTACTCCGTCCTCGGCACCTTCGCCCCCGTTGGGGACGTGGTTCCCGGCACCCAGGTGGTCTTCAGCCGGGTCCGGTTCCGGATCGACACGCCGGCCGCCGGCACCTACACGATGACGCATCCCTTCGGCGTGACCACCCTGACGGCGGCCGCGCCCGGCCGGCGGAGCATCAACTTCACCGATGACTGCCTGCTCCGGGTCCCCGCGACCTGCGGCGTCGGTTTCAACGCCTTCACGACGCCGCTCGACCCGAGCTCCTTCATCAGCACCTGGCTGCGGTGGGACGCGACGCCGCCCGCACCGCCCGCCGGGTACATCGGGGACTTCGCGATCCTGCATCCGATCACGGGCAGCCCGTGCGGCACGAACTTCTTCCGCGTCGAGGGGCCGGGGCTGCCGCCCGGCGGCGTCCAGACGAACCTCTTCAACCTCATGGGGAAGATCGCGGCGGTCTGCGGCAACGGCTTCCTCGACCCGGGTGAGCAGTGCGACGACGGCAACACGGTGGCCGGCGACTGCTGCTCCCCCACCTGTCAGTTCGAGCCGGCCGGCCAGGCCTGCCCCAGCACCACCCCGTGTCTCGCCGCCACCACGTGCGACGGCGCGGGCGTGTGCGGCGGCGGCACCCCCACCACGGCGGCGTGCAACGACGGCAACACCTGCACCACCGCCGACACCTGCGCCGGCGGCGTCTGCGTGGGCGGCCCGGCGCTCAACTGCAACGACGGCAACGTGTGCACGGACGACACGTGCAACGCGGCCTCCGGCTGCGTGAACACGCCGAACACGGCGCCGTGCAGCGACGGCAACGCCTGCACCACCGCCGACGCCTGCGCGGGCGGCGCCTGCGTCCCCGGGCCGGCTGCGAACTGCAACGACGGCAACGTCTGTACCGACGACACCTGCGACCCGGCCACCGGCTGCGTGCACGCGCCCAACACGGCGTCCTGCACCGACGGCAACGCCTGCACCACGGCCGACACCTGCGCCGGCAGCGTCTGCGTCGGCGGGCCGCCGCCGGTCTGCCCGGTCACCGCGCCGGTCGCCGCCGTCACGGCCGACACCTACGTCCAGTCAGATCTGCCGACCACGAACTTCGGGACGAAGACGCTCCTCGCCGCCGACAACGGGACGGCCACGAATCCCGGGACCACCGGCGTGCAGCGCACGCTCCTCCGGGTGAGCGTGAGCGGCGTCGGCGCACGTCAGGTGACGGGTGCCCACCTACGGCTCCAGGTCGCCAAGGTGACGAACGCGCAGAGCGTGACGGGCGGCCGCCTCCATCCGATCTCGGACTGCACGTGGAACGAGCGCACCGTCACCTGGAGCACCCAGCCGCTGATCGACGGCCCCGCGCTCGCGACCCTCGGCGCCGTCGCCCAGGGGCAGACGGTGGACTTCGACGTCAGCAGCATCATCACCGGCGACGGCGCCTACTGCTTCGCGCTCGACACGCTGTCGACCGACAGCGTCCTGTACAGCTCGCGCGAGGCGACGGCCGGGAAGCCGCAGGTCGCCGTCACGGCCGTGTGCCCGTGCGCGCCGGCGGTCACGACCACCACGACCCTCGCGCCGGGTGCGACCACGACGACGACACTGCCTGCGACAACCACTGCCCTCGGCACGATCGTCGCCGACACCTACGTGCAGTCCGACCTGGCGACCACGAACTTCGGGACGAAGACGGTTCTCTCCGTGGACAACGGGACGGCGACGAATCCCGGGACCACCGGCGTGCAGCGGACGTTCCTCCGCGTCAGCGTCAGCGGTGTCGGGGCGCGCGCCGTGTCGTCGGCGCACCTGCGGCTGCAGGTCGCGAACGCGACCAACGCGAACAGCGTGACGGGCGGCAGCATCCACAAGATCACGAGCTGCGGCTGGAGCGAGACGACGATGACATGGAACACGCAGCCCGCGATCGACGGGCCGGCGCTGGCGACACTCGGCGCCGTGGCGATCGGCCAGCTCGCGGACTTCGACGTGACGTCGGCCATTCCCGGCGACGGCACCTACTGCTTCGCGATCGACACGGTCAGCACCGACAGCGCGCTCTACAACTCGCGCGAGGGAACCGGGACGCGGCCCACCCTGGCGCTCCAGGTCGTGCCGTAAACCGTCCGCGCTCGTAACGGAGGAGCGGTCGGTTCGCCGGCCGCTCCTCTTTTTTTTGCGGCGCCTGCGCCTCGGCGCGGGCAATCCGCATGGCGGATGTCACAGCGTCCGGCATGCGTGCCGCCCGGACGCCATAGCGAGGACGGGAACTCCCCATGGCGAGCCAGGAAAATACCAATTGAGATTAAGTGGAGCTCCTGCGATTCATCGCCACGGTCGAGATCGACCATCGCGAAAGGAGCGATAAGATGAGACGTTGGGGATCGGCTCTCTTGCTAGCATTCGTTCTGTCAATACCGGCAGGCACCGTCAGGGCACAGCCGTGCTTTACCCCGCTCGTGGGCTTCGGGCCGATCGATCCGGCGGACGGCTTCCCGCTGTACTACCAGGATTCGACGGGCCTCGCCCTGGCGGAGTGCCTGGACGCGGTCTGCGGCGGCGTCGGGTTCGTCTTACCGAATCCGAACCTTCCGCTCTCCTTCCCCGACAACTTTCCGGTGGAGGTGTTCTACTCGCGCGCTATCAGCAAGATGACTGTCGGCACGATCAGTGCCACGTACGTCGCCGCCCTGGAAGGCTCGTTCGCGAACGGCAGTGTAGTTCTAGCCGGCGATCAGGTCGTGTTCACCCGAGTCCGCGTCCGCATCCTCGGCGCGGCGCCCGGCGCCACGTATACGGTCACGCACCCCTACGGGGTGGAAGTTCTCCAGGCCGACACCCTGGGAACGGTCAACTTCACGCAGGACAGCCCTCGCGTTCCGGTCTCGGCCGCGGGGCCGAATCTCGCGTTCTCGCAGTCGATCGTGAGCGGTCGGGTCGGGCCATTCCTGACCGCGGTGGCACCCCCGGCGCCGGCGGGCCTGGTCGGGAATCCCGCCGCCAACCAGACCATCACCGGCAGTCCTTGCGCCACGAACATCTTTCGGATCGTGGGGCCGGGATTTCCACCGGGCGGGCAACAGACGGACCAGTTCAGCACCATCATCGGCAAGATCGCGCACGTCTGCGGCAACGGCGTCCTCGACCTCGGGGAGCAGTGCGACGACGGCAACCTCGTCGCCGGCGACTGCTGCTCGCCGCTCTGCCAGTTCGAGCCGACCGGTCAGGCCTGCGCCAACAACATCTGCATCTCGGGCTCCACGTGCGACGGTGCCGGCGCCTGTGTGGGCGGCGCGCCGAACACCGCGCCCTGCAACGACGGCAACGCCTGCACCACGGCGGACACATGCGCCGGCGGGGTCTGCGTCGGCGGTCCCGCGCCCAACTGCAACGACGGCAACGTCTGCACGACGGATACCTGCGATCCGGCAACCGGCTGCGTGAACACGAACAACACCTCGACGTGCGACGACGGCAACGCCTGTACGACCGCCGACACATGCTCGGGTGGCCAGTGCATCGGCGGGCCGCCCCTCAACTGCAACGACGGCACCGTCTGCACCACGGACTCCTGCAACCCCGCCACGGGCTGCGTGAATACGCCCGCCAACCTGCCGTGTCCGGTCGCGACGGTGATCGCCGACGCCTTCGTCAACTTCGCCAGCCCGACGACGAACGCCGGGACCAGCAAGGTGCTCACCGCCGATGCGAGCCCGATCAAGCGCACGTTCGTCCGCATCAGCGTGAGCGGCGTCAACCCGCGAACGGTCGCGTCGGCCACACTGCACCTGCAGGTGGCGGCGGCGAGCGGCTCGAACAGCAACTCCGGCGGACAGATCCACGCGGTCAGCAACTGCAGCTGGGGTGAGAAGACCATCACGTGGAACAACCAGCCGGTCATGGGTCCGGTCCTGTCGACCGTGGGCGGCCCTGTCGCCCTGAACCAGGGCGTCGACTTCGACATCAGGTCCGCCGTCCAAGGCGACGGCGTGTACTGCTTCGCGATCGACAGCACCTCGACCGACAACGTCAACTACAACTCCCGCGAGGCCACGAGCGGGAAGCCATCGGTGGCGATCGTCGCCGCGCCCGACTGCGGGACCTGCGGCGCCGTGCCGCCGACCACCACGACCACCCTGCCCCCGCCGCCGGGCGTCGTCGGCTCGGTCGTCGCCGACACCTATGTCCAGTCGGACCTCGCGACCACCAACTTCGGCACGAAGCCCCAGATCTTCGTCGACAACGGCACCGCCACGAATCCCGGCACCACCGGCGTGCAGCACACCTTCCTGCGCGTCACCGTGAGCGGGGTCGGCATCAAGCACGTGAGCAGCGCACACCTCCAGCTCCAGGTGGCCAGCGTGACCAACTCCGGAAGCGTCACGGGCGGCAGCATCCACGTCATCAGCAACTGCACCTGGGGTGAAACGACGGTCACCTGGAACACGCAGCCCGCCGTCGACGGTCCCGCCCTGGCGACGCTCGGTGCGGTCGCCGCCGGCCAGATCGCCGACTTTGACGTCACGTCGGCGATCCCGGGTGACGGCACCTATTGCTTCGCGATCGACACCACCAGCACCGACAGCGCGATCTACAACTCGCGCGAGGGAACCGGGACGCGGCCAGCGCTGGCGCTCCAGGTCATCCCCTAGAGCGTCCGAGCTCGTGATGGAGGAGCGGTCGGTTCGCCGGCCGCTCCTTTTTTTGGTGCGCCGGCTCATGGCGCAGTGCGTCGGGCGCGAGCCGGTCGATGGGATTTCCCTGGGACGATTCGGGGTGTTCGCGAATTTACACATGCACCGACGTTCGGCTACAAACAGACGACGGCACAGATGCCCTCACATCGTTTGCCATGAACTCGAACGTGCGCAAGTACAAAGCCGCGCAGCAAAGCCCGCGTGTAAGGTGTGATAACATGTTAGCCAGCTACCGAGGACAGTGACGAGCCATGGGACGCCAGAGCTGCGAGCGATGTGAAGCGGCCGAAACGCGGCTGTTGCTCCGCGAGAACCAGCGGGGCTCGGTCGACTGGCGC
>VBKG01000055.1 GCA_005879585.1 Deltaproteobacteria bacterium | reverse complement strand
GCACCCGTGCAAGCGGCGGTTCTCTTCGAGCGTGGAGGCCGGTCACTCGCGCGCCAGCTCGAGCGCGCGCTTGTAGACGACGCGCCGAGCGACGCCCGTCTCGGCCGCGATCTCCGTCGCGAGCTCCGCGACGCGCCGTCCCGCGGCCCGCGCCGCCCGGATGCGCGCGTCGAGATCGATGCCGGCGACAGGCGCCTCCCCCGCGCCCCGCGCCGCTACGAGCACCGTCACCTCGCCCCGCACCCGTTCCATCGTCGCGACGCGCGCCGCGAGCTCCCCGAGCGTCCCGCGCATGATGTCCTCGTGCCGCTTCGTCAGCTCGCGCGCGACGACCGCATCGCGCTCACCGAGCGCCTCATGCGCCGCAGCGAGGAACGCCGCGAGCCGGCGCCCCGCCTCGAAGAACACGATCGCCCGGCGTTCGCCGGCGAGCGCCGCCAGCCGTTGCGCCCGCGGCCCGGGCCGGCTCGCCAGGAACCCCTCGAACACGAATCGCTCCGCCGCGAGCCCGGCCACCGAAACGAGCGCCGTCACGGCCGACGGCCCCGGCACGGGCACCCCGCTCGACCGCATCATAGTAACTGGTCACGGGCCCCGATATCCCGTGGCGCGAAAGAAGCAGCCGCGTGTGTCGCGTATCCTCGGCCGCAATGAGATCGACCTCGCGCAGCACGCGCAGCGCCCGCAACGTCACGTCCTCGAGATTCCCGATCGGAGTCGCGACGATGTAGAGGACCCCGCCGGGCATGGTCGCGGGCTACGGGCGCCAGCCCGCCGCGCAGGCGACGGCGCTGGCGGGGGCGCCGTCGCGGCGACCTCCGCAGCTCCCGCGCGCGCGTGCAGCTTCGGGGGGACGTGTCATTTTCGAGGCGCGCGTGGAGCGAGGACCGGGAGCCGCGGCGGCGCCCCCGCCGGCGCCACCCCGCGGCGGGCTAGCGTTCACCCTAGCCCGCAAAGATTCGGCGGGCGGTCTCGACCCGCGCGAGCAACCAGTCGAACCTGATGCCGAGCACCAGCGTCGCCGCCGAGAGCAGCCCGACCGCCGCGAGGTCGTTCAGCGCGAAGTGGACGGGCGCATCCTCCGCCCGTGGCTCGTCGAGGAACATCGTCTTCACCACCCGCACGTAGTAGTAGAGCGACACCACGCTGTTCAGCACGCCGACGACGACGAGCGCGATCAGTCCCCGCTCGACGCCCGCGCCGAACACGTAGAACTTCCCGACGAACCCGGCGAGCGGCGGCAGCCCCGCGAGCGAGAAGAGGAAGATGGCGAGCGCGAGCGCCGGCAACGCGCCGCCGCGCCAGGCGAGGCCGCGATAGCTCGGCAGGTCCTCGTGCCCGGTGGCGTTGGCGATCAGCATCACCACCCAGAACGCCCCCAGGTTCATGATGTAGTACACGGTGAGGTAGAAGAGCACGGCCTGCACGCCGGCGTCGGCGAACACGACGAAGCCGAGCAGCGCGTACCCGGCGTGCGCGATCGAGGAGTACGCCAGCAGCCGCTTCATGTTCTGCTGCGACAGCGCTGCGAGGTTGCCGAGCGTCATGGTCGCAGCGCAGAGGAGCGTGCCGAGCTGGAGGAGCGGCACGCGCGTGACGGCGCCCACCGGACCGGCCGCGCCGACGCCGAAGTGGAAGAAGCGCAGCAGCATCGCGAAGCCCGCGGCCTTGGAGCCGACCGCGAGGAACGCGGTCACGGGAATCGGCGCGCCGGTGTACACGTCCGGGGCCCACATGTGGAAGGGGACCGAGGCGACCTTGTAGCCGAAGCCCGCAAGGACCAGCACGAGCGCCAGGAAGAACGCCCCGCGGCTCGGGTCGTCGAGCTGAGCGATCCCGGCGGCGATGCCGGCGTAGTCCATCGACCCCGTGAGCCCGAAGATCCAGCTCATCCCGTAGATCATCGCGCCCGACGCCACGCCGCCATAGATGAGGTACTTGAGCGCGGCCTCCGCGGACCGGCGGTTGTGACGGAGGAAGCCCGTCAGCACGTAGGACGTGAGGCTCGCAAACTCGAGCGACAGGTAGGCCATCAGCAGGTTGGCCGCCGCCGCCATGAGGAGCATCGCGAGCCCGCTCGAGAGGAGCAGCGTGAAGTACTCGCCCTCGTTCGGCTGCCCGCGCACCTCGCGCGAGCCGAGCGACATCCAGACCGCGGCCAGAAGCGCCAGCCCGAGCAGCACCTTGAAGTAGACGCTGAAGCCGTCGAACACGAGCATGCGGCCGAAGAGCCACTCGCGCGCCGGCACCCGCAGCAGGCGGACCGCCGAGCCGATGGCCGCGGCCGCACCCGCGAGCGCGACGATCCCCGGCCAGCGGCTCCGCTCGATGCCCCGGGCGGTGAGCCCGAGGTCGAGCGCCAGCACCGCCATGATGGCCGCCGTGAGCACCAGCTCGGGGCCGAAGTAGCGAAGGCTCTGCGTCGCGTCCATCCGGCTAGCGCGCGGCGATCGAGTCGGGCGGCGGGGGCGCGGCGGCCTGCTGCACCTGCTCGTTCAGGCGGAGCAGCGCCGGGCTCTGCAGGTTCAGGATGGGCGTCGGGTAGATGCCGAGGAACAGCACGATCGCCGCCAGCGGCACGAGCGTGAAGAGCTCGCGCCCGTTGATCTCGGCGAGGCCGAGGTACTTCTCGTTCGGCTGCCCGAGGTACATGCGCTGGAGCGCCCAGAGGAGATAGCCGGCGGTCAGGATCACGGCGCTCGCCGCCACGATGGTGAGGCCCGGGTACTGCTGCCACGCGCCGAGGAGCACGAGCGCCTCGGAGATGAACGCCGAGAGGCCCGGCAATCCCATCGCGGCGAAGAAGGCGAAGCCCGTGACGCCGGTGTAGACGGGAACGATGGAAGCCAGGCCGCCGAAGCCGCTGATCTGCCGGTGGTGGGCGCGGTCGTAGATGACGCCGACCAGGAGGAAGAGCATCGCGGTGATGGTCCCGTGGTTGAACATCTGGAGGACCGCGCCGTTGATCCCCTGCGGCGTGAAGGCCGCCATGCCGAGCATCACGTACCCCATGTGGCTGATGCTCGAGTACGCGACGAGCTTCTTCAGATCCTCCTGCGCCATCGCGCAGACCGCGCCGTAGACGATGTTGAGCGTGCCGAGCGCGGCGAGGAGCCAGAACGCGACCGAGTGGCCGCCCCAGAACGGCGCCAGCGTCGCGGCCGGCAGGATGCCGTAGTTGATCCGCAGGATGCCGTACGTCCCCATCTTCAAGAGGATGCCCGCCAGGATCACGGAGATCGCGGTCGGCGCCTCGACGTGCGCGTCGGGCAGCCAGGTGTGGAACGGGAACGCCGGGATCTTGATCGCGAAGCCGATGAAGAGCGCCACCCAGAGCAGCACCTGCACGTCGAGCGGGATCTTCTTCGCGAGCAGCGCGCCGAGCTGCGTCATGTCGAAAGAGTGAGGATCGGCCGCGAAGTAGAAGTAGAGGATGGCGACCAGCATCAGCACGGAGCCGAAGAGCGTGTAGAGGAAGAACTTGATCGCCGCATACTCGCGCCGCGGCCCGCCCCAGACGCCGATCAGGAAGTACATCGGGAGGAGCATCAGCTCCCAGAAGACGAAGAACAGGAAGAAATCGAGGGCGACGAAGGTGCCGATCATCCCGGTCTCGAGGAGGAGGAAGAGCGCGAAGTACCCCTTCACCGCCTTCTCGATGCCGAAGGACGCGAACATGCAGAGGAAGCAGAGGAGCGCCGTCAGCACCACCATGGTGATGCTGATGCCGTCGATGCCGACGAAGTAGTTGATGTGGTAGGCAGGGATCCACGCGAAGCGCTGCACGAACTGCGGCGCGGTCGTCTGCGGGTCGAAGTGCTCGAGCAGCCAGACGGACATCAGGAGCGGCGGAACGGTGGCCGCGACTCCCATCCAACGGATGACGCCGTGCGCCCGTGACGGGAGGCAGAGGATCACTACCATCCCGGCGAGCGGGATGAAGATCATCAGACTCAGCACGTTGTGTCCCATCATCTCCTCACGACGCCGAGGCCCACGACCAGTAGAGGAGCACGCCGCCGAGCACGCCGATCAACACCACGTAGAGGTAGGCGCTGATGGCACCCGTCTGCACGTTCCGCACGCGACGCCCGATGAAGTACGTCCCGTTGGCGACGGCGTTGACGGCACCGTCGACGATGTAGAGGTCGATGAGGCCGAAGAGCCACGCCCAGCCGCGCACGATCGCGGCGGACAGGTTCACGATGCCGTCGATCACGTGGAGGTCGAACCAGGCGATCAGCCGGCAGAGCAGCAGTCCACCGCGCACGAAGACGAGGTCGTAGAGCTCGTCGACGTAGTACTTGTTCAGGACCACGCGGTACGGCACGCCGCCGAGTGCGTCGCTGAACGTCTCGGGGCGGAGCCGGTGGCGGAAGTACATCAGGTAGGCGAGCCCGAAGCCCGCGAACGCCACCGCCACGGAGATCGCCATGAGCGCCAGCTCGAGCCCGAGGTTCGGCGTCTCGGCGTGCGACGCCGTCGCCGCGGCGTAGTGCCCCATCACCGGCTCGAGCCAGCCTTCGAAGAGGCTGTGATGCGGAAAGCCGAGCCAGCCGGCGAGGATCGCGCCGCCCGCCAGCAGCCACAGCGGCACGGTCATGACCGGCGGCGACTCGTGCAGGTGATGCTGCGTCTCGTGGTCGGCCCGGCACTCGCCGAAGAACACCATGAACACCTGGCGGAACATGTAGAAGGCGGTCATGCCGGCGACCAGCACCGCGACCACCCAGAGGAGCCCGCTCCCGAACGTGCTCGACCACGCCTGCCAGAGGATCTCGTCCTTCGAGAAGAAGCCGGCGAGCAGCGGGCAGCCCGCGATGGCGAGCGTCGCCACGAGGAACGTGCGCGACGTCGCCGGCAGGTGCGACCAGAGGCCGCCCATCTTCCGCATGTCCTGCTCGCCGCCCATGGCGTGGA
>VBKG01000054.1 GCA_005879585.1 Deltaproteobacteria bacterium | reverse complement strand
GCCGGCGTCCTCCGCATGCTGCGTGCGCGCCGTCCCGACGTCACCGTCATCGTCGTGAGCGCGCGGGACACAGCCGACGCCGCCGTCGAGGCGATGAAGGCCGGTGCCGCGGACTACGTCGTGCTGCGCGACGGCGAGGGAATCGACCGCGCCATCGAGGCCGTCGCCCGTCTGGCGCGCGCGGGGCCGTCGTCCGCCGGAGCCCGGTCTCTCACCCCGGCGACCGCGCGTGGAGACGGACTCGCCACCCTGGTCGGCCGGAGTCGCGCGATGGACCAGGTCCGCACGCTCGTGCGGACGGCCGCGCACACGGAAGCGCATCTGCTGCTCGAGGGGGAGACCGGCACCGGCAAGGAAGTCGTCGCGCGTGCCGTGCACGGACTCGGCCGGCGTGCCACGGGCCCCTTCGTGCCGGTGAACTGTGCCGCGGTGCCCGAGTCGCTCGCGGAGAGCGAGTTCTTCGGCCATGCGCGCGGTGCCTTCACGGGTGCGCTCCAGGAGCGACCGGGCGCGCTGCACCTCGCCGACCGCGGCACGCTCTTCCTCGACGAGGTGGAGGACCTGCCGCTCCCGTTGCAGGCAAAGCTCCTCCGCGTCGTTCAGGATCGCGAAGTGCGGCCGCTCGGCGCGAGTGTAGCGCGGCGGGTCGACGTGCGGCTGATCGCCGCCTCCAACCGCGATCTCGCCCGCATGGTCGAGGCCGGCGCCTTCCGGAGCGACCTGTACTACCGCCTCCGCGTCTTCACGATCCACCTTCCGCCGCTCCGTCACCGCCGCGACGACGTGCCGCTCCTCATCGAGCACTTCGTCGGCCGCTTCAACCAGCGACACGGCACGGCGTTCGCGGTCCCCGACGCGGCGGCGCTCCGCCCGCTGCTCGAGCACCCGTGGCCCGGCAACGTGCGCGAGCTCGAGAACACCGTCGAATCGCTGCTGATCCTCGCGGGCGCCACCGGCGCGTCGATCGCCAACGTCATCGCCGCGAGCGAGGGTCCCGTCGGCAGCTTCGTGGTCGACGAGCGCACCCGCATCATGCGCGTCCTCGAGGACCATCGGTGGAACCGCCAGCGGGCCGCCGCCGCGCTCGGCATCTCGCGCGTTACGCTCTGGCGACGCATGGAACGCTACGGCATCCGCGACCCGCTCGGTGCACCCGCGCGTGAAACGGCCTGAGCACCGCAGCTTCACGGCCTGCTCGCCCGGCCGTGGAACGGCGCGCTCCAAACGTGGCACGCCCGCTGCAATCGCATCGCCGCCCTCCACGTCTCCCGCCCAGGAGGTGTCATGGCGAAACGATCCACACTCATCTCGGCCACGGTGGCGGCGGCGGTGCTCGCCGCGCTGCTCGGCCGGGCGGTGACGGTCCATTCGGTCGGTCCGACGCCGCTCATCTACCGCGTCATCGCGAACAACAACGATCTCGACAGCGTCCAGGGTCTCGCGCCGCCCGGCCGCACGGTGGAGCTCTGGTACCGGCAGCGGAACTTCATCGAAGGAGACCTCATCCCCGGGAGCACCGACCCCTTCTCCTGGTGCGGCTGGAAGAACAACGGCAACCCCGTGATGCTCGGCTGGACGCAGGCCGACGCCAACGGCGCGTGGAGCTTCGCGAACCTTCGCGACCGCAACACCGTGATGATCCTGCCGGCGGGCCCTGGCGGTGACCGCTGCCTCGGCGGGATCTACACGGAGCTCCTGCCCCGCGCCTGCGACAGCCCCGGGGTGAACTGCACGGCCTGGGCCGCGCCCGTGCTGCACAACCTGAACGTCCGGAAGCTCGCACCCACGGTCGGCGCCGCCGCCGGGTCCGTGTCGGCCGCCTTGCAGACGGCGATCGCGGTCGCCGACGGCCCGAACGACGGCACCGAGCCGACCGACGTTGTCGACGTCGATCAGAACGGTCTCGACACGACGCTCCCCGGCTTCGTGCCCGGACAGCGCGTGACGTGGAAGTGCGGGTCGGGAGGCACGGCCGTGTGTCCGAGCGTCGCGATCCACGATGCCTCGACGGCGATCGCGCCGGATCCGGAGTACCCGTTCCTCCTTGGCACGATCCAGGCGCACCGCGACGGCGGGTCGTTCATCGCCGCTGCCGCCATCCCGCGCGGCCAGCCGCTCGGGTTCGCGGTCACCGTCAACGTCAGGTTCCGCGGCCGCCTCGACGTGAACCTCGGCTGTGACCAGAAGCTGCCGTTCGACTTCGGCCTCGGCCGTCTGCTCTAGGCGGGCCCGAGCCGCGAACCAGCCGGCAGCCCGATGGTCTGCGCGACCTCCGCGGCGGCGGCCTTGGTGCCGCCGTCGCGGGCGCGCGTGCAGCGCACCGCGCCGCCGTCGCCGCACGCGACCACGAGGCCCTCGGGGCCGAGCGCGAGGACCGTGCCCGGAACGGCACCGGCCGTTCCGACCACGCGCCGCGGCTCGTAGAGCCGGAGACGCGCACCACGCCAGAGCGTGTGCGCCCCTGGCTGCGGGTCGCAGCCGCGGATGAGATTGTGGATCTCGGCCGCCGGCCGCGTCCAGTCGACGACGGCGTGGTCATCGCCGACGAGCGGATCGTAGCTCGCCCGGGTTTCGTCCTGCGCGACGCGGGGCGCCCTGCCCTCCCGGATGAGCGCGACCGCGTCGGCCACGGTGTCGACGCCGAGCGGATAGAGCGTCCGGTAGTAGAGCGTCCCGGCCGTGTCGTCGGGACCGATCGGGGCCTCGCGCTGCAGAAGGATCGGTCCCGTATCGATCCCCGCGTCGGGCCAGAAGACGGTGACGCCGGTCCGCGTCTCGCCGCGGATCAGCTGCCAGGCGATCGCGCTCCCGCCGCGGTAGCGGGGGAGCAGCGACGGATGAAAGCAGATGGTCGTGAGCCGAGGGATCTGCAGCAACGGCTCCGGGACGATCTGCGTCACGTAGACGAGCGCGGCGAGGTCGGCGCGCGCGTCCTCGAAGGCGCGCCGCGCCTCCGGCGTCTTCAGCGAGCGGAACTGGTGGACGGGAACGCCGTGCGCCTCGGCGGCCTGCTTGAACGCGTCGGGCTTCCCGCCGGCGTCCGGGGGACAGACGGCGCCGGCAATGGTGTCGCCCGCCGCGGCGAGGCGCTGGAGCACCTCGGCGGCGAACGCCGCCTGGCCGACGAGGAGGATGCGCACGGCGGCTCAGCGCTTCAGATGCGTCGCGAGGAACGTCTTCAACCGCTCCCAGGCGTCGCGCGCCGCCTCGGGACGATAGGAGTCGCGCTCGTTGCAGAAGAAGCCGTGCGGCGCCTTCGGGTACACGACCACCTCCGCCTGCTTCTTGTGCCGGGCGAGCTCCGCCTTCAACGCCTCGACCGCGTCCAGCGGAATGAACGGATCGTCCTCGCCGAAGAAGGCGAGAAGCGGCGCGCGCAGCTTCGCCGTCTTCTCGATCGGGATGCCGCCGCCGTAGAAGGGGGCCGCGGCCTTGATCTTGTCCGGCAGCTCGCACGCCGCAAGGAAGGTCACGCGACCACCCATGCAGAAGCCCGTGATGCCGATCCGGTCGGCGCGCACGAACGGCTGGCGCTCGAGGTAGGCGATGGCCCCG
Source organism: Deltaproteobacteria bacterium (assembly GCA_005879585.1). Lineage (GTDB taxonomy): Bacteria > Desulfobacterota > Binatia > DP-6 > DP-6 > DP-3. Next base: position 4,866 of record VBKG01000054.1, on the reverse strand, counting down.
CCGACGTCGGCCACGACCTCGTCGTCCCGGAGGCTCTGCATGAGCGCGATCGCCTCGGGCAGCTGGTCGTAGCGGACGGCGCGTCCCGTGCCGCCGCGCCAGTAGAGATCCGGGGCGAGCGCCACGTACCCCTCGGCGGCGATTCGCCGCGCGACGTCCTCGATGTGCGCGTTCAGGCCGAAAGCCTCCATGATGACGAGCACCGCCGCCGCGGGAGCCTCGCCGCTCGGTCGGGCAATGAACGCGGGCATCGCGCCGGCCGCCGTCGGAACCTCGATCCTTGCCATGCACGCCATATAGGAAACCTCTCGTCGCCTTTTCAACGTGGCCCGCGCAAAGACGCCGTTCGATGGCTGCCGGGCATGCGCCGATACCTCCCAACCCGTGATGATCGCAAGGAATTCACCGTCTTGCACAGCTCACGCGAGCGCCGTTGACTCCCCTGGAGGTGCGGAATAACCTAAACCCCGTTTTGTGAAGACATGCGGCGCGAGAAATCCAACTACGTCATTCAATCCGTGTCGCACTCGCTCGACGTGCTCGAGCAGTTCTTCGGCGAAGCCGACGAGCTCGGCGTCACCGAGCTCTCGAAGCGCCTGAAGCTCCACAAGAACAACGTCTTCCGCCTGCTCGCCACGCTCGAGTCGCGCGGCTACATCGAGCAGAACCGCGCCACCGAGAACTACCGGCTCGGCATCCGCTGCCTGCAGCTCGGCCAGAGCTACGTGCAGCACATGGGCCTCCTCCATCAGGCGCGGCCGATCATCGCTGCCCTCGTCCGCCAGGTCCGCGAGACGACCTACATCGCCGTCCTCCGTCGCGACGCCGTCGTGCCGATCGAAGTGGTCGAGGCGGACCGCCCGGTGCGGATCGTCTCGCCACTCGGTGAGGGATTGCCGCTGCACAGCACCGCGGCGGGGAAGGCGCTGCTGGCATTCGAGCCCGACGACGCGCTCCGCTCGCTGCTGCCAGACGGCCTCCCGCGCTTCACCGCGCGCACCGTGACCGATCGGCAGGCGCTCCTCCAGCAGCTGCGCAGCGTCGCCACCGCCGGCTACGCCGTCGACGGCGGGGAGCACGTCGAGGACGTACGCGCCGTCGCGGCGCCGGTCCGCGACTACACGCGCACCGTCGTCGGCACACTCGCGGTCGTCGGTCCCGCCTACCGCCTCACCCCCGAACGGATCGAGAAAGAGGTGGCGCCGCTCGTCGTGAAGGCAGGTCGCGAGCTCTCGAGCCGTCTCGGGTTCGACCTCGGGCGCCGGGCCAGCGCCGCAGATTGACTGGTTTCGGCGCCCTGTATAGGAGAACCCGTCGTGAAAATCCTCGTGTGCGTCAAGCGCGTCCCCGATCCGGAGACCGTCATCAAGCTCACGCCCGAAGGCGCGTCGATCGTCACCGACAACGTCAAGTGGGTGATCAACCCCTTCGACGAGATCGCCATCGAGGAAGCGCTGCGGATCAAGGAGAAGGCGGCGGGCACCGAGGTGGTCCTGCTCTCGATCGGCCAGAAGACGGCGCAGGAGCAGCTGCGGACCGGCCTCGCCATGGGCGCCGATCGCGCCATCCTCGTCCTCACCGATCAGGTCGTCGAACCGCTCGCCGTGGCACGCGTGATCGAGAAGCTCGTCGGCACCGAGAAGCCGGAGCTGATCCTCATGGGCAAGCAGGCAATCGACGACGACTCCAACTGCGCCGGGCAGATGGTGGCGGAGCTGCTCGGCTGGCCGCAGGCGACGTTCGCGTCCAAGGTCGTGCTCGGCGGCGACCAGAAGGGCGCGCAGGTGACCCGCGAGGTCGACGGTGGCCTCGAGACGCTCGCCATTCCCCTGCCGGCCGTCGTGACGGCCGACCTGCGCCTCAACGAGCCGCGCTATGCCTCGCTGCCGGGGATCATGAAGGCGCGCAAGAAGGAGCTCAAGGAGATCCCGCTCGCGGAGCTCGGCGTGGACGTCGCGCCGCGCACGCGCATCGTGAAGCTCGAGACCCCGCCCAAGCGGACCGGCGGACGGAAGGTCGGCTCCGTGCAGGAGCTCGTCCAGGTGCTGCACGACGAAGCGAAGGTGATCTGAGCATGGGAAACGTCCTCGTCGTCGCCGAGCACCTGCACGGGAAGTTCCCCAAGACGACGCTCGTCGGCCTTCAGGCCGGCAAGCAAGCGGCGACGCTCGCGGGTGGCCGCTGCCTCGCCGCCGTCCTCGGCAAGGGGGTCGACGCCCTCGCGGCGGGGCTCGCGGAGTACGGCGTCGGTGTCATCGCCGTCGACGGCGCGCCCTACGAGCACTACGTCGCGGACGCCTATACCGCGGCCATCGCGGAGATCGTGAAGCAGAAGGACGTCGAGGTGGTGATCGGCGCCGCGACCGCCGTCGGCAAGGATCTGCTGCCGCGGGTCGCGGCCCGGCTCGGCGGGGGCATGGCGTCGGACGTCACCGCGATCGTCGACGCGCGCACCTTCAAGCGGCCGATGTATGCCGGCAATGCGATCGCAACGATCCAGATCGACAGCGCGCCCCGCGTCGTGTCCGTGCGCACCACGGCCTTCGACGCCGCGCCCAAGGACGCGCAGAAAGGCACCGTCGAGAAGCTCGCCGTCACGCCCGACGCGGCGCACGCGCAGGCGCGCTTCGTCGAGTTCGCGGAGACGAAGTCGGACCGCCCCGTCCTCACCGAGGCGCGGATCGTGTGCTCCGGCGGCCGGGGTCTCAAGAACGGCGAGAACTTCACGGTGTACCTGGAGCCTCTCTGCGACGCGCTCGGCGCGGCGATGGGCGCGAGCCGGGCGGCGGTCGATGCGGGGTTCGTGCCGAACGACCTCCAGGTGGGGCAGACGGGCAAGGTCGTCGCGCCGGCCCTCTACATCGCCGTCGGGATCTCGGGCGCCATCCAGCATCTCGCCGGCATGAAGGACTCGAAGGTGATCGTCGCCATCAACAAGGACGCGGAGGCGCCGATCTTCCAGATCGCCGACTACGGGCTCGTCGCCGACCTGTTCAAGGCGGTGCCCGAGCTCACCGAGGAAGTGAAGAAGCTGAAGGGCGCGTGAGCGCCGCGGCTCTGCCGCGGCGGTGGTACCTGCAGCCGACCCTTGCCGTAGCCCGCGGACTGCTCGGCAAGACGCTCGTCCACGACCATGCCGATGGGCGAACGGCCGGACGGATCGTCGAGGTCGGCCTATACCGCGGCCATCGCGGAGATCGTGAAGCAGAAGGACGTCGAGGTGGTGATCGGCGCCGCGACCGCCGTCGGCAAGGATCTGCTGCCGCGGGTCGCGGCCCGGCTCGGCGGGGGCATGGCGTCGGACGTCACCGCGATCGTCGACGCGCGCACCTTCAAGCGGCCGATGTATGCCGGCAATGCGATCGCAACGATCCAGATCGACAGCGCGCCCCGCGTCGTGTCCGTGCGCACCACGGCCTTCGACGCCGCGCCCAAGGACGCGCAGAAAGGCACCGTCGAGAAGCTCGCCGTCACGCCCGACGCGGCGCACGCGCAGGCGCGCTTCGTCGAGTTCGCGGAGACGAAGTCGGACCGCCCCGTCCTCACCGAGGCGCGGATCGTGTGCTCCGGCGGCCGGGGTCTCAAGAACGGCGAGAACTTCACGGTGTACCTGGAGCCTCTCTGCGACGCGCTCGGCGCGGCGATGGGCGCGAGCCGGGCGGCGGTCGATGCGGGGTTCGTGCCGAACGACCTCCAGGTGGGGCAGACGGGCAAGGTCGTCGCGCCGGCCCTCTACATCGCCGTCGGGATCTCGGGCGCCATCCAGCATCTCGCCGGCATGAAGGACTCGAAGGTGATCGTCGCCATCAACAAGGACGCGGAGGCGCCGATCTTCCAGATCGCCGACTACGGGCTCGTCGCCGACCTGTTCAAGGCGGTGCCCGAGCTCACCGAGGAAGTGAAGAAGCTGAAGGGCGCGTGAGCGCCGCGGCTCTGCCGCGGCGGTGGTACCTGCAGCCGACCCTTGCCGTAGCCCGCGGACTGCTCGGCAAGACGCTCGTCCACGACCATGCCGATGGGCGAACGGCCGGACGGATCGTCGAGGTCGAGGCCTACCGCGGCCCCGCCGATCGCGCCGCGCATAGTTCCGGCGGCCGCCGCACGCCGCGCAACGAGGTCATGTACGGTCCGGCCGGCCACGCCTACGTCTACTTCATCTACGGCATGTACTTCTGCATGAACGCCGTGTGCCAACGCGTCGGCGTCCCCGAGGCCGTGCTGCTGCGCGCGCTCGAGCCGCTCGAGGGGATCGAGCTCATGCGGCGGCGGCGCGGCTTGCCCGACGGGCCGGAGTGGCGCCTCTGTCGCGGCCCCGGCGTCCTCTGCCGCGCGCTCGGCATCACGCGGGCGGACAACGGGGCGGACCTCGTCCGCGGGGCGCTCCGCATCCTCGACGCGCCGCCCGTGCCGGCCGCGCGCGTCGCCCGGACGGCGCGCATCGGCGTCGCCTATGCGGGCGCGGACGCCGCTCGGCCCTGGCGGTTCGTCATCCGCGGAAGTCCGGCGGTGTCGGGGCGGCGTGTCGTCTCAGCGTGACCGGCTCCGGGGTACGCTGCACCGCCGGGGAGACCGTGCGCCGGCTCAGCCGCCGAACCAGGACGTGTGGAAGTAGCGCACGACGACGGTCACGAGGATCCCGATGCCGGCGGCCGCCGGCAAGAGCTCGCGAATGCCCTGCAGCGCCGCGCTGCCCGTGAACGGCACGAACGGTGTGGCCTCGTAGAAGCCGCGGAACCGCGGGTCGGTCGCGAGCTTCCGGCGATCCTGGTGTGCCGCACCGATCAACGCGAAGAGCGGGAAACCGCCGAAGAACGCGACGTCGGTCGCGCTGCCGTTCGGCAGGAGGTGCAGCGTTCCGAACAGCGC
>VBKG01000053.1 GCA_005879585.1 Deltaproteobacteria bacterium | reverse complement strand
GGCGAACGCGGTCTCCGGCACGGCGTCGCGGTCGAGCACGGCACGGAACTCGGCTTCCGCCTCGGGGAGCCGCCCCTGCGTCGCGAGCAGCATGCCGAGGTTGTGGCGCACCCGGGAGGACGTCGGCCACAGCCGGAGCGCCGTCCGGTACTCGAACTCGGCCGCGCGGGGATCACCGCGGGCCGCGGCGAAGAGCGCGAGGTTGTAATGCCCTTCGAGCGTGTCCGCGGCGTGCTCCTCGCTTGCCCGCCATTCCTCCTCCGCCGTTTCCAGGGTCCGCAGCGCGGCGGGCGCGAGCGGCTCGGACGCGATGCGCGGGATGGCCGGGGCAGCGCTCAGGCGCACGAGTCGGATCCCGTCACCGAGCGCGTCGACGAGACCGGCGCGGGCGTCCGGGGTCAGCGCCGACCGCTGCGCGAGCGTCCACGCCGCGCCGGCGCGCACGAGCGGCTCGGGGTCGTGGAGCGCGGTGAGGAGCGCCGGGGTGACGCCCTCGGATGTCGGGAAGTGCGCGAGCAGGCGCGCGGCGGTGGCCCGCCGGACCACGTCGCCGGGACCGCGCAGGAGCGCGAGCAGTGCCGGCAGGCTCGCCGGGTCGCCATGCCGGGCCTGCTGGATCTGCCGCGCCGTCTCGCGCCGGCGCTCGCGCTCGGCGCTGTCGGGAAACCACGTCTGCACCTGCTCGGCCGCCCAGCGCGCGTTCTTGTCGGCGTGACAACTCGCGCAGGCGTTCGGGATGTCGAGCGCGACCGTGGCGTCGGGGTCCGGTCGCGGGAAGCTGTGGTCGTGCCGCGGGTCGCGTCGCATGTAGGTCGTGACCGGCATGTGGCAGCCGACGCAGGCGGCGCTGGTGCCTTCCGCGGCGTGGTGCGTGTGACCGGGCTCTCCATAGCTGGGCGCGTGACAGCCGAGGCAGAGGGCGTTGCCGGTGCCCTTCGTGCCGCCGCTGTGAACGTCGTGGCAGTTCCAGCAGCGCACGCCCTGCGCGTACATCCTGCTCATCTGGAACGAGACCACCTCGTAGAGCTCCTCCTTCACCTGCCCGTCGGCATAGTAGAGGTCGGTGTCGAGGAGCTCGGGCTCGAAGCTGTCCAGGAACTCGCCGCCGGGGACATACGGCGCGTGCTCGACCCGGCGGCTGTGGCAGCTCTCGCACGCGCCCAGGAGCACCGGTGGATTGCGGCGGGCGTAGGGGTCGCCCGCCGCGCGAGGTGCCCGCACGTGAACGCCGCCCGGTCCGTGGCACGCCTCGCACCCGACGCCCATCTCCACCCAGCGACTCCGGTACGTGTCGGCGTCCGGCTGGTAGCCCTTCTCGTACCCCGTCGTGTGGCAGAAGATGCACTGGGCGTCGGCGTTCATGCCCCGGTTGGTCCAATGCCCGAAGTCTTCGGGCCGACGGCCCTCGCCCGCGAAGAGATCGAACCATTCTCCGCGTACGGGATCGAAGGCGAGGGGCAGCGCCTGCAGGCGGCCGGGGGTGAGCGGGCCCACATACTGCTCGACGTGGCGGCGGCCGAGAACGTAGGTGAGCGGCACGTCCTCGGACGTGCCGAGCGCCGCTCCGGTCATCACGAGTCCCTCGTCGCGGGCGACGACCGGGCCGCCACGTCGTGCCGCCGGCAGCATCGCAAGGTGGTGCAGCGAGCTCTGCCACGCGTCGACCACCCCGGCGTGACACGCCCGGCACGCCTCGGAACCCGTGTACGCCGAAGATCGGTCAGTCACCCGCCGCAGGCGGAGCGCGATCGCGAGCATCGCCGCCGCGCCGAAGAGTGCCGTCGCGAGGAGGGCAGCGCGCTGACGAGCGGCCACGCGGGGCGGGTTCTAGGCTGCGCGTGACGTCGGGTCAACGATTTCGCCGAGGCGGAAGCGGTCGAGCTCACACCGAGCCGAACCGTGCTCGACCCGCGCATGGCGCCGGACGAAGATCGGGAGCCGTGACTTCCTTCCGGGAATCAGGTGAGGTTCGCTGCGACGACGCGGGAGCACCCGGATTGTCCTTGACCGCTGCCACGCACGCGGGGAAGCATCCGCGCCATGCGAACGCGTGCCTTCCGATCGACCGTCATCGGGTTGCTCGCTGCGGCGGCCGCCATGGCCGCCTTTCCCGAGGACGCCGACACTCCGACCGAGGGATGGAAGTACGGCTTCCGGAGCGTCATCGACACCACCCAGTATCCGATCGCGCAGGACAAGGAAGGCGCGTCGGGCATGTCGCTCGAGGCCGCGTGGAAGGACATCGCGCACTGGCCGCGACTCCCCTCGAGCGGCGGCGACTTCTCGAGCGAGGGCCGGCCGGACGTCGTCGTCGGGTACATCGAGGGCGGCGTCAACTACTGGCGGAACGGCGCCGACCAGCTG
>VBKG01000052.1 GCA_005879585.1 Deltaproteobacteria bacterium | reverse complement strand
ATTCTCGACCTCTTCGGAATCCCGCACCGTGCCCCCGATGCGGAGGCGCTCGACGGCGACGTCGCATGGGCCGCGTCGGAGCTGCAGGAGCGCCGTTCGCCGGTGGCGCTCGTCATCCGCCCGGGGGTCTTCGTGTGACGCTCACCGACGCGCTCGAGATCCTCACCCAGCGCATCCCCGAGAGAACCGTCTGCATCCACGCCAACGGCTACGTGTCGCGTGCCGGCTGCGCCATCCGCGACCGCGACGAATGCTTCTACATGATCGGCTCGATGGGCCTCGCTCCTTCGATCGGCCTCGGCGTCGCGCTCGCCAAGCCGACCCGGCGGGTCCTCGTGCTCGACGGCGACGGCAACGTGCTGATGAACCCTGGCGCGCTCGCCTCGATCGGTGCCGCGGCGCCGCGGAACCTGTACCACGTCTGCTTCGACAACGGTGTCCACGCCTCGACGGGCGGGCAGCGGACGATCTCCGACCGCGTGCACCTGGAAGACGTCGCGCGCGCCTGCGGCTACCGGTGGAGCGGGCGGGTGGAGACGATCGACGCGCACGTGGTCGACGCGTTCCTCGCGCGCGAAGGCCCGGCGTTCCTGCTCGTGCGGATCGGGCTCGGGCCGCCCGGGCCTCCGGGACCACGCGTGCCGCACACGCCCGAGGCCATGACGCTGCGCCTCCGGCGCGCCCTGACGTCATGATCCTGCTGAATCCCGGGCCGGTGAACGTCTCGCCGCGCGTGACGGCCGCGCTCGGCCGGGGGGATCTCTGCCACCGGGAGGTCGAGTTCGCGACACTCCTCGATTCGATCCGCGCGCGGCTGCTCGCCGCCTTCGCGCCGGCGGGAGGCTTCACCGCCGTCGTCCTCACCGGCTCCGGGACCGCCGCGCTCGAGGCGGCAGTGACGAGCGTCCTCTCCGCGCGCGGGCGACTGGTGGTGGTCGCCAACGGCGTGTACGGCGAGCGCATCGCCGCCATGGCGGGGGCGGCCCGGCTGCCACACACGGTCGTCGAGAGCCCGTGGACGGCGCCGCCGGACCTCGACGCGGTCGACCGGGCGCTCGCCGCGCCCGACGTCGAGGCGGTGGCGGTCGTCCACCACGAGACGACGACCGGCCTCCGGAACCCGGTCGCCGAGGTCGCCCGCATGGCGCGCTCGCGCGGCAAGCTCGTCCTCGTCGACTCGATCAGCGGGCTCGCCGGCGATCCGCTCGACGTCGACGGCGCCGATCTCGTCGTCGGCACGGCCAACAAGTGCATCCAGGGATTGCCCGGGATGGCGTTCGTGCTCGTGCGCGAGGCCGTGATGGAGCGGCTCGCGACCCATCCTCGGCGCTCGCTCTACCTCTCGCTCGCGACGTATGCCGAGACGAAGGTCCCGTTCACGCCGGCGGTGCAGGTGGCGTATGCGCTCGACGAGGCGCTCGCGGAGCTCCTCGAGGAAGGTGTTGCGGCGCGCGTCCGGCGCTACGCGGCGGCCGCCGCGCTCCTGCGCGCCGGCTTCGAGCGACGGGGCCTCCGGTTCGTGCTGCCGCCGGAGCTGCGCTCCAACTCGATCACGGCGCTCGGGCTGCCGGCGGGGCTCGGCTATCGGGAGCTGCACGACGGCCTCAAGGAGCGCGGCTTCGTCGTGTACGAGGGGCAGGGACGCCTGCAGCGCGACATCTTCCGCGTCGCCAACATGGGACACCTCACGACCGCCGACTTCGAGCGCTTCCTCGTCGCCCTCGACGCGGTGCTCGGCCGATGACGGCGATCATCCTCGCGGCCGGTGTCGGCAAGCGGCTCCTCGCGGCCTCGGGCGGGCGGCCGAAGTGTCTCATCGAGATCGGCGGCAAGAGCCTGCTGGTGCGCCTCATCGACGGGCTTGCTGCGACCGGCGTGCGCGACGTCGTCGTGGTCACCGGATTCGGTGCGGACGCGATCGAGGTGGCCGTCGGCCGCGTCGCGAGCGGCGTCCGCTGCGTTCCGAACCCGCGCTTCCGCGAGGGCGCGATCCTGTCCCTCTGGGCGGCGCGCGAGTGGCTGTCCGGCCCGGTCGTCGTGATGGACGCCGACGTCCTCTGCGCGCCGGCGATGCTCGAGCGGCTGATCCACTCCCCGGAGCCCAACTGCTTCCTCCTCGACGGCAGCGTCGAGGTCACTGGCGAGGAGCAGATGCTGCTCGTCAGCGGCGGCTGGGTGCGCGACATCGTGCGCGGCGGCGCTCCGGGATACGAGCTCTCCGGCGAGTCGGTCGGCTTCCTGAAGCTCTCGGGCGACGCGGCGCGGGTCTTGCGCGATCTCCTCGCGGAACGGGTCGCGCGCGGCGAGACCGGCATCGAGCACGAGGAGGTCTACCCCGATCTCCTGGCACGCGTTCCCGTCGGCTTCGAGCGGGTCGACGGGATGCCGTGGACCGAGATCGATTTCCCGGAGGACATCGAGCGCGCGGAGCGCGACGTCCTGCCGCGCATCGGCGGATGACCGCGCCCATCCGGGAGGCGTTCGTCGTGGCGGATCCGCGGGATCCTACGATCGCCGGCGTCCCGCTCGTCGTCCGTACCATCCTGGTGCTCGAGCGGGCGGGGATCGAGTTGGTGACCGTGGTCGGACAGACGCCACCCGTGGACGCGCGCATCCGCGTGCCGGTCACGGCGGCGCCGGCCCTCAGCGCTGCCGCCGACGACGCGCTCCGCCTCGTCGTCGGGCCCGGGGCCGTCATCGACGGCGCGCTCGTGCGCGACGTCCAGGCGCGCGCCCGGCCGACGCACCTCCTCGCGGTCGAGCACCGGGGCGCGCGCGTGTGGGTCGCGCCGGGTCCGCTCATCTCCCTGAACGGCGGCGTCCCCGCGCCGCCACGCGCCGGCGTGCTGCTGCCGGCGACAGCGCCGGCCGGCGTTCTCGAGCGCGCGCTCCTTCGCGGACTGGAGAACGCGCACGACGGCTATCTCGACCGCATCCTCTACCGTCGGCTCTCGCGGCCGCTCACTCGCCTGCTGCTCCGGACTTCGCTCTCCCCGAACGTCGTGACGCTGGTCGGAATCGCGATCGGCATCGTCGGCGGCCTGGCACTCGGTGCGGCGAGCGTGGCCGGGGTGGCCGCGGGCGTGGCAAGCCTCGTCATCTCCGGGGTGCTCGACTGCAGCGACGGCGAGCTCGCCCGGCTCCGCTTCGCCGAGTCGCGTCTCGGCCACTGGCTCGACATGGCGGGCGACACGGTCGTCCATCTCGCCGTGCTCGGCGGCCTCGCGCGCCGGCTCATGCATGGCGCCGCCGTTCCGAGCTGGCCGGTGTTCGCAGTCCTGGCGCTGGGCGTCGCCGGGGCGTTCGCCGTGATCAGCTGGAGCGAGGTCGCGGAAGACCGCCGGCGGCGCGCGGGAGGCTGGGAGAATCGCGTCCTCGACGGCGTGCTCGGGCCGCTCTCGACGCGCGACTGGTACGTCTTCGTCGTGCCGTTCGCGCTCGCTGGACGCCTCGACTGGCTCGTCTTCGGCGCGGCGATCGGCGCGCATGTGTTCTGGGTCGCGGCGCTCGTGTTGCTCGTACGTGCGCTTCGGCGGGCGGCGCGCTGAGGAGCGTTGAGACTATCGCTGCTGCGTCAGTCACAGGCCGAGTGACCGTCGCAGCGTCCCGTCGAGCTCATCCATGTCGCGCTTGGCCATCGAGCCGAGCCTTCGATCAATCATCGTCCCCGCTATCGTCCGGACGATCCCCGTGGCGATCGAAGGGAAGAGCAAACCGGCGGCCTTCCAGTGGGCAATGAGATGATCGCCGAAGAGACGACGCCGGACGTTGCTGGTGATTGCCGCGACGATCACCTCTCGGCGTGCGCGATGGAAGGCGGGAGTGCTGATGACGACGGCCGGACGCAGCTTTCGTCCCGACTCGTCAGTGAACACGAAGCTCACGAGGACGACATCGCCTCGCCTACAGAGAATCATACGCGGCGTCTCTCGAGTTGTCCCACAACTCAGCGAGCACCGGGTCCGCCTGCGCGGTGAGTGCCATCAGCGGATCCGCCTCGTCGCGGAGGTCCTCCTTGAGCTGCTCCTCGATGGCCTGGCGGATGTACCGCTG
>VBKG01000051.1 GCA_005879585.1 Deltaproteobacteria bacterium | reverse complement strand
CATGCGCGCGTCGACGCTCCTGCCCCAGGTGATCCAGCCGCGCCACCGCCGCCCGGGCGACGCCGCCGAAGGACTGCTCCTCGTGCTGATCGGCATCTTCAAGAAGGTGGTGGTCGCCGACAACCTCGCGCCGATCGCGAACATGATCTTTTTCCAGTTCGACCCCGCCAGCCACACGATGCCGACCGGCCCCGAGACGTTGATCGGCCTCTACGCGTTCACCTTGCAGATCTACTGCGACTTCTCGGGCTACTCGGCGGTCGCGCGCGGTATCGCCAAGTGGCTCGGCTTCGACCTCATCATCAACTTCCGCACACCGTTCTTCACGGTGAGCCCGGGCGATCACTGGCGCCGCTGGCACATCAGCCTCTCGACCTGGCTGCGCGACTAGCTCTACATTCCGCTCCGCGGGAACCGCCGCGGGCGGGGCGCGGAGTATCGGAACGTCCTCACGACGATGACCCTCGGCGGCCTCTGGCACGGCGCCAACTGGACGTTCGTCTTCTGGGGCTTCTACCACGGCGCCCTCCTCTGCGTGTATCGCGCGCTCGGCGTGAAGGACGACGTCGAGGGGCATCCCGTCCGCCGCCTGCTGCGCATCGTGCTCACGTTCCACCTGATCTGCATCGGGTTCATCTTCTTCCGCTCGAGCAGCTTCACGGCGGCGCTGCACATGGCGACGCGCATCGTGACGAACGTCCAGCCCACGATGATCGCCGTGACCATGCTCGGGCTGGTCGCGTTCCACGTGGTCCCGCTCCTCGCGCTGGAGGTCTTCACCAAGGGCGAGGAGCGCCTCGACCGCATCCTCGTGGGCCCCTGGCCGACACAGGCCTTCGCCTACGCCTACCTCGTGCTCATGCTGGTCGTATTCCCGGCGACGCAGGCGCATGAATTCATCTATTTCCAGTTCTGAGCCGCTCGCCGGGGTGCTCGCGCTGCGCCCCCCGAGCCGGACCGCGCGCATCGTCATCGCGCTCGCGGTCGCGCTGCTCGCGGTCGAGGCGGTCACCCGCCTGAAGCTCATCAAGATGTCGAAGGAGTTTCAGCAGTTCCACTCCTACACCCCGCGCGCCGCGGCGCTCGCGCAGTCGCCCGGCGTCCGCATTCCGATCATCGGCTCGTCCGTGGTGCACGAAGACGTCGATCCGGCGCTCTTCGCGGCCCGGCTCGGCAGCCTGCACGACATCAAGGTGCACGCCGTGAACTTCACCGCCGACCACTCCTACGTGGACACCTGGTACTACATGCTCCAGCGGTACTTCTGGCGGGCGGGGAACGACACGGACCTCGTCGTCATCTCCTTCGTGGGCCGGGGCCTCTACGACAAGAACGAGATCGAGATCGGCCGGCTCGCACGGTTCTTCACGACGATCGAGGATTGGCCCGAGGTGCTGAGCACCGACCTCACGACGACGTCCGAACGCGTGGAGTTCCTGCTCTCGACGTTCTGGGCGAGCTATGCGGCGCGCGACCGCATGCAGGAGCTCGTCTTCGGCCGCCTCTTCCCGAACTACAAGACGTACGCGTACCAGCAGCAGAGCCTGCTGCTCGCCCACCAGCTCGCGAGCCCGCGGCACGTCCGGAAGGCGCGTTCGCTGGTCGCGCTCGAGCGCCTGCTGGTGACGGCGGAGCGGCACGCCACGCGCCTCTGCTTCGTGGCATTCCCGACCATGCGCGCCGACTGGAACGAGCAGTCCTACGACGAGGCGCGCCAGCTGATCGAGGAGCACGGCATGGCGTACATCGACCTGCGCACGACGGCCCTCGACACTGCGGGCTTCGACGACGACCCCGTGCACATGAACGGCGGGGGCCGCACCGTGTTCAGCCGACGGCTGGCCGACGCGGTGGCGCCGGTGCTGCGCCCGGGCGCGCTCGCCGCCGAGTCGGTGACGCGACGGCCTAGCTTGCGCGTGCGGTAGGAAGCCTGTCCGGCCAGGTGGCGACGAGGGTCTTCATCTCCTCGTCGGCGGTCAGCGTGACCGCGCGGAAGTTCGGATGCGGGTTCCGGAACCAGTCCGGCACCCCGGCCATCTCGGCGTCCTTCGAGTCGTCGACGATCTGCCGGCCGAACCGCTCCTGGGACAGCTTGTCGTTGCGGATACAGAGGTCCCAGTTCCCGGCGTGCACCTCGCGCTCGAAGCGCGCGAACACGTCGACCAGCGGGTAGTGCCGCGTGCGCGCGACGCGGCGCACGACGTCGTAGACCCGGTCGTACTCGTCGTTCAGCTGATCGCTCGCGTTGCGGACCGGGTCGATGTAGGCGTTCGTCTCGAGGACGACGTGGACACCCGGGTAATCGTGGAGCAATCGGTCACACAGCTCCTCGATCTCGCGGCCAAACTCGTCGAGCGACACGCCGCGCCGGCGGTTGTACCCGTAGCGGATGAGCGCGATGTCCATGCGCCGCACCGAGCGATGGACGTCGCGCTCGTAGCGCGTGCGCCATAACAGCCACGGCCGCCGCTCGTGCATGAAGCGGAAAACGTAGTCGCCGCTCTTGCAGACGTTCACGTTGACGATCGGCTGGCCACGATAGTGCTCCGCGAGCCGCGCGTTCAGCACCTGGTCGACGTGCGACGACGGCGGCAGGTAGTCCGTGCTGCACGTGCTGTCGCCGAAGTGCGCGATGACTACGGCGCCCGGAGGCGCGTCGGGCCGGCGCGAGCAGCCTGCGACCGCCAACGCGAGCACGCCGAGTGCGGCGCGTCGCCCGGGGCTCAGTGGCGCGGGAACCACCGCTCGAGCGTGCCGGTCGCGATCATCCGCACGGCCGCATCGTCGAGCCCGGCGCTCGCGCGGCGGAAGCCGCCGACGAGGTCCTCGGTACCGTCGTAGTGCGGCCAGTCCGACGCGAGCGCCACGTGATCCGCGGGCAGGAACTCGAGCGCGATGCGCAGGTCCGTCTCCTCGCAGGCCTCGACCGTGACCATCATCTGCCGCTCGAAGATCTCCATGGGCGGGGTCTTCCAGGCCGGCGCTTTCAGGTGCCCGAACGCCTCGCGATGCTCCTCGAACCGCTCGAACATCGACGGCAGCCAGCCGACGCCGGCCTCGAGGATCATCGTCGGCATGGTCGGGAAGCGGTCGAACACGCCGCCGGCCATCATGTCGTAGAGCGTGTAGATCATGTCCATCGGGAAGCCGAGGCACGACGCCGCCATGATGTCCGGGAGCCGGTATCCGCGCGACGTGCCGTCCTGGTCCCACATCGGCAGCGGATGGAGCCCGAGCTTCAGGCCCGCGTCGACGATTGCCTGCCAGAGGGGGTCGAAGCAGGGATCCGAGTACTTCCGCCCCTGCACGGGGTTCGTGCGGATGAAGGCCGCCGGGAAGCCCATCTCCGCCGTCCGCCGCACCTCGGCCACGGCGGCGTCGACGTCGGTGAGCGGCAACGTCGCCACCGGGATGAGACGGCCGTCGGAGCCGCCGCAGTAGTCCTTCAGGATCCAGTCGTTGTAGACGGCGCACACCGCCGGCGCGACGTGCGGCAGGAACGTACCGCCCGCGAGCATGAACGTCGGGTAGAGCACCGCGCGCGACACGCCGTTGCTGAGGTTGAAGTCGAGCCGCGCCCGGCCGTCCCTTGCCCAGGCCGGCGCGTCGATGATCGTGTGCCGCTCGCCGTCGCTGCGCGCGAACACGCGCTCGAGCGGCACCCCCATGGCGCAGGCCAGGCCCATGTTCTCGAGCATGTCCGCAGCGCGAATGCCGCCGTGCATGACCTCGAGGTTCGAGATGTCGATGCCGTAGATCTTCGAGTGAAAGACGCCTTGCTCGTCGCGGTAGTAGTGCGGGGCGAGCGGCCTGAGGTCGGGCGGGAGACGCTCGACCCAGAGATCGCCGGGCTCGATGACGTGCCCGTCGGCATCGGCAAGGGAATCGATCGGCGCGGTCGAGGTGGCGTCCATCGCGCGGCCCTCCTGCTTCGTTGTTACCGCGCCGCGGAGGCCATTGTCAATCAGATGACCTAATCGATCGCTCCACAGCTTGTGGCCTCCCGGACCGTCGCATATGGCTCGATGGGATGGCTCCGCGAGCGCCCGAGGCGACGCACATCGAACGGCTGAAGGAGGTCGGGCGCTACGCGCTCGGCGTCGACTGGGGCGACCGTCACGAGAGCATCCTTCCGTACCGAAGCCTGCGCCGCGGCTGCCCGTGCGAGGCCTGCGTTGCGCGAGCGGCCGACGCACCGCTCGCCCCGGAGGCGGAGCGTCCGGTCGACTTCCAGATCCTCGGCGAGCGGAGCCTCTTCGTCCGCTGGGCGGACGGACACGAGACGCTGCTGCTCGTCGAGGAGGTCCGCGACCTCTGCCGCTGC
>VBKG01000192.1 GCA_005879585.1 Deltaproteobacteria bacterium | reverse complement strand
TGGTCGCCGTGCTGCGGATCGGTGATCCAGAAGTGCTGGCCGTGGCGGTGGGTGTGCGACGAGAGGCTGAACAGCTGTGCCTGCTGCGGGCTCTTGAATCCGCCGAATGCGTCATTGCCGAAGGTGTAGTCGGCGCAGACCGTCCCGGTGTGGTAGGGCTGGATGCCGCTCGCGGCGAAGATGTGGTTGATGTCGAAGATCCCGTGCACGAGATACTGCCGGTCGGCCGCGAAGTAGTAGTTCAGCCACCCGTGCATCATCGTGTTCTGATCGGTCAGGTTGAAGGCGTGCGGGTTCCAGAAGAGGATGCCGCGGAGCGGGGTCGGCGCCCAGACGGCCGGCGCGAAGTCGACCTCGGACTGCGCCTTCTGCGCACCGCCGATCGCGAAATAGTTGAACGGAAGACCGGGAACGGCCGGCCCGTACCCGATGCAGGCGAACGTCTCTCGTAGCTGGCTCCGGCAGATACCACTGCCGCACGACGTGAGGTCCGTCGGCTCGCACGTCTGGCCGTCCTTGTCGCCGCCGATGCAGGTCCAGGCGCCGAACGCGGGATCGTGGATCTGGCTGACGGCGCCGGCGAACAGATTCAGGATCAAGTGGTGGCTCTGCGGATCCTGGCGGAGGGTCTGGGCGTCCCAGGTGAAGCAGCCGTTCGGGTCGAAGCACCCGTTCGTGAGGTAGCCCGCCGGGATCTTGAATTCGGCGGGCACCTTGTCCGTGAAGTCGTAATAGGTCGCGAAGCAGAGCTCGTGCTGGCTCTTCGCCTCGAGGTGCCAGGGCGGCATCGTGAACTGGAGCCCCTTGTCCGGCGCGGGCGGGTCGAGCGGGATGGCGATGATCGGCGCCGCGGGAGGCAAGCAGGCGTTCAGGGCGGTCTGCGTTCCCGATACGGTGCCGGTCTCCGGCGCCGTCGCGTAGATCCACTGCCGGACGACCTCGAGCTCGTCCTTGGTGAGCGTGGTGTTGTTGTTCGGCATCGGCGCCTGCAGCACCTGCACACCGGGCGGCAGGTAGTTCGGCAGTCTCGCCGGATCGGTCTTCGCGAGAAGCTTCAGCCAGAGGTAGCTCCGCCGCTCGTCGCCGGGGGTGATGCGGTAGAGGGAGGGAACCTCGAACGATGCCGTCTGCACGAGGTTCTTGTAGGCGACGTCGGGGCGGAGATCGAGCTCACCGTTGAGGGGTGTTGGCGGCCCTCCGTGGCACAGCACGTTCGCGCAATCGTGGCGCACGAAGATTGTCTTCTGGATGGCGTCCCACGTGCTCGCGTAGGAGACGGAGCCCGTGTCGCACCCGGAGAGGTGAGCCGTGAAGCGCCGCCGCGTCTTGTGCTTCGCGCGCAGCGTGCCGGTGAGCTTCTGGCAATCGAACCCGATCGTCGCCGTGAACCTGATCCTGGAGAGGTCGCCGCACGAGCTCCAGCGCGCCTGGAGTCGCCAGCCCGTCCGGGTGGTGTGCAGCGACGCGCGCTTGACGCACGTGCCGCCGATCGTCACCTGCTTGCCGGCCACCTCGAGCGCGTCCGCGGCGGTCGACGACGCGTTCGTCACGAGCGATTCCCCCGAGTCCAGGAGGAAGTGACCCGCGCACGGCGTGTGCTTCGTCTTCTTGGCGTGGGCCGGCGCAACCGCGGCGGCCACGGCGACGGCAACGACGAGCGCGAAGGCTCGGGGGGGCATCTGGCGACGCATCGGAATCCTCCTTCGATGGCGGGGTAGTACAACATTGCGCAGGCTCCAGCCAACCACGATCGCGAACCGTCTGTCCGGTCGCCGACGGCGGCTCGAACGCCACGTACGGATCGCGATCGGTCGCGATGCCGCGATGCGCGCCGAACGTGACTTGCTCGCGTCGGCGGTATAAGAGCGCGCCTCATGCGGTGGTCGGGGCCGGTGGTTGTGGCGGCGCTCGTTTCGCTCGCGATCGTGCCGGCCGCGCACGCCCTCCCGGCCTTCGCGCGCCGCTTCAACCTCGCGTGCGGCGCCTGCCACATCGCGGTCCCGCGCCTCAACGCCTTCGGCGAGGAGTTCCACATGAACGGCTTCAAGCCGCCGGGCACGATGTGGGCACCGCTGCCGGGGCGCTGGACCGACCGCATCCGCGACACGATGGCGGTGTGGACCCGCGGCGAGTTCTTCGAGCACTCCGATTTCGGTGCCGGCCCGAGCCCACGCGGCGGGTTCGCGGTCCCCGAGCACGCGAGCGTCTACGTGGCCGGCGCGCTCACCTCGAGCACCAGCGTCTTCATGGAGCTCGAGAACACCGTGCACGAGACCGACATCAACAAGCGCGGCGACTTCGTGAACAGCGACACCGGCGGCATTCAGAAGGGCTTCCTCATGCTCGACCTGCCGATGCTGCTCGGCCTGCACGGCGGTCACGCCGGCATGCATCACGACATGCCCGGCATGGACGGCGGCATGGCGGCCATGGGCGAGGGGCTCGTCGGCCACGGGCCGATGATGATGATCGGCCGCGTCGACCCGTCGACCAACTTCTCGTACCCCGTCGACCGCCAGATCTTCCACGACGTGCCGGCCGACACCTCGGAACGGGGCTTCCTCCTCCGTCTCGGGCTCCAGCCCTACGCGTTCGGCGCCAAGTTCTTCGGCATCTTCAAGCGGGGCGACCACACCCTGCTGCCCACCGAGTCGACGCTCTACCATGCCGAGGCCGCGCCCGGCGTCGACGTGCACGGCCGCCTCTTTGCGTCGCATCTCCTCTACCAGCTCGGCTTCGGCACGGATGCCGCGCCGGAGTTCACCGACCGCTTCCACACCTTCACGCCCTACACGATGCTCCGCTGGGACTTCGGGAACGACGACGGGCTCAACGGCTCGGTGTCGGTGCTCGGCAACTACGGGCGCGACGCGTACCGCGTGTTCTACCTGGCGCCGGCGCCGCTGCCGCCGATTCCCCTCGTGCGGACCATCGCGGAGCACCGCCCGCCGCCGCCGCCCGGCCGCGGCACGATCGACGCACAGCGCGATCTCGACGTGTGGCGCGAGATGGTGGGCGCGAACCTGCGGCGGGGCCCGTGGGATCTCTACGGCGCCTACTCTCACGACCAGGTCTACGACGTCCCCGACCGGCTGGCCGGCCGCTTCGTGCGCCACGCGCAGGGGCTGACCGCCGAGGCCGACTACCGCCTCACGCACAGCTTGCTGCCGTCGATCCGCTACGACTGGATGAAGGCCGGCGGCTTCCAGAGCGACGTCGTCTTCGAGCCGGGCCCGCGCGAGTCGCAGGTCCTCCACCTGCAGCTCCGCTGGTACGTCTTCGAGGGCGACGACCTCGCGCGCGTGCCGATTCCGGCGCTGCTCGTCCTGTCGCTCCGCGACAGCATCAACCTCACCCCCGGCGGGTCGCATCCGTTCGGCGCCTGGCGCAACGGGGTCTTCCTCGGGTTCGACTTTGCGTTCTGACTTTCCAGTGCTGGTGTCGCTCCTGATCGTCGTCCTCGCCGGGCCCGCCATGGCGGCCGACACCGCGACCGCCGTCTACAACCACGCGTGCGCCTGGTGCCACGGCAAGGACGGCCGCGGCGACGGCCCGGCCGCGTTTTCGATCAACAAGTACCGCGCACCGCGCCCGCGCGACTTCACGCGGGGGCAGTTCAAGCTCCGCTCGACGCCGAGCGGCCAGCTCCCGACCGACGACGACCTGCTGCGCACGCTGGAGCGCGGCATCCCGGGCTACATGCCGTCCTTCCATGGTCTGACCGACGGGGAGCGGCGGCTCGCCGTCGTCGCCGTGAAGCGGTTCTTCCCGGGCTTCGCGACCACACCTCCCGCGCCGTCCTTCGCGTCGCGGATTCCGCCGCCAGCCGACGACGCCGCGGTCGCGCGCGGTCGCGAGCTGTATGCCGCAGCAGGCTGCGCCGCGTGCCACGGCGAGCGCGGCCGCGGCGACGGCCCATCCGCGGCGACACTCCGCGATGCGGACGGCCTGCCGATCCGTGCCGCCGATCTGCGCTACCCGGCGCGCTTCAAGGGCGGCGCCGAGCCCGTGGACCTCTACCGCACCCTCATGAGCGGCCTCGACGGCACGCCCATGCCGTCCTACGCCACTGCCTTGGGGGACGATCCCCGCGCCCCGTGGGACCTCGTCGCCTACGTCCGGTCCCTCCGGCGTTGAGCCGGACGGCGCTGCCTTGAATGGCCGGCAGGGCGTCCCTACAGTGGATGCTCGATGCGTGCCGCCGGCTGGTCGCTGCTTCTGCTGGCGCGGGTGGCGGCGGCGCACATCGTGCCGATCCCGCCGAGCCAGTGCGTTCTCGACCCGGCCGAGATCGTCGCGCCGGAGAGCGGCGTCGTGGCGGCGGTGGATCCGCCCGCGGGCGGGCAGGTCGTCATCCGCTACGACACCCAGGCGAGTCAGGCGCAGTTCGACCTGACGGCCGTCGCGCCACGGAGCTTCGTCGCGGCCGGGGTCGCGGGGACGTTCGCGCTCCCGACGATCTTTCCCGCGACGCTCACCCACAGCGGCGACCTGACGACGGTCGCACCCCTCCCCGTGCTGGTCACGATGAACGGCAGCACGCTGGCGGTGCCGTTGACGCTCACGACGAGTCTCGCCGCCGCCGGCAGCACGATGGTCCAGGGCGCGCCGATCGGGGGCGACGGCCGCTTCACGCTGGTCGGTCTCACGGCGGCGAGCGGGCTCGGTGCACCTTTCGGCCCGGGAATGCTGTCCGTTCGATTCGGCTGCCAGGCGGCGCCACGGCCCGACACCGATCAGTTCGTGGGCCAGACGACGGCGCTGTCGGCGGGTCTCGCCGCCCAGACGTTCCGGCTGCGCGCGATCTTCGCCCCGGGAGGCTCCGCGCTACCCGACTTGGCCGGCACCCCGGCCATCCTGCGTGCGACCAGCGGTGGCGCCGTGCTCGCGACCGCCTATCTGCCGGGCGGGCTCGCGGCGCACGGCCGGAAGGTCTTCATCGGACGGAGCGCCGACGGTCGAGCGGCGCTCGGCGTCCGCATGCTCCACCGGAGCGGCCAGGTCTCCTTCCTGATGGCCGTCCGCATCGCGGGCGCGACGCCACCGCAGGCCACGTCCGCGTCGGTTCCCGCCGAGGTCGTCTACGAGGCGGGCGGGTTCGCCTCGCGGGTGAGCCTCGCGTTCCGCGCCAACCGGCGCGGCACGCGCTTCCGTTTTCCCTAACGCTCGCGCACTTGAGAGCTGCGGACGGGTCGGGTAGCGTCGCACAGCGTATGCTGCGGATGGCCGGCCGCCCCACGTGTGTTCTGGGCGTGGTTCTGGCGCTGCTGTCCGCGCCGGTGATGAACGGTCCGTCGGTCGTGCGCCGCTGCCATCAGTGCCCGTCGAGCTGTCCGATCACCAGGCCGACGCCGGCGTCCCGGCGCCCGCTTTCCGTGGCATCATGCGGCCCGTCGCTCCGGCAAATCCCATGGTCGTCGCCGGGCCGCTGATCCTTTCCGCGCGCGTCGTGCATGACGCGCCGTCGCCCGAGCCCCCGATGCATCCGCCGAGAGCGCCCTTCGTGCGCGGCTGAGCGGTCCGCACCGCTCGAGACAGCACGAAGGCGCCGCCGTGACGGCGGCGCGGAGGAGGCGCTCATGAGAAAGCATCTGGGCGCCGTGGGCTTCTTGCTCTCCGGCATCGCCGCGGGGAGCGCGCACGCCCACGGCGTGGTCGGAGAACGCGCGTTCATCGAGCCGTTCATCGCCGAGGACGTGAATCCAAAGAACGAGTTCGTGATCGGCCGTCCCGAGTGGGATCATTCGCGGGACGGCCGCACGCTGAGCCTCGGATTCGGCCTCGAAAAGAAGATCTCGGACCGCTTCAGCCTGACGCTCGACTCGGCGTGGCTGGACATCACGCCGCGGCCGGCGGCCGAGCCGCACGCGAGCGGCTTCGACAACCTCGGCATCACGCTCAAGTACGCGTTCTTCATCGACCCCGTGCACGAGGCGATCGCGTCGGTCGCCCTCGAGTCGAGCGCGCCGACCGGCACCGAGAAGGTCGGCGCGGAGCAGAACGCGGCGTTCAAGCCGTTCCTGCTCTACGGCAAGGGGGCGAACGAGCTGCCCGACGCGCTCAGATATCTCCGTCCGCTGGCCGTGCAGGGCGACGCCGGCTTCGAGATCTCGACCGACCCCGCCCGCACGACCACGCTCGCTCACAACGTCGCCGTCGAGTACAGCATCCCCTACCTGCAGCAGGCGGTGCGCGACTTCGCCTTGCCGTGGCCGGTCAGCAACTTCATCGCCGACACCGAGTTCAACTTCGAGCACGGCGTGAACGGCGAGGAGCATGGACGGTCGAAGGTCTTCACGACGCCGGGCTTCGTCTACATGGACCGCTTCGTCGAGCTCGGGGTGGCGGGACGCTTCCCGCTGAACCAGGCGGCCCACGACGAGCTCGACTGGGGCGTCGTGTTCATCGTCGACCTGTTCATCGACGACATCTTGCCGTGGACCCGCTGGCAGCCGATCGGCGGAATGGCGCCGCCGACGCCGATGCCGGGGACGAGCGAGTCATGAAGCCGCGCGTGGCGCGGGCCATCGCGGTGCTGTCGCTGCTCCTGGCCGGGGTGGCCCACGGCCACGCCTTCCTGGAACACGCCGAGCCGCGCGTCGGGTCGACGGTCGGTTCGCCGCCTTCGTCGCTCAGCCTCACGTTCACGGAGGGCATCGAGCCGGCGTTCTCGAAGGTCGAGCTGACGGACGCGGGCGGTAAGCGGATCGAGACGGGAGCGCTCGAGCATCCCGAATCGAACGTGCTCACCGTATCGCTGCCGGGCCTCGCGCCCGGCAGCTACACGGTCAGCTGGTCCGTGGTGTCCGTCGACACGCACGCGACCGACGGCCACTTCACGTTCACGGTGAAGGGGTCGTGAACGCGAGCCTCGCCGTCCTCGGCTGGACCGACCTGGCGGCGACGATCGTGCTCGCGGGCGGCCTCTTCTTCGCGGCCCTCATCGTCGCCCCGTCGGAGAGCGGACGGCGCTGGCGGTGGCGCGCGGTGGGGGCGCTCGCCGTCGTGCTGCCGGCGGAATTCTGCGTTACCGCGCTCCGCATGTACGAGGTGTCGGGCCTCCACGGCCGCGTGCTCGTCCTCGATCTCCTGCGGACGCGCTGGGGTCTCCTCTGGATGGGCCGCTCTGCCGGCGTCGCGCTGCTCGCGGCGGGTGGAAGCCTGCCGGCGGGGCCACTCGCGGCGCTCGCGGCGGCCTGGCTCGTCCTCCGGAGCTTCCAGGGCCATGCCGGCGCGCACGGCATGGTGCCGGCCCTCGTCGACTGGTTGCATCTCCTCGCCGCGGCGGCCTGGCTCGGCGGCCTCGTCCAGCTCGCTCTCCTGCCGCGCCCGGTGCCCGTCGCCATCGCCGCCCGGGTCCGCGTGCTGGCGACGGTCGCGCTGGCGCTTCTCGTCCCGGCGGGCGCCTACGCGGCCTTCCTCCACGTCCCTCACCTGCATCTCTTCACCGAGAGCCCGTACGGGAAAACCCTGATCGCGAAGCTCGTCCTCGCCGCCGTGTTGATGGCGCTCGGCGCCGTCAACCACTTCGGTCACGTGCCCGCGATGCGCCGCGGCGAGCCCGAGGCCGAGACGAGCCTCATCCGGGCCGTGCGGTTCGAGGTCCTCGTCGGGACCCTCGTGCTGGCCCTGACGGCGCTCCTCGGCGTCCTGCCGATGCCGCACGGCCACGCGCCGTGACGCGCGTGGACAGGTGCTGCAGCGACTGCGTTAACGTCGCGAATGACCCCGATGGTAGCCGTACGGATGCATGCGGATACTGCTTGCCGCGCTCGTTCTCGGCGGCCTGGCCGCGGCTCATCAAGGGAAAGGAAGCCGGCCGCAATCGCTCGGCCTGCCGCGTGAGGTTCCGGCGGATCTCGTCGAGCGTGATGGCTACGTTCTCTTCGACGGCATCTCCGGCGTGAACGGACCGACGAGCAACGGGCCCGCGCGGTTCATGCCCGGGGACGTCACCCGGGGCGACGTCTTCGAGGAGGATCATGCGGCGCTCCTGCCGCCCGGGACGCGGATCAGGCGCCGTTGGAACCGGGCCGGACAGGAGTTCTGGGACTATCCCGCCGGGACGCGCCTCGTCCACCGCTTCTTCTTGCGGACGGCGCCGCGGCGGAGGCTCTTCGAATTGCGGATCGCCGAGAAGCTCCGCGACGGCCGCTGGGCGTTCGGCGCTTACGAGTGGCGTGGCGGCCGAACAGTGCGCCTGCGTCGCGTGATGGCGCACGACGTCTTCGAGGTAGACGTGCCGCGCGGACATGTCGGGGTGGAGATGGACCGCTTGCACCCCGAGTCTTGCCGCCTCTGTCACGCGATGCACAGCCCGCAGGCGTACCAGTATCAGGACGTCGAGCACGTCGGCCCCTGCGGCTTCGGCCCGGCCAACGCATCGCTGCTGGCCCGGTGGGCGCCGGCCTATCGGGCGGCACACGGCTACTGGCCGTTCGCGACCTGAACGCGCGCGGCGCCTCAACGCGTGAACTCGATGGGCTGCGGGCACGCATTGCCGCCCGCGTTGTAGTCGTAGACCATCCGCCCCCCGTAGTCCGCGCCGCGTGACATCACGATCAGCAGGACGACGAACAGGATCAGGAACACGCGCCGGCCACGCGCCGGGCAGGGCCGCGCCGCGAGAGCCCAGGCCGTCAGCGCGATGCTCAGGGCGACCGTAGTGAGCATCAGCAGGCGGTGGAAATCGAGGAGGTGCTCCCGCACCGACGGGTCGATCATCACGCCGTCGTCGGCGCGGAGCCCGGTCGCGGCCGCCGCCACCGCGGACACGGTGCCGAGCACGAGGAGCCCGAGCCCCGTCCACGCCCACGAGTCCCGCCCGCCGAGCCAGGCGAGCACGTAGACCAGCGCGCTCGCGGGAAGGAACGCGAGCGGGAAGTGGACGAGGAGCGGATGGATGTTCTGGAGGCGCTGCGCTCCCGGGAGCAGCGTCTCTAGCACCCGCTCATTTCACCGATTCGGCGGTCAGGAACGCGAGCCCGCCCTTCATGTGCTCGTGACCGGTGACCGTCACCGTCTCCCCCATCTTGTTGATCACCTCGTCGGACAACGCGGTCTTGTCCTTCGTGGGGAGCAGGATGTGGATCTTCCCCGAGCCGGGCTCGAGGAGCCCGACGGGGATGCCCTTGTGGGCGCAGTCGATCCCGCACTGCTTGTGGGACGGACCCTTGGCCCCCATCGTGGCGTAGCAGAAGGTGTCGATCACTTCGCCCTTGACGCTCACCCCCTTGCCGCCACCTTCTTCGGCGGCCCGCAGGGTTGCCGGCATACAGAGCGCGAGCGACAGCGCGAACCCGGTGATCGCAAGTCTTCCCATCGTGCACCTCCCGTTCATGAGTTCCCGCCATCGCGTAGAGCGAAACGCTCGCCGCGGCAATCCCCCCGGCGCCTTGAAGGCCCTCCCGGCGCTTGCGACAATCCACCGCACATGGACAGCCGGCCTCAGCTGTCGGTCATCGTCCCCGTGTACAACGAGGTCGCGACCGTCCGGACGCTGCTCGAGCGCGTCATGGCCGTCCGCATCCCGAAGGAGATCATCGTCGTCGACGACGGCTCCACGGACGGCACGCCGGCGGCGCTCGAGGAGGTCCAGACCGCCATACCGGACACACCCGACAACCGCCTCACGCTGCTCTTCCGGCCGCGTAACCGCGGGAAGGGTGCGGCCGTCCGCGCCGCCATCGGCCGCGTGACGGGCGACATCGTCATCATCCAGGACGCCGACCTCGAGTACGACCCGTCCGAGTATCCCCGACTCATCCAGCCGATCCTCGACGGCCACGCCGACGTGGTCTACGGCTCGCGCTTCGTCGGCAGCCCGCGCCGTGTGCTGATGTTCTGGCACACCGTCGGCAACAAGCTGCTGACGCTCGTCTCCAACATGTGCACCAACCTGAACCTCACCGACATGGAGACCTGCTACAAGGTCTTCCGCGCCGACATCCTGAAGCGCATCCCGATCCGCTCGGACCGCTTCGGGCTCGAGCCGGAGCTGACGGCCAAGGTGGCGCATCTCCGCTGCCGCGTGTACGAGGTGCCGATCGCGTACTACGGGCGGAGCTATTCCGAAGGGAAGAAGATCGGGTGGAAGGACGGCGTGTCGGCGGCGTGGACGATCGTCCGCTTCAGCGTGCGGCCGGACATCGGACGCGAGGACGAAGGCTTCACGACGCTGCGCCGCGTCGATGCGCTCCGCCGCTACTCCGAGTTCCAGTGGGAGCTCATGCGGCCGTACGTCGGGCATCGCGTGCTCGAGGTCGGCTCCGGAATCGGGGCGCTGACGCAGTACCTCGCCAAGCGAGCGCGGGTCGTCGCGACCGACATCGACCCCGAGTACCTGGACATCCTGCGGCGCCGGTACGATCACGAGCCGAACGTCGAGGTGCGCGCGCTCGACCTGAAGCTCCTGTCGGACAACGGCATCCCGCCCGCGAGCTTCGACACCGTCACGTGCGCCAACGTGCTCGAGCACGTCGTCGACGACGAGGCGGCGCTGCGCGGCATGCGTAGGGTCCTCACGCCGGGGGGACGCGTCGTGCTGATCGTGCCCGCGCTGCACGCGCTCTACGGGTCGATCGACCGCGCGATCGGGCATCACCGTCGCTACGCCCGTCGCGAGCTCGCCGAGAAGCTCCGCGCCGCCGGTCTGACGGTCGAGCACATGAGCTATTTCAACATGCTCGGCGTGGCCGGGTGGTTCCTGAACGCGCGCCTCCTCCGCCGCCGGACGGTGCCCGGCCTGCAGGCGCGCCTGAACGACCGGCTCGTGCCGCTGCTCCGCCTGGAGCGTCGCCTTTCACCGCCGTTCGGGATGTCCCTGCTCGCCATCGGCCGCTCGGATCCATGATCCGTGCGGTCATCTATCTCCTCGGCGTGGCGCTCGCCGCGCCGCCGCTCGCGGCCTTCGAGCAGCCGGTGAGCGCCTTTGCCGCCAACGTCGGCAAGCGGCCCTCCACCGACGAGCCGTCGGCGCCCGTGACGCTCTACGTCGTGCCCGACGGGCGCGCGCTCCTCCTCACCGACGTGCTGGTCGCGAACCACGGACAGGAGCCCGGACCGCTCTATCTCGGCGATTCCAAGCGGACGCTCTGCTCGATCGAGCTGCTCCAGTCCACGTTGATGAACAACCCGACCGAGTTCCACACGATCACGAACCCGCACACGACGTTCTCGACGGGCATCCCGTTCGGTCCCGGCGAGCCGGTCGTCGCGACGCTCGCGAGCGGGACGCGCGGGGTGGACGTGACGATCACCGGCAAGCTCGTGGCGGCACCGCGCGTGCCGCGACGGATCGTGCTGCCCGGCGGCAACAAGGGCGCGGAGGATGCGGACGAAGGGGGAGAGCGGTAGCCGGCGCGGCCTGCGCCGTTGATTCAGGTCGTTACCGGTCGCTACAGTCCGCGCGATGTCTCGCCTCTGGACCTATCTCGTGCGCTACCGCCTCCGCTACGGCGGCGGGATCGCGTGCCTCCTCGCCTCGCGCGGGCTGGCGATGACGCTGCCCTGGCTGCTCGGCGTGACGGTCGACGCGATCGCCGGGGTGACGGCTGGCCGGGCCATGGGGCCGATCGTCGCTCGCTACGTGCTCCTGATCGCGGCGATCGCCGTGGTCCAGGGCGTCGTCCGGACGTTCTCGCGCTTCGTCATCTTCAACATCGGGCGCGACATCGAGTACGACCTGCGGAACGACCTCTTCGCCCACCTCGAGGCACAGCCCCTCGCCTTCTACCAGCAACGCCAGACCGGCGATCTCATGTCGCGGCTGGTGAACGACGTCACGGCGGTCCGGCTGCTGCTCGGACTCGGCATCCTCAACTTCATCGACGCGCCGGTCGCCTACACGCTCGGCCTGAGCGGCATGCTCCTGAAGGACGTGCGCCTGACGTTCGCGTCACTCGCGGTCTACCCCGCCGCCTTCCTCGTCGTGAAGCGGACGAGCCGGCTGCTCATGGAGCGGACCTTCCGCGTCCAGGAGGGGCTCGGCCACCTCTCGAGCCGCGTGCAGGAGAACCTCTCGGGCATCCAGGTCGTGAAGGCATACGCCGCCGAGGAGCACGAGGTCGACACCTTCGCGCGGGCCAACGCGCACTTCCAGGAGCTGAACCTCCGCCTGGCGCGGGTGCGGGGGTTCATCGGCCCGGTGATGAACATCGTCGGCGGCGTCGGCGTCCTCGTCGTCCTCTGGTACGGCGGGCGCGAGGCGATCGCCGGCCGGCTGTCGATCGGCGACCTCGTCGCGTTCATCGGCTACCTCGGACAGCTCGCGTGGCCGACCATGGCGCTCGGCTGGATGCTGTCGATCGTGCAGCGCGGCCGCGCGGCGATGCAGCGGCTGAACGAGCTCTTCGCCGTCGCCCCCGCGGTCACGAGCCCTGCGGGCGCGACCGCGCCCGCCGATGTCCGCGGCGAGCTCGTCCTCCGCGGCGTCTCCTTCCGCTATCCCGGCCGTCCCGACGCGCCGCCGGTGCTCGACGACGTCGACCTGACGATCCCCGCCGGCAGCACGGTCGCGCTCGTCGGCCGGACGGGCGCCGGGAAGAGCACGCTCGTGCAGCTCCTGCCGCGCCTGTTCGACGTCGACGCGGGTGCCATCCTGCTCGACGGCCGCGACGTGCGCACGTTGCCGCTCGGCTGGCTGCGGTGCCAGGTCGGGCTCGTGCCGCAGGACCCGTTCCTGTTCTCGCGCTCGGTCCGCGACAACGTGGCCTTCGCCCTCGAGGCGGACGGCGACGGCCGCGTCGACCAGGCCGTGCGGATGGCGTCGCTCGGGCGCGACGTCGCCGAGTTCCCGCACGGGCTCGACACGATCGTCGGCGAGCGGGGCGTGACGCTGTCGGGCGGGCAAAAGCAACGCGTCGCGCTCGCCCGCGTGCTGGCCGCCGCGCCGCGCGTGCTCGTCCTCGACGACGCGCTCTCGAGCGTCGACGCGCAGACCGAACGCGAGATCCTCGACCGCCTCCGCGACTTCTTTCGCGCCCGGACGACGATCCTCGTGTCGCACCGGATCACCACGGTCAAGGAGGCTGACCTCATCTTCGTCCTCGAGGAGGGCCGGATCGTCGAATCCGGCGACCACGATACGCTCGTGGCGCGCGGTGGCACCTACGCCGACCTCTTCCGGCAGCAATCGCTCGAGGTGGAGCTGGAAGCCATCTGATGGCGACCGATCTGCAGGGCGAGCGCGAGTTCGGCAAGGCGTACGACGCGCGCTTGATCCGGCGGCTCTGGACGTTCGTCTGCCCGTACCGGCGCGTGTTCTGGATGGCGCTGGTCCTCTCCGCCGCGCAGCAGGCGTTCCGTCTCGTGCAGCCGTACCTGGTGAAGGTCGGCATCGACCGCTACGTCGCGCGGTACGACGCGGGCGGCCTGCGTGCGCTCGGGCTCGTGTACCTCGCGATGATCGCGGCCGAGTTCGCCACGTACTACGGCCAGCAGTACCTCACCATGGTGCTCGCGCAGCGGAGCCTCGCCGACCTGCGGGTCGCGCTCTTCGCGCGCGTCCAGCGGTTCCCCATGCGCTTCTTCGACCAGAACCCGGTCGGGCGCGTGGTCTCGCGGCTCACCACGGACGTCGACGTGCTGCAGGAGATGTTCGCCGCCGGGGCGATGACCATCGTGCTCGACGTGCTCGGCCTGGCGGGCATCGTCGCCGTCATGCTCTGGATCGACTGGCGGCTCGCGCTGACGAGTCTCGCGCTGTTCCCCGTCATCGTCGCGGCGGTCGACTTCTTCCGGCGGCAGGTGCGCCGCACGTACCGCATGATCCGCGAGCGGATCGCGCGCATCAACGGCTATCTGCAGGAAGCCATCTCGGGGATGACCGCCATCGCGCTCGCCGACCGCCAGGCGCGCGCCTTCGTGGAGTTCGAGCGGCTGAACTCCGAGCATCGCGACGCCTACCACCTGTCCAACAAGCTCGAGGCGGCGCTCTTCTCCTTCGTCGAGTCGATGAGCACCGTCTCGATCGCGATGCTGCTGTGGGAGGGCGGCCGGCTCACGCGGAACGGCCTCCTCGAGATCGGCACGCTCGTCGCGTTCATCCAGTACATCCAGCAGTTCTTCGTCCCGATCCGCGACTTCAGCGCCAAGTACGCCGTCATGCAGTCGTCGATGACCGCCGCCGAGCGCATCTTCTCCGTCCTCGACCTCGAGGTGGAGCCGGCGCCGGCGGAGCCGCAGGCGCCGGCGCGGGCGCGCGGCGACATCGTGTTCGAGCACGTGTGGTTCGCGTACCGGAACGAGGACTGGGTGCTGCGCGACGTGTCGTTCCGGGTCGCCGCCGGGGAGCACGTGGCGATCGTGGGGGCCACCGGATCCGGGAAGACGACGCTCATCAAGCTGCTCGACCGGCTGTACGACGTCGGCCGCGGCCGCATCCTCGTCGACGGCATCGACGTGCGCGACTGGGATCCGCGGGCGCTCCGGGGAAAGATCGCTGTTGTCCTCCAGGACGTGTTCCTCTTCAGCGGCCCTGTCGAGACGAACATCACGCTCGGGCGGCGCGACATCTCGCGCGCCGCGGTCGAGGCCGCGGCCGCGCACGTGAACGCCGACGGCTTCATCCGCCGCATGGGCGGGTACGACGCGCTGCTGCGCGAGCGCGGGAGCAACCTGTCGGGCGGCCAGCGCCAGCTCCTCGCCTTCGCGCGCGCGCTGGCGCACGACCCGACCATCCTCGTGCTCGACGAAGCGACGTCGAGCGTCGACCCGGCCACCGAGTGGCTGGTCCAGGACGCGCTCACGAAGCTGCTCGCGCGCCGCACGGCGGTCGTGATCGCGCATCGCCTCTCTACGATCGAGACCGCGGACCGCATCCTGGTCATGCACAAGGGCGAGCTGCGCGAGGAGGGCGCGCACGCGGAGCTCCTGGCGCGCGGCGGCATCTACGCGCGTCTCCACCGCATGCAGTACGGCGCCACGGCGGCGCCCGTCGCGCGGGTCGCGGCGCAGCCATGACGCGTCGGCTCCTCCTCGCGGCGCTCGTCCTTCTCACGGCGTGCGGCGGGGGTGGACCGGGGTACGTCCTCCGCGCCGGCTGGTCCGAGGCCCGGATCCTGCTCCGCCGCCGTCCCATCGCCGAGCTGCTCGCCCGTCCCGACCTCGACCCGACGCTGCGCGAACGGCTCGAGCTCGTACGCGCCGTGCGGACGTTCGCCGCCGGGCCGCTCGGGCTTCGCGTCGGCCAGAACTACGCCACGTTCGCCGAGCTCGACCGCGACGCGACGGCGTACGTGCTGTCCGCCGCCCATCGCGACCGACTGGCGCCGTACACCTGGTGGTACCCGATCGTCGGCCGCGTCCCGTATCAGGGGTTCTTCGATCGGGCGGCGGCCGACGCGGCCGGCCGCCGGCTCGCGGCGCGCGGCTTCGACGTCGATGTCCGGCCTGCGGTGGCCTTCAGTACCCTGGGTTGGTTCGCGGATCCGCTCCTCTCGACCGTCGCCCAGGCGCCGCCGGTCGATCTCGCCGACACGCTCATCCACGAGCTCTTTCACTCGACCGTCTACGTGCCGGGCGATGCGGCGTTCAACGAGTCGGCGGCCACGTTTGCCGGCCACCGCGGCGCGATCGCGTTCTTCTGCTCGGGGCCCGGGGCGGCGGCCGCGCGGTGCGCGGAGGCGCGCCGGCGATGGGCGGTGACCCGGGCCCGGGCCGCCTTCTTCACGCGCGTGGCGGCGCGGCTCCGCCGGCTCTATGCCGCCCGGCTGCCGGCTCCGCGCCGCGAGCGGCTCCGGAGCTGGCTCGCCGGCGTCGCGGCCGAGACGCTCGTCCGGCGCAGGCTCGGGCATCGGGACGAGCTCGTGCCGCCGAACAACGCCCGGCTCCTCGGCGAGCTGGTCTATGGCACCGACCTCGACGTCTTCGACCGTCTCGCAGCGCGCGATGCGGACGTCGGCCCCGCGCTCGCGACGCTGGTGCGCGCCGGCCGGGCGGGCGACGCGCTCGCGCGGGTCCGCGCGGCGGCTCGCCTGCCGGAGGGAACGGCGCTAAACTAGCCGATGCCCATGGCCGAGCTCGAGGGGAAGCCGGGCGAGGTGCAGCGTTTCGCCGTCGACTGGATGCTCGGCCGGCTCGCCCGCTGGCTCCGCATCCTGGGTCACGACGTCGTCTACGGCCGCCACCTCCGCGACCGGACGCTGGTCGACTGCGCGCGCCGCGAGCGGCGGCTCATCCTCACGCGCGACACCCGACTCCTGCGCGACCGGAACCTGCCCCCGCATCTCTTCATCGCGAGCGACCACTTCCGCGACCAGCTCCGCCAGGTGTCGGCGGCGGTCCCGGTGGGCGCGGCGCCGCTCCTCACCCGCTGCCTCGACTGCAATCGGGCGCTCGACGCGCTGCCGCGCGAACGCGCGCGGGACCGGGTGCCGCCGTACGTCTGGGACACGGCCCCCCGTTTTCTCGTCTGCGGCGGATGCGGGCGGGTCTACTGGCCCGCGACGCACCGCGCCCACATGCTGCGCGAGCTCGCCGCGATCGGCATCGTGCGGGAGGAGCGCCCGTGATCGGCACGGCAGCCGACGCGGGGTTCCCGGTGAGCCGTTGTGCGCGCTGCCGGCGCGACGTGCTGCTGCATCTGCACGTCGACGAGCGGGGGGAGCTGCATCGGCTCTGCCTGCACTGCGACGCGGAGATGGATCCGGAAGAGGTGCGCTGGGTCGAGGAGTCGGCGCTCGACGATCTCGGGTACGGCGTACGCGGCGAAAGCGGGGGGTGCGGCCGGCCGGGCTGCGGTATGGGCCGCTGCGGCCGGACCTGAGGACAGCGAAGAGGAGGAGTGTCGAACATGAACGAGCGAGTCCGCGAGATTCTCGGCTGGTATGCGAGCGACAGCCCCGGCACGCGCGCCAGCCTCGCGCGCCTGTTGAGCCACGGGCGCCTGGGGGGCACGGGTCGCCTCGTCATCCTGCCCGTCGATCAGGGATTCGAGCACGGACCCGCACGCTCGTTCGCCGCGAACGCCGCCGGCTACGACCCGCGCTACCACTTCGAGCTGGCGATCGGCGCGGGGTGCAACGCCTACGCGGCGCCGCTCGGGTTCCTCGAGGCGGGCGCGGCGGAGTTCGCCGGCGAGATCCCGCTGATCCTGAAGCTCAACAACTCCGACAGCCTCGCCGGCGGTGAGCCGTGCCCCGCGCTCACGGGCAGCGTCGACGAGGCGCTCCGGCTCGGGTGCGCCGCGATCGGCTTCACGATCTATCCCGGATCGACCCTGCGGAACACGATGTACGAGGAGATCCGGGCGCTCGGCGAGGAGGCCAAGCGGAAGGGCCTCGCCGTGGTCGTCTGGTCCTACCCGCGCGGCTCGGGGCTCTCCAAGGAGGGCGAGACCGCGATCGACGTCGTCGCCTACGCGGCGCAGATCGCCTGCCAGCTCGGCGCGCACGTCGTCAAGGTGAAGCTGCCGACGTCGCACATCGAGCAGGCGGCTGCCAAGAAGGTCTACGAGAAGGAGCGCGTCCCGATCGCAACGCTCGCCGAGCGCGTGCGTCACGTCGTCCAGAGCGCGTTCAACGGCCGGCGGATCCTCATCTTCTCCGGCGGCGAGGCGAAGGACACCGCCTCGATCTTCGACGAGGTGCGGGCCGTCCGGGACGGCGGCGGCTTCGGGTCGATCATCGGACGCAACTCCTTCCAGCGGCCCCGCAAGGAGGCCATCGACTTCCTCCAGACCGTGATGGACATCTACGCGGGGAGGACGAAGTGACGGCCGAGCGGCAGCCGGCCAGGGAGGTGGGCAGCGAGGCGCTGTCGCGCGAGTTCCTGCGCGTCTGCGAGGAGGCCGCAATCGATGCGGCGCGCACGATGGGGCAGGGCGACCGCCGCCACTCCGACCATGTCGCCGTCGAGGCGATGCGCAAGGAGATGGACGCGCTCCCCATGCGTGGCACGGTGGTCATCGGCGAGGGCGAGCGCGACCAGGCGCCGATGCTCTACATCGGCGAGAAGGTCGGGCAGGGGCGCCCCGAGGACCTCGAGGTGGACATCGCCGTCGACCCGCTCGAGGGGACGAACCTGTGCGCCACCGGCTCGCCGGGCGCGATCGCGGTGCTCGCCGCCTCCAACCGCGGCGGCCTCCTGCACGCGCCCGACTGCTACATGGAGAAGATCGTGGTCGGCCCCGGGGCGCGGAACGCCATCGACCTCGATGCGCCGGCGGACGACAACCTGAAAGCCATCGCGCGCGCGCTCGGCCGCGGCGTCCGGGACCTCGTCGTCATCGTGCTCGACCGGCCACGGCACGAGAAGCTCATCGCCGACATCCGGCGGGCCGGCGCCCGCATCAAGCTGATCAGCGACGGCGACCTGTCCGCCGGGATCACGGCCGCCGTGCGGCGGACGAACGTCCACGTCGTGATGGGCATCGGCGGCGCGCCCGAGGGCGTGCTGACCGCGGCCGCGCTCCGCTGCCTCAACGGCGGCATGCGGGCACGCCTCGTCCCGACGAAGCCCGGTCAGGAGGAGCGCATGCACCGGATGGGCATCACCGACGTGAAGCGCATCTACACCGAGCGTGACCTCGCGCCGGGCCCGGACATCCTCTTCGTCGCCACCGGCGTGACCGACGGCACGCTCATGCGCGGCGTCCGGTTCTTCGGCGGTGGTATCCGGACGAGCTCGGTCCTGATGGCCAACCGGCGCCGGATGATCCGCTTCGTCGACACCGTGCACGTGGGCGACGGCGAGGACACGGTCATCGAGTTCTGACCGGCGTGCGCCGCGGCGCGGGAAGCACGCGGTCTTTCGTCCGGAGGAAGTGGATCAGCTCGCCGAGGACGGCGAGGGGCGTAGCGATCCCGACCGTCGACCGTCCCGCGGTCCGCTCGATCACAGGGACCGGAATCTCTGTCCAGCGCGCGCCCGAGCGCTGCATCCAGTAGAGCAGCTCGGCGTCGATCAGCCAACCGTTCGACGTGAGCGGCAAGCTCCGCACGAGGTCGGTCCGCAGGAGCTTGAAGGCCGAATTGACGCTCCGCGCCTGCAGGCGCAGCACGGTCTTCACGAGCGCGTTGAAAACGGCGGACCGGATCCGCCGGCCGATCGCCCGCGGGTCCGCCGTCCGGAAGCTCACGACCGCGTCGCACTCCTCGGCGTGTCCGGCCGCGTCGTCGAACGCCTCGAGCGGGAATGGCAGGTCCGCGGTCACGAGCCACACCCATGCACATGAGGCCTCGGCATAGCCGAGTCGCAGCGCGCTGCCGAAGCCACGTTTGGCGCCCTCGTGGATCACGCGCACGCGCGGATTGGACGCGGCCAGGCGGTCCGCCAGGTCCGCGGTCCCGTCCGTGCTGCCGCTCTCGACGATTAGGAGCTCGTAGCGCCATGCCGTCCGCTCCCCGAGGAAGCCGTCGACCGTCGCCACCGCCGCCGCGAGCAGGGTGGCCTCGTTGTAAACTGGCATGATGACGGTGACCGAGCGGTTGGCGGTCATCGGGCGGAGGCGTTGCTGCCGATGCGCGCGAATTCCTCGCCCCGCGCCATGGCTCAGTCGGCGCGGCCGCCGCGGCGCGACGTGGCGAACCGGTTCAGAGCCTCGATCACCATGGATTGCGCCTCAGCCGGCATCTCGGGGTAGAGCGGCAGCGCGAGGATCCGCTCGCACAGCGCTTCGACGTGCGGGAGCGGAAGCTGCTCGCGACATAGCTCGCGATTTGCCTCCTGGCGATAAAGCGGCAGTGGGTAGTAGACGTTCGTCTGAATGCCCACGTCGTCCAGGTGGCGGACGAGCGGGCCGCGCTCGCCCCCGCAGACCGCGGCGAACACGTGGTAGTTGGGCGTCACCCCGTCGGGGATCCGTTGA
>VBKG01000191.1 GCA_005879585.1 Deltaproteobacteria bacterium | reverse complement strand
CGCCGCCTCGGGCGAGGCCGGGCGGCCGTCGATGCTCCAGCCGCGCGCTCCCCGCGTCGACGCGACGTGCCGGCCATGCAGCTCGAGCGCGACGCCGCGCACGGACCTCGCGTCGGCGTTGAACAGACGATGCCCGCGCGCGGCATCGCGGCCCCTCGGCACGGCCGCCGGGCGCACGCAGAGGACGAGCAGCACACCGAATGCCGCCAGCGCGGCGAGCGGGAGCGTGCGCCGCACCTTTACCCCCGACGGCGCCGCAGCCCGACGAGGACGACGCCCGCGAGCAGCACGAGGCCGGGCTCGACGACCACGCCGGCCACGAAGATCGCGCGCGCATCGCGCGCCGTCAGCACGAGGGGCGAGAGCGGGCGGTCGACCTCCGGCACGCGCTTCGGGCGCTCGCCGGCGAGCGCCTCCTCGCCGGCGACCCACGCAATCGCGTTGAGCGCGAGGTCACGATTGCCGAGGAGATCGAGGTAAGCGTCGCTCGCGAAGTCGGCGTCCCCGGCGACGACGAGGCGGCCGCGGCGGTGGCCAACCCCGTCGTCGGCACCGACCTGCGCCATGACGAGGACCGGCGCGGAGCCGGGCGTGTCGCCCGCCGCCGCCGACGGCTCCTCGCCGCGCCGGGCGCGGGCGGGGTCGTGCTCCGTCCAGGCGCTCGGGGCCGTCCGGGCGATCGTCTCGGCCGCGACGCCGGGCACCTCCGTGCCGACGTCGACGGTGCGGGCCGACGGCAACACGACGCCCGTGTCGATCGCCCCCGCATCCGGATCGGTCACCGGGTTCCCGCGCTTGAAGAGCTCGACGACGGCGGCGAGCCCGTCGGTGCCGAGCACGCGCCGCTCGCGGTCGACGATCATGTCGTCGCCGAGTTGGATCCCCATGCTCGCGAGGAGCTGGGCCACGTTGGGCAGCGGCGCGGGGTCGAGGAGCATGACCACGCCGCCACCCGCAGCGAGGTACGCGGCGACGGCGTCGAGCTCGGACAGCAGGAAGTCGTGGCGCGGCCCGGCGACGAGGAGCACGTCGGTGCCGTCGGGCACGGGCCCGTCGACGAGCGACGCAGCGCCGGCGACGTAGTCCTCGGCTCCGAGCGCGGCGGCCAACCGGCCGTAGCCGTCGGCGGCGCCACCGGGCTCTCGTTCGCCGTGACCGGTAGTGAAGACGAGGTGCCGCCGGCGGCCGTGCACGACGCGCCGGATGCCGCCCGCCAGCTCCTCCTCCGGCGCGGCCAGCACCACGGCGCGACGCCCGCCGTATTCGATGGCGGCGCGACCGTAGGACGTCACGCCGAGGCTGCGCGCGCGCTCCGGGAAGCGGTCGAGGTCGAGGAGCTCGAACGCGATGCGCGGATTGGCGTCGGCGAACAGGCGGACGAGATCGGCATGGCGCTCGCGCGTGCCGCGGCGGAAGAAGACCGTGATGCGGAGCGGCGCGGTCACCTCTGCCAGCAGCTTCCGCGTCGCGGGCGCGAGGGAAAGCGCGCGGCCCGGTGTCAGGTCGATGCGGCGGTTCGTCCGCTCGGCCGCCACCTGCATGCCGCCGAGCCCGATCAGCAGGAGCACGACGTGCGCGCCGAGCTCGGTCCATCCGCGCGCAGATCGCGACAGCGTGCTCACCGGAGCCCCCGCCAGCGGCGCGTGTCGAGCGCGAAGAGCGTGAACGCGAGACACGTGACGGTGAAGAGGCCCAGGTATGCGACGTCGCGCGTGTCGATCGCACCGCGCGCGAACGGATAGAAGCGGTCGAAGAGCGAGAAGGGCACGAGCAGGCGGAGCGCCGTCTCGCTGACTGCCGCTTCGTTCCACGTGACCATCCAGAAGAAGAAGAGAATGCCGTACGTGGCCGCTGCGGCGACCAGCTGGCTCTCGGTGAGCGCGGACACGAAGAGCCCGCAGCCGACGAAGGCGGCGCCGAGCAGCACGAGGCCGGCGTAGCCGGCGAGCAGCGGTCCGGGTCGAACCACGTAGAGGCGGGCGACCATGGCCGGATGCACCGCCGTCGCGGCGACGAGGACGACGACCACCGCGAGGCAGGCGACGAACTTCCCGACGACGATCTCGGCGTCGCGCACCGGGTACGTCCAGAGGAGCTCGAGGGTGCCGAGCTTCCGCTCCTCGGCGAAGAGCCGCATGGTGAGGAGCGGCACCAGCACGAGCAGCAGCCCTTCGACGTCGAGCAGCTGATACTGCCAGAGGCCGCGCGCCAGGTCCGTCCCGCCCATGAGGACGAAGAAGCCGAGGTTCGTATAGAACCGATATCCCGCCAGGACGAGGAACACGGCGGCGAGCGCGTAGAAGAGGAGCGAGCCGAAGTAGAGCGCGAGCTCCTTCCGGGCCACGGCGAGGACGATCACGAGCCGCGCTCTCCGTCGCCGACCAGGCCGAGGAAGATCTCCTCGAGACCGACCGCCTCGGGGCGAAGCTCGAGGACGGTCCAGCCGTGCCGCCGGACCACGTCGCCCGCGGCGCGCGCGAGCTCGGCGTGATCCTCGCCTTCGAGCACGAAGCCGCCCGCCGTCGGCTCGACCGCGAGTACGCCCGGCACGGCGCCGAGCGCGGCGGCGACCTCCGCTGGCGGTCCGTCAACCCGCAGGACGGCGCGCCGCCGCCGATGCAGGCGCTCGCGGAGCTCGGCGGGCGACCCTTCGGCGACGAGACGCCCATGGGCGACGACGATCACGCGCTCGCAGAGTGCCGCGACCTCCGCGATCACGTGGCTCGAGAAAAACACCGTACGCGCGCCGCGCAGTCCGCCGAGCAGCTCGCGCATCTCGACCACCTGGCCGGGGTCGAGCCCGATGGTCGGCTCGTCGAGGATGAGGATCGGCGGGTCGCCGAGGAGCGCCTGCGCGAGACCGACGCGCTGGCGGTACCCCTTGGAGAGCGTGCCGACGCGCCGGTGCGCGACGGTCTCGAGGGCGCACGCCGCGAGCGCACGGCCGATGACGTCGGCCCGCGCGCGGCGCGGGATGCGCTTCAGGCGGGCGACGAAGTCGAGGTACGCCCGGACGCTCAGGTCCGGATAGAAGGGGGCGTACTCCGGGAAATAGCCGACTGCCCGCCGGCAGGCGAGAGGCTCGCGCATCACGTCGTGACCGGCGACGCGCACCTCGCCGCTGGTCGGCGGGAAGATGCCCGCGAGGATGCGGAGCGTCGTCGTCTTCCCGGCGCCGTTCGGACCGAGGAAGCCGACGATCTCTCCGGCGGCGACACGGAACGAGACGCCGGCCACCGCCTCGATGCGACCGAACGATTTCCGCAGGTCTCGGACCTCGAGCGCCGGTTCCGGCGGCATGGTCCGCGTCACCCGAGGCGGTCGAGGAGCTCCGCCGTCAGCTCGTCGAGCGATCCGAGCCGGCGGACGCAGTGCGTGAAATCGTTGTCGAACGTGAGGTCGTTCGGCACCGCGATCACCGGTATCCGCGCGGCGAGCGCCGCGGCGGCGCCGCGCTCCGTGTCCTCCACCACGGCGCACTCGCTCGGGCGGAGACCGAGCGCGGCGGCCGCGGCGAGGTAGGCATCGGGAGCCGGTTTGGCGCGAACGTAATCCTCGCGCGTGATCGTCGTGCGGAGAAACCCGCCGAGCCCGAGCTGTGCGACGATCAGATCGACCTCCACCCGCGCCGTGTTGGTGGCGATCGCGAGCTCATGCGTCGGCGCCAGCCGAGCGAGCGCCTCGCGCGCGCCCGGCATCGGTCGCACGCCTGCTTCGAGCAGCGTGCGATACACGGGAGCCTTCAGCGCGCGCAGCTCGTCGGGCGAGACCGGCAGGCGGTAGGTCCGGCAGGTGTACTCGGGGCCGATGCCGCGCGCGATGAACCACCGGCGGTACTCCTCGATGCCCATGTCGACGCCGAGCTCGAGCAGCACCTGCCGGTACGCGCCCCAGTGGAGCCGCTCGGTATCGGTCAGCACGCCGTCCAGGTCGAAGAGCACGGCGCGGATCACGGCCGTCCCCGTCGGGTCACAGCATCCAGGCCGTGAGCTTGCCGTAGACTTCGCGCCACCGGTGGTAGCGGTCGTCGTACTCGCTCGTCTCGCCCGCCACGGGGTCGACAGGTCGCCGTCGGCTCATGGCCGCCACCGCGTCGCCGAGGCCGGCGTGCAGCCCGGCGCCGACGGCGGCGAGGATCGCGCAGCCGAGGCTCGCGGTCTCGACCACCGTGGCGACGGCGAGGGGCGCGCGGAGCACGGTGGCGAGCAGCCGCGCGAGCGTCGGGCTCTGCGCCATCCCGCCGCTCACGGTGAGGACGGGGATCGGCCGCCCCGTCACCGCCGCGATCTGCTCGCAGTTGCCGCGAATCGCGAACGCGACGTTCTCGAAGAAGGCGTGCAGGACCTCGCCGCGCAGCGGCCGGTCGACGTGCAGCAGCGGGAAGCGGAAGAGCATCCCGGCGGGTTTCAGCGGGTTCAGCTCGCGCAGGTTGAAGATGACGGGGCCGAAGTGGCAGTAGACCTGGCTCGGCGCCGAGTCGCGGTTTCGCATCGCGTCCTCGGCGACGGCATACGTACTGGCGTCGGCGGTCCCGTACATCAGCTCGAGCAGCCAGCGATAGGAGTCGCCGGTGTCGCCGGCGTTGCTCTCGAGCACCCAGCGATCGGGCACGACGTGGCAGCTCGTCCAGAGGTTGCCGCGCGGGTCGATGAGCGGGTGGTCGATGACGGTCTGCACCGGGCTCGTCGTCCCGAGCACGGCGCCGGTCGCGCCGGGCTCGTACACGCCCGAGCCGAGGAGCGCGCTCTCCGTGTCCGCGCCGCCGACGAAGACGGGCGTGCCTGCCGGGATGCCCGTCTCGGCCGCGGCGCCCGCGGTCACGCCGCCGACACACGTGCCCGCCGGACGGACCTCGGGCAGGATCCCGGGCGGGATGTCGAGCGTCTCCAGGATCTCGGCCGACCACTCGCGCCGCGCCACGTCGTAGAGCATGGATTCGCCGGCGTTGGACGGCTCGGCGACGGCGACCCCCGAGAGCCGGTAGGTGATCCAGTCGTTCAGCATGAAGAGCCGCGACACGCGTGCACCATCGTGGTACTTGCGGTACCAGGCGTAGCGCGCGACGGGGAAGATGTACGGCGGCGCGTGGCCAGTGACCTGGTGGAGCCGCTCGGCGCCGATCCGCTGCTCGATCTCCATGCCCTCGGCGAAGGCGCGCGCGTCGAGGTTCGGTCCCGCATAGAGCACCTCGTCGGCGGCATCGAGAAACACACAGCCCTCGCGCTGGCTCGTGGCGATCACGCCGCGGATCCGCGCGCCGGGCGGCAGGGCGGCGAGCGCCGTGCGCGCACACCGCGCGAGGGCGCCCCAGAACGCGCGCGGGTCGAGGTCGAAGCCGCGCACGAACGGCACGTCGGGATTGGTGAACCGCCGGTAGTGAAACGGCTCCTGCGCCGACGCGAGCGGCCCCCCCGCCGCGTCGAAGACGACGCAGCGGCCGGAGCCGGTCCCGGCATCGAGCGTGACGACGCAATCCACGGCCCGCTCAGACCCGTCCGTCGAGCACCGCCGGATTCGCGATCCAGCGCGGCCGCTCGCCGCGCAGGTAGTGCTCGATCGCCTCGACGACCATCGTGCTCTGATGCCGCACGACGTCGACGGTGGCGCCGCCGATGTGCGGCGTCACGATGACCGACGGCAGGCCGAGGAAGCGGTTCCCCGGACGTAACGGCTCGTCGGTGAGGACGTCGAGTGCCGCGCCGGCGAGCCGGCCGTCGCGCAGCATCTCGTAGAGCGCGTCCTCGTCGGTGAGGTGCGCACGCGCCGTATTGATGAAGAACGCCGACGGCCGGAGGAGTGCGAGCCGCGCGCGGGAGAGCAGGCCGTACGTCTCGGGCGTCAGCGGTGCGTGCAGCGACACGATGTCCGCCTCGCGCAGCAGGTCGTCGAGCTCGACGAGCGTGACGCCGGACGGGACGTCCGCGGGACACGGATCGGCGGCGAGCACGCGAGCCTTGAACGGCAGGAGGCGGCGCGCGACCTCGCGCCCCACGGCGCCGAGGCCAACGAGGCCGACCGTCCGCTCCCCGAGCTCGAAGCCGGTGAAGCCCGTGTAGACCGCGAGGAAGTCCGCGGCGCTGTCGAGCCGCACCTTCCCGCCGCCGAATGCCTCCTGGATGGCCGGCAGCCGGCGGGCCAGCATCAGCATGAAGGCGACTGCCAGGTCGGCGACCGCATCCGCATTGCGACCCGGCGCGTGGAAGACCGGAATGCCCTTGGCGGTGGCGAGAGCCAGGTCGACGTTCACGGGATCGCCGCGGCAGCAGCCGATCATCCGGAGCGGACAGGCATTCAGCACCTCGGCGTGCACCAGGTCCGCTTCGACGATCAGCACGTCCGCGCCGACGTCACGGATGTGCGCCGCGAACTCGGCGCCGTCGAAGTGGATCGCCCCCCGCTCCTTCCAGTCCTCGTGCACGACGTCCATGAGGCGCTCGAGGCGTGCCCGCGCCGCCGGGTCGAACGAGGCCGTGATCAGGGCGCGCATCGCCCCTCAGGCGGCGAGCAGCCGGTGAACGAGCTCGATCACGTGCCGGCGTACCTGGTCGCGGATCGGTGCCGCGTGGACGCTGCCGCCGAGCAGGCTCCGGTAGGCGGTGCTGTCGAGCAGGTAGACGAGCAGCACGGAGTGTACGGAGAGCATGAAGAGCCGCGATTCCGCGTCGGTGAACGGGCGGCCGAGTCGTGCGAGCCATGCCGAGAACTGCTTCCAGCTCGGCGCCAGGACGTCGCGCTCGATGCCGAGGTCCGAGTCCGTATCGTCGATGATGCGCCGCAGGAGGAGCTTCGGGACGTTCGGGTTACCCGCGAAGAAGTCGAACAGCGCGCCCATCGCGACGTCGACGACGGCCCGTTTGTCCCGATGGCGGCCGAGCAACGGCGGCAGTGTGTTCTCGAGCAGGTCGACGATCTGGTCGAAGACGTTCCGGAAGACGGCGAAGTAGAGGGTCTCCTTCGACTCCCAATGGTAGTGGAGGCTCGAGATGTTGACGCCGGCGCGCGCCGCGATGTCTCGGGTGGAGGCGCCCTCGTATCCCCGGGCCGCAAACACCTCCTCGGCCGCGCCGAGGATGCGCGCCTTGGTGGAGCCGGGTGCCTCGCGCGCCTTCTGGAGAGCCGATTTCATCGGGTCGCTCGCATTGATTTAAGCGATTGACCACGCGGCTATGGCGCGCCGGACCGCGGATTGTCAAGTATCGCCTCGTCAGGGTGTCCCGAGCGTGGAACGCGCCGCTGGCGCGATGCTCAGTGGACGATCTTCTTGCGCAGCGCGAACCGCACGATCTCCGCCGTGTTGTGGAGATCGAGCTTCTCCATGATGTGCTTGCGGTGCGTCTCGACCGTGTTGATGCTCACCGTCAGCAGCCCGGCGACTTCCTTGTTCGTCTTGCCCTCGGCGATCAGCTGGAGCACCTCGCGCTCGCGATCGGTCAGCAGCGCGAGGTTGTCTTCCACGTCCTGTCCGGCCGCATCGCCGAGGTAGCCCTCGAGCAGCACCTTCGAAACCGCGGGGCTGAAGAACGAGCCGCCGCGGCCGATCGCCTTGATGGCCTTCAGGAGATCGAGGTCCTCGGAGTCCTTCAGCAGGTAACCACGGGCCCCTGCCTTCAACGCCTGCCGCACGTACACGTCATCGGCATGCATGGTGAGGATCAGCACCTTGGTGCCGTCGTTGCGCTTGACGATCTGGCGGGTGGCCTCGATGCCGTTCAGCTCCGGAAGGGCGATGTCCATGACGACGACGTTCGGATGGATCCGCTGGACGAGCTCCGTCGCGCTGCGACCGTCTCCCGCCTCGCCGACGATCTCGATCTCCTCGTCGGACTCGAGCAGACGCCGCAAACCCTGTCGCACGACGGTGTGGTCGTCAACCAAGAGGACTCGAATCTTTCCCATTGATACTTGCCTTCCCGGCTGCTCCTCACCGGTTTCCCTGCCCGGACCCTCCGCCCAGAGGCTCCTCCCCGTCCGGGTCCCTTGTCAAGGGTAATATAGCGGCCGTCGTGGCGGGAGGCTCCCTCCCGGCCTCGCGCCGCGCCTCGCAGTCGGCCAGACGGCGCGCGAGGTCCTCGGCCCGCGCCTGGTGATGGCGCAATGCGGTGATCTCGCGGACGACGCTGGCGAGCTGGCGGTCGGCCTTGCGCCGCACGGCCTCGAGCTGCCGGGCGTGTCGCTGGCGCTCGGCCTCCAGCGTCTTCCGCGCCTCGGCCAGCGCGCGCTCGAGCTGCCGCACGCTGCGGGCCGGCGGTGCCGCCTTTCGTCGCGGCTTCGGTGACGATGGACGGCGCCCCGCCATGTCAGTACAGCCTCGGCGCGCCGGCGGGCCGCGTCTTCCATCGCTTGTGCATCCAGAGCCACTGCTCCGGATACCGCCGGACCATGTCCTCGAAGACGTCGGAGAACCGCTGGGTGTTGCGCACGACGTCGGCCTGGTCGTCGCCCGTACGCTCCACCTGCATGATCGGCAGCACATGCACGGTGTGGCGAGCGCGCCGGCCGTCGCGGACGATGAAGATCGGGACGATCGGCGCGTCCGTCCGGAGTGCGATGCGTGCAATGCCGGCGTTGGTGCTCGCCGCCTCGCCGAAGAAGTCGACGAAGACGCCGAGGCCGCGCGTCGAGTTCTGGTCGAACGGCAGCACGAGGAACCCGTGCTCGTGCAACGCGGCGAGCACCGCGCGCGCGGCATGACGCTTGCGGATGGCGCGGGTGCCGGCGCGCACGCGCAGCGCGTTCAGCCAGCGATCGATCAGGGGGTTCGCGATCGCCCGGTGCACCATGTGCACCGGATGCCCGCGCATCCCGTGCGCGAAGACGAGCAGCTCCCAGTTCCCGAAGTGACCGCTCAGCGCGAGGACGCCGGTGCTCCGCTCCCACGAGACCGCCTCGCGCCACCAGTCCTCGTCGACGAAGCGGACCATCTCTTGCAACCGCTCGCTCGAGAGCCGCGGCAGATGCGCCAGCTCGGCTGCCATCCGGCCGAGGTTCAGAAACGATGCGCGGAGAATCCTGCGCCGCGCCCGCAGCGTTTTGTCGCGAAACGCGATCTCGAGGTTTCGCATGCCGATGCGGCGGTGCGGCCGATCGAGCACGTACGCCGCGAGCGCCGCGAACTCGCCCACACGGAGCGCGACCGCAAGCGGCACGGCGGCGAGCGCGGCGAATGCCGCGCGCAGCGCGAGATACTCGAGCCAGTCGCGCGCGTGGGGCGATCGTTCGTGCCGGACGGCGGCCCGCGGGCGGCCGCGCCGGCGCGGTGCGTCCGTCGAGAGCTTCGGCTCCGCGATCGCCGACATGGCGGCCGTCTATATGACCGTGCCCCTCGCCTGCAAGGAGTCGCGCCATCGGCGAGATCGGGTTGCCTTCCGTCGCAGCACCATGCTATCGGTTTCGATGGTCGCTGGTCGTTGAGGAGAAGGCAGTTCGTCTGACCCTCAAGTTACCGCGGCGCAGTCAGTAA
Organism: Deltaproteobacteria bacterium; assembly: GCA_005879585.1. GTDB lineage: Bacteria > Desulfobacterota > Binatia > DP-6 > DP-6 > DP-3. Next base: position 6,675 of record VBKG01000191.1, on the reverse strand, counting down.
TCAGGGAGGACGCAACTGTGGCCCAAGGTAAGGTGAAGTGGTTCAACAGCCAGAAGGGGTACGGCTTCATCACCACCGACGAGGGTGAGGACGTGTTCGTGCATTATTCGGCGATCGGCGGCTCCGGCTTCCGGACGCTCGAAGAAGGGCAGCGCGTGTCGTTCGAGATCACGCAGGGGCCCAAGGGGCTGCAAGCGGCCAACGTCAGCAAGGTTGCTTGACGGAGCCGGCGCGGCGCGTGCGGGCGAGCCGTACGCGTTAGCTAGACGGCTCTAAAACTCGATCAGTACTTTGCCCTGGGTTGTGGGGCGCATGAGCGCCTCGAACGCTTGGGGTGCGTCCTCGACGGTAACCACGTCGGTGACGAGCGCGTCGACGTCGAGCCGTCGCTCCTGGAGCGCGGCCAGCGCCGCGGCGAAATCGTCCTTGGTGTAGGCGAGCGCGAAGCGCACCACGAGCTCCTTCATCACGGCCAGGCCGGGAACGATCTCGTCCGCGCCGAAGCACACGCCGAGGACGACCACGGTTCCGCGGATGCCGGCCTGCGCGAGCGCGTCGTTCAGCGTCCCCCGGATACCGACGCACTCGAACACCACCTCGGGATCGCGGCCCGTGAGACTCTGCAGGCGCGACCCCGGATGCTCGCGCGCTGGATCGGCCGTGGCCGTCGCGCCGAGCCGGCGCGCGAGCGCCGCGCGACCCTCGGCCGGGTCGGACACCACCGTGACGGCACCCATCGCCCGACACCAGAGGAGGGTGGTGAGGCCGATCGGTCCCGCACCCATCACGAGGCAGCCCGTCCCCGCCGCGACGGGTGCCATCCGGACCCCGTGCAACGCGACCGCCAGCGGCTCGACGAGCGCGGCGGCGCGAAACCCGATGCCATCCGGGATGCGGAGACAGCTCTCCGGATGCACGCGCACGTATTCCGCATACGCGCCCGGAAGGTCACCGAGCCCGAGCGAGCGGATGGTGGTGCAGCGGATGCCGTCGCCCGCGACACACGCGGCGCACGACCCGCACGCCATGTACGGCAGGGCGACGACCGGCTCGCCCACGTCCCAGCCCGAGACCCCGGAGCCGAGCGCCGCCACCTCGCCCGCGAACTCGTGGCCCATCACCGTGCCCGGCGGCAGCGTGTGCGCCGCATGCAGGTCCGAGCCGCAGATGCCGCAGTCCCGCACCCGCAGGAGCAGCTCGCCGGGCTCCGGCTCCGGGCGCGGAACCTCCTCGACGGCGAGACGGCCCGCTTCTCTCAGCACCGCGGCGCGCACGGGACACCTCCTCGAGCGCGGCGACGCTATACCGTGGCTCGCGAGCCGGTCAACCCGCGCGCCGCGTCAGCGCGAGAGCGGCTGCCACGAGCCGGCGTGCACCCAGCGCACGTATGCGGCGAGCGCGCCGACGTCGTCCTCGGCGAGAAAACGGCCGTACGCAGCCATCTTGATCGCCTGGCGTTGAATGAAGAAGCTCCCGACGGGATGCTCCCTGAGGCGTCGGCTCCCTCCCTCGGCGATCCACTCCCGCAGCTCGTCATCGCCGCGCACGAGGTCGTCGAAGTCCTTGCCCCAGAACCCCGGCACGTAGCCCTTCAGCGATCCGGGGTTCGGGAGACCGCCGGCACCGAGCGGGCCATGGCACCCGAAGCACCCGAGGTCGGCGGCGAGCTCGGCGCCGCGCGCGGCGCGCGGCTCGTCGGGCACCACCTGGCCGGATGCCGCGCGCAGGTACGCGACCAGATCCTCGAGGTCGCCACCGTCGACGTAGCTGCGAAACGCCGGCATGCGGTGCGCCGCCGCTTCCATGCGGGCGCGATAGTCGGGGTCCTCGCGCTTCCGGCGGGGGGCGCCGTCGAGCACGTACTCGCGGAGCTCGCCGGCGTCCTTGACGAACATCATCTGCGTCTGGCCGGTGAACGCCGGCACGGTACCCTCCTCGCTGCCCGGATTGCGAACCCCGCCGTTGCCCTCGGGACCATGACACCCGAAGCAACCGAGCGCGGCCGCAACCCGCCGACCACGCGCCGCGGGCGTGTCCTCGATCGCGAGCACGTGTCGCCGCACGATCGGGTAGACGAGCCAGGCGGACTCGAGCAGCGCGAGCGTGATCAATGCCCGCGCGATGAGCGAATGGATGCGCGCTCGCCACATTCTCGCCCTCGCTTGACAGCCGGATGCGGCACGCGATGATCACGCGCATGTCGAGCCGGCTCGTCCTCATGGTCATGGTGTTCACCACGACGATCGCACGCGCGGAAGGGCTGCCCGAGCTGCTTGCGGGGATCGAGAGCAACGCCCGCTTCGGCGTCCCCACCCGCGCCGACGTCCGGATCACCCGCGGCACGGCGAGCACCGACGCCGTCCTGCTCGGCCACGGCCGCGTCGTGTACTTCGAGGTGAAGGACGGCGTCCGCGCTCTCCTTCGTCCCGGCAAGGCGCTGGTCCAGAGTCGCGGTCGCGCGGCGCCGGCCATCCTGGGCCTCGCCCTCCCCGGCACGGACCTGCTGCTCGAGGACCTCGAGGTGTTCACCGCCTCCGCTCTGCGGACGCCGCTCGTGAGCGACGACAGCCCCGCCGGCGTCGTGGTCACCGGCGCGCCGGCGTACGGGTCGGCGTACGCGCTGCTCGTCTACACGATCGACCGCGGGCGGCACGCCGTCGTCCGTACCCAGTACTACCGCGACACGACGAGCAACCTCGTGAAAGTCCGCCGCGACGGCGCGCTCGTCCACGTCGATGGCCATTGGCGGCCGGGCGAGGTGACGGTCGAGGATCTGCCCGGCAGCACCTCGACGCAGCTTCGTCTCACCTGGCGTGCCGTCCCCGACACGCCGCATTCGGTGTTCACACCCGCCGGCATGCGCGGACCATCGCAGATCGAGTGGCCGCCCGGCTAGATCCCCCGTCGCGTGCGCGCCGGGACTCAGTGCAGCGTCTCGGAGCCGCCCGGCCCCCGCGGACCCTCGTGCTCGCCGCGCTCGGGTGCGGCGTGCGCCAGCGCCTCCTCGGTGGCGTAGAGGCGAAGCGCGCCGCGGACGGCGAGACCGACACCTTCCTGCGCCGTGCACGCCGCCACCTCCGGCTCGTCACGGCGCACCCACGACACCAGCGCGCGCAGCTGGCCGTGCGCCACGTCGAGGACCACTTCGCGCGGTTGCAGACCGGCGGCACCGAGCTCGGCGAGCACGAGGTCGGTGAACGCGCGCACGTCCTCTGCCGGCCGCGGGTCCGCGAGCTCACGGGCGCGCACGGGGTCGAGCGGAACCGTCAACGTCTTCCCATCCTCGCTGCGCAGCTCGGCGCGGCCGCGGCCGCATCGCTCGCAGATGCGGACCCGTGCGAGCTCCAGCCGCTTCATCATTCGCTCGCATAGCGTCCGGTGCCCCGACGGTCAACCAAGACGGGCGTGACCTGCTGGTCGAACGACGGTGGATCCGATAGCCGTCGCGCGCCTTGACAGGGTGACGCACCGCCGATAGAGCGGCACCGTCGTGAAGCGGCTTCGCATCGGCCTGCTGATCGGCCTGTTCCTGCTGCCGGTCGTGCTCCACGGCCACCGCCACGACGCCCTGCGCGCCAGCGCGGGCAGCTGTGCGGTCTGCGTGGCGGTGCATCATTCGCCCGCCGTCGGCGCTCCGCCGGTCGCGGTATCGGCGCCGCCGATCGCGGTCCACACCGTCCATGCGCGACCAGCATCAGCGGCCGCCAAGGGCGAACGGCCGCCCCGCACCGGCCGCGCTCCGCCGCGCTCCTCCGTCTCGCTCGACGTCTAGCCGCCGCCGCGCCCTCGCCGGGTGCGCCGGCGGTCGTGAACCGGGGCACCGGGGAGAGGAGGGTGGCGATGGAACGCGTTCACCGAAGATGGGGCGCGGCGGCTATGGCAGCGCTGCTGGCCATGGGTTCGCGTCGGGTCCGGGCCGAGGACGTGCCGCTCGAGGAGCTGCGGCGCGAGCTGCATGACCTGCAGGGGCAGCTCGAGAAGCTCCAGGGTCAGATCAAGAAGCAACAGCAGGTGATCGACAAGCTGAGCGCGGAGCAGCCGAAGGCGCCGCCCCCGCCCGCTACGCCGTCCGGCTCGACGGCGGCGGACGAGGAACGCCTGAAGCGGCAGGTGACCGAGCAGGTCCTCCGTCGGATGCAGCCCGCGCTCGCCGCTGCGAACAAGACCTTCCCATCGCAGTTCAATCCGGCGATCGGGCTGATCCTCGACAACGTGTTCTCGTACAGCGAGAAGGACCGCGGCGACTTCGAGTTCCGCGCTGCCGAGCTGGGGGTGTCGGCGTCCGTCGACCCGTTCGCGCGCGGCTACGCGATCATCACGGGGTCCCCCGACGGCTTCGACGTGGAGGAGGCGGCGATCGTCACGACGTCGCTGCCGTATAACCTGACGCTCAAGGGCGGGCGCTTCTTCGCCGACTTCGGGCGGCTCTCGAAGTTTCACGATCACGACCTGCCGTTCGTGAACCGGCCCACCGCCCTCGACCGGTTCATCGGCGGCGAGTCGCAGGCCGACGGGGTGGAGCTCAGTTACCTGGTCCCGCTGCCCCAGTACCTGACCCTCACCGCCGGGGCGTACAACAAGCTCGGGGCCGCGAACGACCGCGTCAGCAACACGACGCCGCGCGACTTCTCGCAGTTCACGTACCTCGGGCGCGGCGCGACGTTCTTCAACCTGAACGACGCCAACAGCATCGACCTCGGCACGAGCTACGCCTACACCCCCGAGGTGAAGCTCGACGGCGGCGCGAGCCGCCACCTGGCCGGCGTCGACCTCACGTACCGCTACGTGCCGCTGAGCCAGGCCTCGTACCGCGGGCTCATCTGGGGGAGCGAGCTCCTCTACAACCAGGAGGACCGTCCGGTCGGCGGCTTCCCCGGGGCCACGTCCGCGCTGAGCCTGGCGCGCACCCTCGGCGTCCCGGCCGACGCACCCGCGGTGACCGACCCGCCGCCCCTCGTCTTCAAGCGACGGAATGCGGCCAGCGCCTACAGCTACCTCGAGGCGCGGCTCACGCGGCGCTTCTATCCGGGGTTCCTGTTCGACTGGGCGCAGGACATCGACCACGTGGGCGGCGACACGAAGGCATACTCGCCCTACCTCACGGTCTGGGCCTCCGAGTTCCAGCGCTTCCGGCTCCAGTACACGCGTCTCGATGCCCCGGAAGGCAACGACAACCAGTTCTTCCTGCAATGGACGGTAATCCTCGGGAGCCACGTGCACGGCTTCCGCGATCGATAGGAGTAGACGATCATGACGCGTTTCCTTGCTCTCCCGTTCGTGCTCGGCGTCGGCCTGCTCGCCGTCTCGGCGACGGGCGCCGCCAAGCTGAAGGTGGTGACCACCATCCCCGACCTCGCCGACATGACCCGGCAGATCGGCGGCGACCAGGTCGACGTGACGAGCCTCGCCACCGGCGTCGAGGACATCCACGCCGTGCCCATGAAGCCGAGCTTCGCCGTGAGGCTGAACCGCGCCGACGCGGTCGTGCTCCTCGGTCTCGAGGCGGAGCATGCCTTCCTTCCGGCGCTGCTCGAGGCGGCGCGGAACCCGAAGATCCTCCGCGACGCACCCGGCTACATCGACTGCTCCGTCTACGTTACGCCGCTCGAGGTCCCGACCCGCATCGACCGGGCGCTCGGCGACCAGCATCCGATGGGGAACCCGCACTACAACGCCGATCCGGTGATGGCGAAGGAGGCGGCGCGGGCCATCGCCGACGGCCTGTCGCGGCTCCGCCCCGAGCACGAGGCGGACTTCAAGAAGAACCTCGCCGCCTTCGAGGAGAAGCTCGACGCCGCGATCGCGCGCTGGGAACGGGAGGCCGCACCGCTTCGGGGGAAGAAGTTCGTCAGCTATCATCCGGATCTCATCTACTTCGCCGAGCGCTTCGGCATGGAACCCGTCGGCACGATCGAGATCCGAGCGGGCGTCGACCCGACGCCGGGACACATCGCCGATCTCGAGGAGCGGATGCGGCGCGAGAAGGTGGACCTCGTCGTGCGTGAACTGCACTACCCCGCGGGCCTCGCCGAAACGGTCGCGCGCGCGACCGGCGCCAAGCTGGTCGAGCTGCCCGTGATGGTCGGCGGCGTTCCCGAGGCCAAGGACTACATCAGTTTCATCGACTACGATCTGCAGACGATGCTGAAGGCGGTGAAGGGCAGCTGATGGGAGGACCGCTCCTGGCGCTCGGCGACGTGAGCTTCGGGTACGACGGGCGCCCCATCCTCCAGCACCTGACGTTCACGATCGAGCGCGGCGAGTTCCTCGCCCTGCTCGGCCCCAATGGCGCCGGCAAGACCACGCTACTGCGCGGGCTCCTCGGGCTCATCCCCGTGCTCGCGGGCGAGCTGAGGCGCGGCCTCGACCGCCGTACGCGCCCACCGGGATACGTCCCGCAGCGCGATACGCTCGACCCGATCTTCCCGCTCTCGGCGCTGGAGGTGGTCCTGATGGGGACCTACGCGCGTCTGTCACCGCTCCGGCCGGTGGGCCGTCGCGAGCGGCGGCGCGCGGCCGAATGCCTGGCCCAGGTGGGACTCGCCGCGCTCGCGCCGCATCCGTTCTGGTCGCTGTCCGGCGGCCAGAAGCAGCGCGTCCTGATCGCGCGGGCGCTCGCCGCCGAGCCGGAGCTCCTGCTGCTCGACGAGCCGACCGCCGGCGTCGACCCCGGCG
>VBKG01000085.1 GCA_005879585.1 Deltaproteobacteria bacterium | reverse complement strand
AGCTCGTCTTCTACCTCTTCACGGTGGGCGGTCTCTTCGTCCTCGCCCGCCGCACCGGCGAACGGCCGGGCGGCGTCGGCTACCCGTGGCTTCAGGGGACCTACCTCTTCCTGGTCGGCGTGCTGGTCGTCGACCTGCTCGTCACCAAGCCAGCCTACACGTGGGGCAGCCTCTGCGTCATCGCGAGCGGGCTGCCGTTCTACGCCTGGTGGCGCCGGCGCGCGGCGCGCGGCGCGAGCGCGACGTAGTCACGCTGGGCACAGAGAGCCCAACACGAACCCCCGGCACCCGCGCGCGGCTGCGCCGCGCGCATCCCCGTCCCCCGGGCGGCGCGGCCCATGGCACATGCACCGGGATGACTCCGTGCGTCGACAACTCGACGCGCGACGCCCGGGCGTGCAGCCGCGTCTGGAGCTGGCAGGTGGCCCGGAGGCTGGCGCAGTGGCGACCCCTCGTGGTAGGCGCCATGTCGATGGAGGATGCCATCATGATGGCGCTGCGACTTGTCCTCGCGATCGGGTTCTTCGCTGGCATTGCTGCCGCCGAGCATTCGCCGCCGAAGGTATGCTGCCAGACGCTTCTTACCACCGGCCATCCGAGGCAACTCGTCGTCACGTGCCATCAGACGGGACAGGGCAAGCCGCCTACGGAACTCGTAGCGTATTGCCCCAATATAGTCGGTGACCCGACGTCGGCCTACTTGGTCGACGACTGCGCGACTAAGTGCCCGGTCGGTGTCTACCCCGAGCGCCGGCGACGGTAGATCGACGCAGAATAGCAGCTCGGTGTGAGCGCCACCGAGCGACGGGTCAAGCCGGAGCGAGCCCGCTGCTCGAATGAACAGCGGCGCCATCACGAGCGCGATCGTGCTGAGCGGCTTGATCAGGGTGCGTGAACGGGCTCGTGCCCGCCGGCCAAACCCCCACGCGTCGCCCTACATCATTCAGAGCGCCATGTTCACCGGCGGGTCGTGAAACGTCTCCGCGTCCGCCCTGAGGGTGTAGAGTCCCATGACGCCGTCGGTGGGGACGCTCTAGCGGGCTGCTCTAGCGGCGCCGCGCCGCGGATCGGTACCTCCGACCGAGCTCCTCGGCGAGCACGGGATCTTGCGCATGTACGGCCTCCGACGCTTCGTTCGACAGCGGACCCTGTGCCACGAACGTCCAGCGGACGCGGGCGCGCAGGTCGGGGAGCCCGTCGTTCAGGTAGCCCGCGAGCCGCGTGAGAGTCGAATCGTCCAGCGGGAGCCGTCGCGAGAGCGCGTAGCCGGCCCACAGCCGTAGCGACGGGTCGGCACCGTCCAGAGCGTCCGCAAGGCGTGGATTCACACGCTCGTCGGCCGGACGGAGACAGTCGAGAAGCCGGACCCCTTCCGACACCTCGAAGAGGCCCGTCGAGAGATCGGGCGACTGGAAGTCGTCGCCGAGGTTCTGCCGTTTCGCGATCTCGCAGATGATGTCGACCGCCTCGGATGTCAGCGGACGGAAGAGCAGCTTTTTCGTTCCATCGACCGCGATGCGCCGCAGCTCCTCCCCTGTGATCCAGTCCATTTCGAGCGCGAAATGCGCCAGCTGGAGTTTCAGCGCGGAGACGTTCAAGTCGGTGACGAGCCGGAGTATCCGCTCGCGTGCCGCGTCGAGGGTCGTGATCTCCTCGAAGAGCGCCCGCGACTCGCCGTCGAAGCGGTCGGGCGGATGCCGGGCCAGGAACACTTCCAGAGTCGGGACGAAAGCGAGGAAATCGTCCCGCGACATCATTGCGTGCGCGATTCGGAGGCGATCGGGAACCCTTCGCCCCTCGTCGTAGAGGGCGCAGACCGCGTCGCGGTCCTGCGCGCCCGGCTCCGACCTCTTCAGGCCCGTGGTCTGCGTCAAGGCGGTATCCTTGAAGGCGCGCAGGAGATCCACGTTTCGATCCGACCGTCCCGCGGCCTGCTCCAAGTGTTGTGTGTAGTCGCCCTTCGCCGCGAGATAGCGGGCCAACATCGGTGCGGTGACCACGGCCTTCGGGGCGACGGAGGAGAATCCGTAGATTTGCGGGACACCCGCGAAGATCCGCCGCAGGGCTTCCCGAAAGCTCGGTCCGAGGGGCCCGTATCGCAGCTCCACCACCTGCTCCGCCGATGCGCGATCGAAGCCGTGGTCCAGCAGGATGCGCAGATACTCCTCTGGCGTCCGGCCGTCCTGGTCCTTGGTCGCGAGCGTGTTGCAGGCGAGGAGGAAGACCTCCTGGGGGTCGTGAAAGAGGCCGTCGCAGCGCGCCTGACAGGATGCCTCCTCCATCTCCTGGAGGCTCAGGGAGAAACCGTTCTTGCCGAAAAAGCGCCCCGCGAACTCGGCCGAGTAGATGGCAACGTCGCAGCGGATGTCGGGCCGACAGCGATCGAATATCCAGGGCGGCGGTTGGTCGCCGGTCGGCTCGGCGGTCTCCGCGGGCAGGGGCCCCTGGGGAGCGAGATCGAGGAACTCGAACTCGTCCGGGGACAGAGAGGACCGGAACGCCTGGATCTCGTCGAAGCTGTTGAATGAGATCACGCACGCTGTCCGCCGGGCCGCCGGGGCCTCGAGCGTCCATCCCGGCGCCGTGCGGACGGCGGCCCCGCACAGCAGCGCCGCGATGATCACGGCACGCATGTGCTGGTGCCGCGGTTTTTCATGAGACGCGCCTTCTTAGTACGACTCGGAGGAAGCTGGCCGAAGCGCCGGCTTGCGCTGCTCCGTAGGTCCGCTCGTGGGAGCCGTTAGCGCGGGCGAATGGCGGAGATGCTGTGTCTTACGCCACGTGGCCTCGGAAACGCAATGAGCGCTGGGCGTACGTACAAACGGAAGGACCATGTCGTATGCGGGCCGCACGCCGGATACTGCGCCGCTTGGGCACCGGCGGCACCCGTCAGGATGATCGCGGCGATCAGGGGGCGCGAGCGCTTAACTCTTCGATGACCGGAATCCCCTTGGCGAGATCGTAGCGCAGGATGGCGTCCATCTTGTTCTCGATCTGGTAGAAGCGCGCGACCTTCCGGCCGGGTAGCGTCTTCGCGATCTCCGAGAGATACGAGCGTCGCACCTTGGCGCGATCCTCCTCGGCGGAGAGATACTCGCCGACGAGCTTCATGGCCTTCTCGTCCGAGAGGTCGCGAAAATTCGCCGCGTAGTCCTCGATCACCTTGACGAGGCGATCGTTCACGCCGGTCAGCTCGCTCTGGTAGCGGTCGTAGACGGGCCAGAACTGCTTGGCCTCGTCGTCGGTCAACCTCAGGTTCGCGGCGACCAGCGCCTTCTTGTTCGCGCGAATCGTGTCCCGGAGGATCTCGAGGCCCGGGTCACTTGCCTCTCTGGCGCGCCCCGGGGCGGGGGATAAGACGAGAATCCAAGCAGCAGCTAATAGAATGCGGACTCCCAGCATCGGGGTTCTCCTCCTCGGCTCGTAGGGGTGCACGTTCCGGGCCGCTATCGCTTGTCGATCCGCGTGATCTTCGATCCCTGGATGCCGGCTCCGGCCATCAGACCCTTCTGGTTGAAGATGAAGGCGTAGACATCGCTGGTGATTGTATTGCTCGTGATTGATTTCCCGATGCCCTCGTCGACGACTACGAGACTCGGACCGACGCCGAGCTCGAACCCACGGCTTGCGTCGAGCTGGCCGAGCGCGGCGTCCGACATGAAGAAGAGCGCATAGCCGAAGGACTGGACGCCTGCCTGGAACCCGTAGGAGGCGGCGACCGAGTTGTAGTAGCCGGCTGTCTTGCCGTGCTTCCGGAGCGCGCCTTCACCGAGCTGCCCGCCGAACATGAAGCCGGCCTTGACCATCGTCGGGAACACGAGGATGCCCTTCGCTTTCTGCGACAGCATCTTCGCGGTCGGCTGGTTCGTGTAGAGCTTGGTCAGGGCCGCACCGGCGTCGCGGTCGATCTCGGCCGCGCTGGCGGCATGCAGGGGCCGCGCGGCGAGCGCGATCAGCCCGATCCCTACCAGTGCGAGCACGTTCCCGGGCGCTCGACGCAGTGTCTCCATTCCTGTTCCTCCTTGCTAGGGCCGCGGAGCACTTTTTGCACGGCGAGTGTCCGCCTGTCCACGGCGCGGCATGACGGACCTCGGGTGTCATTTTCGCCGGCGTGAACCAGATCGGCGACGTATAGCTAGCTAGTAGATCGGGTTCACCGCTTCCCGGCCTCGTCCTCGAGCCGGGACCAGTACGGGATCCAACGGGAGAGGATCTGCTCGCGCGTACCGTCCGCGCGCCACCGTGCGAGCACCCCGTTCACCGCGGCGCGCAGCTCCTCGTCGCTCCGCCGCATGCCCCAGCCGAGCGACTCCTGATTGAGCGGCTTCAGCACCGGCGCCAGCTCGGCCTCGTTGGCGGCCAGCCATAGCATCACGGGGGCGTCGTGGATGACCGCGTCCACCCGACGCTGGAGGAGTTCCGTCAGCGCGGCC
>VBKG01000084.1 GCA_005879585.1 Deltaproteobacteria bacterium | reverse complement strand
TCGCCGACGAGCCGCAGGAGCGCACGCCGTCCCGGCCGAACGCCGATCTCCCAGGTGATGCCATCCGGCGCCTCTCCTTCGGCCCGCACGCGGCCGGCGTGCACCCCACGGAGGTGATGCCAGGCGCAGAGCGTCACCCGGTTCTCGCGCCCGTTCCCGCCGCCGCGCGAGCGGAAGACGACGTGATGATCGTGCAGCTGCCGCCGCGCCGTGCAGACCGGGACCGCGCAGCGCCACCGGTCGCGGGCGAACACCGGGTCGCGATGGCGCGGCTGCCCCTCCCACTCCGCTTTCACGTACAGGAGGAGCAATTCGAGCCCCTCGATGAGCGAGGCGTGCGAGTGTGCGGCAAAGGCCAGGATGGCCGTCCGGAAAAGCGCGACGACCGACACGGGAGCGGAGAACGCGACCTCGGCATCCGGAAACTCCCATTCCGGACGCGTACACAATTGCCGGTCCTCGAGCGCGAGCGATGCCCCGGCCGGCGGCGGGGCGATCGGCGCAAGCCCGTCGCGCACGGTGAGGGCCCACTCGACCTCGTCGGCGAGCCGGCGCACGGGGACGGCGCCGGCGCGCTCGACCCAGGCGGCGGCCGTCGGCTCAGCCACGATGGGAAGGAGGGTGAGCGCCCGGACCCAGGACAGCTCGCCTGCCCGGTACGCGGTGCCGAACGCGTCGGCCTGCCACGTTTTCCGCTCGAGCGCGATGAGCGCGCGCGCCTTCCGCGGCGAGAGGCCGAGCCGCTCGGTGACGTAGCGCTCTGCGGATGGAAACTCCATCAGCCGGTAGAGCCGGCGGTCGAGAAAGACGCGGAGCAGGCGGCCGAGCTGCCAGTCGACCCGGCGCATTGCGCGGAGCACGGCGCGCATCCGGGCGTCCAGCGCGAACGGATCGAGCGTGTTGGCGTCCGCGTCGAGGCCGTCGACGTCGTCGGGGAGCGCCTCGCGGATGGCGCTCCAGTCGAGCTCGGCGAACACCGTCCGGGTCTCGTCCGGGTCCGCCGGTGGCGTTCTCGGTGCTTCGGTCGCGGGCCATGACTCGTCGCACGGAAGCCGCGCCGAGAGACCTTCCGCCGCGATCGCCTCGGCCGCCTGACTCTGGGTGAGCTCGGTCCCGGCCATGCGCCGCGCGAGCTCGACGACCTGCTGCCACAGGAGACGAACGCGCCGCGGACACCGGAGGCGAAAGCGTGCCTCGTCATCGTCGCCGTCCGGCGGCGTGCGCATCACCGCGGCGAGCGCGCGCACGGTGCGCCCTTCCGCGCGCGACAGCCATTCCGCCTCGTCCTCGGGCGTGGCGACGGCAGCGAGAAGTCGGATCTGTGCCCAGCTGAGGACCCCTTCGACGAACGCCGCCCGGAGCCGCGGGAGGCGCTCGAGGTGCGCGCTCACGGTCGCGAGGCTCTGGAGCTCGCGCGCGGAGAGGCCAATCCGTTCCCGGCTGTAATCGCCGAGCCGGCCGAAGCCGAGCTCGTGATGGCCGTGCCGACGCAGGAACGCCCGCGCAAGGCGGCCGAGGACCAGCCGACCGCGCGCGTCCTGCGCCGCGAGGCGGCGGAGCCAGCCGTCGAGGACGAGCGCCGCGTCGTGCGGGCAGAAGCCGCGGCCGTAGGCTTCGGAGGGAACGAGGAGCTCCGGAGGGACGTCCATGTGCGCGAAGCGAACATTAGGCGAAGACCGCTGCATTGTCAAGTAGGCTTTCTAACGTCGGTCAAGTGGGCGCCGTCGGGTCGCACGCGGTTCTGACCATCGCACGTCCCCGTGCGCCAGTGGGTGGTGAGCTTGCCCCATCGACTGCGCTACCTGCTTGCCTGGGACCACAAGCTCTGTCGCGCGGTCCTCGGCGTGGCCGTCCGCGCCGTGCTGGGCTTCTACCGCCGCCGAGCGCGCTGCGCGGGTGTGCCCGATGGGCGGAGCGGAGCCGTCACAGTGATCCAGCGCTTCGGGGGCGGCCTTCAATTGAACGTCCACTTCCATTCCCTCGTCTTGGACGGCGTATTCGTCGAGGCTGCCGACGGCACGCTCGCGTTCCACGCCGCCGAGCCGCTGCGCGACGAGGAAGTCGCACGGCTGCTCGCCAGCATCTATCGCCGCATCCAGCGGCTCCTTGTCCGCCGCAGCCTCGACGTCGATGACGCGCGCGACATCGACCCGCTCGCCGAGCAGTCGCCCGCCCTGGCCGGCATCAGCAGCGCGTCGATCCAGGGACGGATCGCGCTCGGGCCGCGCGCCGGCGCCCGCGTGCTCCAGATCGGTCGCGAACCCGGTGCCCCATGGGTCACCTCGCGTGGGCCGTGCCAGGCGCACCTCGAAGGTTTCGACGTCCACGCGAACATCACGGTCGCAGCCAACGACCGCGCAGGAACCGAGCGCCTTTGCCGGTACATGCTTCGGCCACCGGTGGCCCAGGAGCGGCTTTCACTGACGCCCGATGGACTCGTAGTCGTCACACTCAAGGCCGAATGTTATGCGCAGCGCCGCGTTATGCAGAGTCGTCGTGCCCGCCGCCTGTATTCACGCGAGGAAGCCCGGCCATCTGCTCTACATAAGTGAGTCCCCCCGGAGTGCGGCCAGCAGCTTGTCCGGCGGCCGGAACTTGCCTGGCCGGAGGGTGGGCGGGATGACGGCTCGCAGGACGTCGAGTTTCTCGCTCGGGTCGCCATCGACATAGATCTCGCTCGTCTCCTGGTGCTCGTGGCCGAGCCAGAGGGCGACCTTCCGGATGTCGCGCGTCGCGCGCAGGATATTCATCCCGCAGGAGTGGCGCAGCACGTGCGGGGAAACCGGCTTGCCCGCGAGCGAGGGACAGCGTGCCGTGGCCGTGGTGCGGTGCGTGCGCACAATGTAGGCGGCCCCGGACCGCGTGAGGGGTGCCCCGCGCGCGTTGAGGAAGAGCTCCGGGGGGCGGGCCTTCCCCCGCACGGCCAGCCATGCCCGGAGGCTGTCGGCGACCTCCTTCCAGAGGGGAAGCATGCGCTGCTTGCGGCCCTTGCCGCGCACGAGCACGTCGACGTAGCGACCGCGGAAGGTGACGTCGTCGAGCCGGACGCCGACGAGCTCGGAGACGCGCAACCCGCCGGCGATCGCGAGGTGGCAGAGCGCGCGGTCCCGGATCCCGTCGCGCGTCGTCGGGTCCGGGGCGTCGAGCAGTGCCTGCTGCTCGGCGACGGAGAGGTGGCGGATGATGCGACGATCCGCCCGCTGCAGTGGAATCGCGAGGACACGGCGGATCTGTTCCAACGCCGCGGGCACACGATGCTCCACATACCGCATGAACGACTTGATGGCGGCCAGGCGCGCGTTGCGCGTGCGCGCACCGTTGCCCCGCTCCTGCTGCAGGTGGGCGAGGAACGCGAGGACGAGCGGCGCGTCGAGGTGCTCGAGCTCGAGGCCGGAGGGCGGCACACCGCGCTGCTGGCTCGCGAACGCGAAGAGGAGCTGAAATGCGTAGGCGTACGTGTCGCACGTCTGGGCGCTCGCACGGCGTTCGACGGGAAGGCGCACACGGAGGAAGGCCGTGATGTGCGGGGCGAGCGGCGTCATGGGGTGCCTCCGTGGACGTAGGCCTGACAGGCATCTGCGATGCTCGCCAGGAGCTGCGGCGTGACGTGCAGGTACCAGTAGGTGTGGGCGAGCTGCGCGTGGCCGAGGTAGGTCGAGAGGGCGAGCAGATGGTTCGCGATCGACTCTCGCGGGCACGTCTCGAGGACGCGCACGGCAAACGTATGCCGCAGGTCGTGCAGCCGGGGCCCGTCCGCGCCCGGCGCACCACGCAGGCCGAGGCCGCGGACAATCGCCAGGAAGACACGGTTGAC
>VBKG01000190.1 GCA_005879585.1 Deltaproteobacteria bacterium | reverse complement strand
GCATGCAAAGCCTGCTCGAGACCGTCGCCGCGCGCGACCACGAACGCCTCGCCGCCCGGCCGCGCGAGGAGACGGTGGCCGACGCGGCAAAACGCGAGGGCGACACGCCGCTCGGCGGGCTCCTCCGCCGGCTCGCGCCTGCGGCGCCGTTCACGCTCGACGGCGTCGTCCAGGGCCTCCTCCACCGGAGCGGCGACCTCTCCGATCCCGAGGCGATCCTCCTCTTCCTCCACCAGTTCGACGAGCTCTACGTGCGGGAGCAGCGCGCGTGAGGAAGATACTCGTCGTCAACCTGACGCGCTTCGGCGACCTCCTGCAGACGTCGCCCACCATCGTGGGCCTG
>VBKG01000189.1 GCA_005879585.1 Deltaproteobacteria bacterium | reverse complement strand
ATCCCGGCGCCGAGATCGTCGTGCTCGTCGAGCGCAACTTCGCCGACGTCGCGCGCGGTCTGCCCGGTGTCGACCGCGTCTGGGAGCTCGACCTCGACGGGCTCGGGCGGCTGCTGCTCGGCCAGACGGGCGACGGGCTCCGCGAGGCCTACCGGCTCGTGGATGACACCGTCCGCGCGCTCCGCGCCGAGCGCTTCGACCTGGCGCTCAACTACTCGAGCTCGAAGATGAGCGCCGTGCTGCTGAAGCTCGTCGGTGCTCCGGACACGCGTGGCTGGACGATGAGCGCCGACGGGCACCGGCTGATCTCGCATGCGTGGTCGCGGCTCTTCGCCGCGAGCTGCCTCACGCGGCGCCAGGCGACGTTCAACCTCGTCGACTACTACAAGCGCGTGGCCGGCGTCGCCGCCGGACCGCGGCAGCTCTTCTTCGACGTGCCGCCGGACGCACGACGCTGGGCCGCGGAGTTCCTGGGAGAGGCCGATGGCACGCCGCTGATCGCGTTCCAGCTGGGCGCGAGCCGCGACGTCCGGCGCTGGCCGGCGGCGCACTTCACGGATGTCGCCCGCACGCTGCACGCGGCGATCGGCGCCCGGTTCATTCTCTGTGGCGGCAACGGGGATCGGCGCGTCGCTGAAGAGATCGCCGGGGCGCTCGGCCCGCTCGCGATCGACGCCTGCGGCCGGAGCTCGATCGCCGGCCTCGGCGCGCTCCTCGAGCGCGCGGACGTGCTGGTGACGGGCGATACGGGCCCGATGCACATGGCCGTCGCAGTCGGCACCCCGGTCGTCGCGCTCTTCTTCGGCCCGGCGCTGCCGTTCGACACCGGGCCCTACGCCGCCGACCACGTCTGCCTGCATGCCGACGTCGCGTGCGCACCGTGCGACCACAACGTCACCTGCCTCGAGCCGTTCTGCCGCGACACGCTCGCGCCGGCCGCGGTGGCCGAGGCGGTGCTCGCGCGGCGCGCCGGCGACTGGCAGGCGCTCGCCGCCGCGGCCGAGCGCTGGCCCGGCATCGCCTGGTACCGCACGACATTCGACGGCGAAGGATTGGCCGATGTCCAGCCGCTCGGCGCGCGCCCGGTCGGCCGCACCGAGGCGCTCCGTCGCGCGTACCGGAGGCTCTGGAAGGCCGTGCTCGAGGGCACGGCGCCGGCGCCCGGCCTGCCGGCGCTGCCGCGCGACGCGGCCGTGCTGCGCGAGATCGCGCGGCTCGCGGCCGACGGCGCGCGCCGCGCGCTCGGCGTCGAGGCGCTCGCGCACGAGACGCCCGACGTCGACGCCCTCGAGACCGCCGCGCGCGGGCTCGAGGAGGTCGACGCCCGGCTGTTCCGCGTGGGCGCGATGCAGGAAGCGGCGGCGCTGCTCGTCCAGGTGTTCCGTTTCGAGAAGGAGAATCTCGAGGGCGACGACGTCGGCACGCTCGCGCGGGCGACCCAACTCGTCCACGCCGAGCTCGCGACGCGGGCCGGCCTGCTCGCCGGGCTGCTGGAGATGGAGGGACGGCCGCAGCCGTCACAAGGAGGGGATCATGCGAGTGTCTGTTGATGGTAACGAATTCGACCTGCCCGCGGCGGTGAACCTCGCCGAGCTGATGGAGGCGCTGACGCCGCTCATCGACCCGGCGCGCGTCGTGACGTGCATCGAGGTCGACGGCGCGCCGGCGGATCCGACCAACCGGGCGGCGCTGGCGTCGCGGCGCCTGAGCGGCCGCGAGTCGATCGCGGTCGGCAGCGAGACCCCGGCCGAGTTCGCGGCGACCCGGCGGAGCGAGATTCACGGCCACCTGCATCGTCTGGCGGACCGTCTCGCGGCCGCCGCCGACGGCCTCATCGCCGGCGACATCGCGGCGGCGAACCGCCTGCTCGCGAGCGCCACGCGCGACCTGGCGCTCGTCCTCGAGCTCGACCATCGCGTCGCGGTGCTCGAGGCGGGGACGCCGAGCTGCGGCGCCGTCGTCGCGGCCGTGGATCGCGTCGGCGCGCGGCTCGCCGCCGCCGAGCGCGACCGGCGCTGGGGTGAAGTGGCCGACCTGCTCTCGCGCGAGCTCGTGCCCGTGCTGCGCGCGGGCGCGGCGTGAGCTCACGGTCAACGTTCTGACCGATTGTGTCAGTGCGTCTGCTCGTCGGCTGCAGCAAATGCCCGCGCGGCAACATTTGCCGCGTGGCATATCGCTTGCTCCCGCGACTCGGCGTGCGACGGGTGAACGGTGTTGGGTGGTGCTGGCTGGTGGTGGTGATGGCGGTGTTGGTGGGAACGGCCAGGGGGGAGGAACCGTCGCAGGGCAACGCGAGCGGGGGACGGGTCGAAAGCCCGTCCCCCGTCGCGGTGTCGGAGGTGGCGCGCGTGAACGGCGCGCCGTTCGTGTGGCCGGTGCTCGACGCGGATGCGTACGCCGACGCCGGTCCGTTTCGCGAAGCCGTGGCGGCCTGGCGGCAGCAGGGCAGGCGGCCGGCGCGCTCGCTGCCGCCGGCGCACTCGCCGGGTGCGCTCTACCTCGCGGCCGACTTCGCCTACCTCGACGCCGCGGCGGGTGCGGGCGACTGGCTGGCCGCGGCCACGGCAATCGAGCGCGCGCTGCGCGAGGCGCCCGAGTTCCCCGACGCCGCGCGCAGCCGTTTCCTTCTCGGCGAGGCGAATCTGCAGCTCGGCTTCGGACCGGAGGCGGGCGCCGCGTTCGCGGATCTCCTGCGCCTGAACCCGGACAGTCCCTTTGCCGGCGACGCCCGCGTCGGCCAGGCCGCGGCCTTGCGCCTGCGCCATCGGGATGCGGACGCGCGCCGCGCGCTCGGCCCGGTGCTGGCGCATGCGCACGGTCCACTCCTGTGTCGTGCCCGCCGCGAAGACGTGGTCGAGGCGCGTGCCGCGGCCACGCCCGCCGATGCCGTCGCGGCGTACCGCGGCCTCGTCGCGGTGTGTCCCGACACGCTCGACGATCCGGTCGCGCGCGCCGAGTACGCCGAGGTCCTCGCCGCGGTAGGCGACGTCACGTCGGCCCGCGCGCTCCTCGCCGCCGCTCCTCCGCCGGGCGACGCCCGGCTCGACGTCGTCGCGGGGCGGCTCGCCGCCGACGCGGGTGACGTCGAGGGCGCTCGCACGGCGTACGAGCGGGTGCTCGGCAAGCGGGCGTCGGACGCGGTCGTCACCGAGGCGAAGATGCGGCTCGCACTCCTCGCCGCCGCCGGCGACCCGGGGCGTGCGACGGCATCCCTGCTCGACCTCGCGGGCGACAGCCGGTCGCCCGCCGTGCGCGCCGCGCTCCTCGGCAGTGCCGCCGACACGGCCGCGCGCGGGGGCCGCTTCGAAGAGGCGCTCGCACTCCTCGAGCGCGCGGCGACGCTCGGCCCCGACGGCGTGGCGCAGGCGCGCGGGCGCCGTCCGGAGATCCTCGGCCGCTGGGTCGTCGCGCTCGGCGACGATCCCGCCGCCGTGTCGACCGTCTATGCCGCGTACGCGACCGAGATCCACGAGTCGGTCGCGACCGAGGACGCGCTGACGATCGCGCGCGCGCTCGGGCGCCTCGGCCTCCACCCGAGCGCCGCACGCCTTCTCGGCCTCGTCGCCGAGCGGAGCAAATCCCCCGACCTCGAGGTGACGCTCGCCGAGGAGCGGCTCGCGGCCGGCGACGTCGATGGCGCGCGGACGTCGATGAGTCGTCTCCTCGCGACACAGCTTCCGGCCGCGCTCGCGCCGAGAGCGCGGGCGGTCGCCGCGCGGGCGGCGGTCGCCGCCGGCGATCTCAAGACCGCCTCGGAGCTCGCCTCGGGCACCATGGACGCGCGGCTCTGGGGCGACGTCGGCAACGCGCTCCTCGCCGGCGGGAATGCGGCGGCGGCGTGCGATCTCGTCGCGCCTGCGGTGGTCTACGCCGAGGCGCCGGCCGGCGCGTTGCTGGTTGCCGGCGACGCGGCGGCCGCGAAGGGCGGCTGGGACGCGGCGGGCGAAGCGTACGGCCGCGCGTTCCGTGCCGGAAGTGGGGCCGAGCGCCTCCAGGCCGCCGCGGGTCTCGCCCGCGCTGCGGTCATGCGCGGCGACCGCGTCGCGGCGCGCACCGCCCTCGCCTCGACCAGCGGCGTCGACGATGCGTTCGTGCGCCGCGCGGCCGGCGCCGCCGGACGGAGCCTCGCGCTGCCATGAGCGCGAGCGAGAGCGAAGGATATCGATGAGCCTCGCCGCCATACCCCAGGCGCCGGAAGAGCTCCACGGCCTCGCGCGTGCCTTCGACGGCTTCACGGCCGCGACCGCGCGCCTCGAGCGCGAGTACGCGACGCTGCGCGCACGTCTCGTGCGGCTCACCGTCGAAGTCGAGGAGAAGAACCGCCTCCTTGCCGAGAGCCTCGAGCGCGAGCGGCGGCTCGAAGCCGAGGCGCTCCGCCAGAGCCGGCTCGCCGCCATGGGCGAGATGGCCGCGATGCTGGCGCACGAGGTCCGGAACCCGCTCGGCGCCATGGAGCTCTTCACCGGGCTCCTGCTCGAGGACCTGCGCGACCGGCCGGACGCCGTGCGGCTCGCACGCCAGGTGGCGAGCGGCATCACGGACCTGAACCACCTGGTGACGAACCTGCTCGAGTTCACGCGGACGCACGTCCCACGCAAGCAGCGCGTCGACTGCTGCGCGCTCGCGGAGGAGACGCTCCGCTACCTGGCCGACCTCGCGGCCGCGCACGCGATCGTGGTCGAGCGCCGGTATGCGGCGCCGGCGGTCTTCGCCGTCGCAGACCAGCATCTCCTGCGCCCGGTCCTCCTGAACCTCATGCGCAACGCCGCGCAGGCGATGCCGGGCGGCGGCACGCTGACGATCGGCGTCGAGGCGGGCGCCGACGGCACGCGGCTCACCGTCGCCGACACCGGCCCCGGCATCCCTGCGGGCGCCGAGGCCGACATCTTCCGGCCGTTCTTCACCACGCGCGCCAAGGGCACGGGGCTCGGGCTCGCCGTGGTCCAGGAGCTGGTCGTTGCCATGGGCGGCACGCTCGCCGTCGCGAGCGAACCGGGGCGCGGCGCGGCCTTCACGGTCGTCCTGCCCGCGGCAGAGGAGGAAGCATGAGATCGGTCCTCATCGTCGACGACGAGCCGGGGATGCGCGCCGGCCTCTCCGAGGTGCTCGGCCGCGGTGGCTTCGCCGTCGAGCAGGCGGCGAACGCCGAGGACGCGCTCGCGCGTCTCACGGAGCGCGGCGGCATCGACCTCCTCGTCACCGACCTCCGGATGCCCGGCATGAACGGGCTCGAGCTCATCCGCGCCGCGCGCCAGGCCGGCTGCCAGATGCCCGCGATCGTCATCACGGCGCACGGCACGGTCGAGGACGCGGTGGCGGCCATGAAGCTCGGCGCCTTCGACTTCCTGAGCAAGCCGTTCTCGCCCGCCGACCTGCTGCACCTCGCGGTGCGCGCGACGGGCGAGCGCGCCACGCCCGAGAGCGGCAGCGGGCGCGCCAAGGGCGGGGAAGGTGCGGCGCCGCGGCGCCGGCCGATCCTCACGCGCGATCCGGCGTTGCAGCGCGTCCTCGCCATCGCCGAGAGCGTCGCGTCGAGCCGCGCGCCGGTGCTGATCCAGGGCGAGAGCGGCACGGGCAAGGAGCTGCTCGCGCGGTACGTTCACGAGAGCGGCTGCCGGCGCGGCAAGCCGTTCGTCGCCGTCAACTGCGCCGCACTGCCGCGCGAGCTCCTCGAGAGCGAGCTCTTCGGCCACGAGCGCGGGGCGTTCACCGGCGCCATCACGCGGAAGACCGGCAAGTTCGAGCTCGCGAGCGGCGGCACGATCCTGCTCGACGAGATCAGCGAGATGGAGCTCGGCCTCCAGGCGAAGCTCCTCCGCGTCCTCCAGGAGTACGAGGTCGACCGCGTCGGCGGCAGCGCGCCGGTGCCGGTCGACGTGCGCGTCGTCGCGACGACGAACCGCCGGCTTGCGGAGATGGTCGATCGCGGCCGCTTCCGCGAGGACCTCTACTACCGGCTGACCGTGATCCCGCTCGTGCTGCCGCCGCTCCGCGAGCGTCCGGCGGACGTCGACCTGCTCACCGATCACTTCCTCGAGCGCTTCTCGGCCGGGCGGGCGCTGCGGCTCGCGCCCGAGGCCCGCGACGCCCTCAAGGCGCGCCCCTGGCCCGGCAACGTGCGCGAGCTCGAGAACACGCTCGAGCGCGCCGCACTCCTCGCCGGGGGCGACGTCGTGACCGCCGACGACCTGGACGACCGCGGCGCGGGGGTACCCCGCCTCGCGCTCACCGACCTCGCCGGGCTCACCGTCCGCGAGATGGAGCGGCGGCTCATCTTCGACACGCTGAAGCGCACGCAGAACAACCGCACCCAGGCCGCGCGCCTCCTCGGCATCAGCATCCGGACGCTCCGGAACAAGCTCGCCGAGTACCGTCAGCGCGGCGAGCTGCCGGCGGACGCGTCGGCCGAAAGCTGAGGAACCGATGCCGAACATCCTGTTCGACCCGACGATAGAAGGGCTCGCGCGCACGCTGACGCTGCACCAGCAGCGTCACGGGGTGCTCGCGTCGAACGTCGCGAACGTCGAGACGCCGGGCTACCGCGCCCGCGAGCTCGACTTCCGGGACGCCCTCCAGCAGGCGTTCGAAGACCGCGGCGCGACCGAGCAGGCGCCCGATCGCACGCCGACGGTCGTCGCGGATCGGCTCGCGCCCCGTCGCGCCGACGGCAGCACGGTCGACATGGACCAGCAGATGGCGAAGCTGAACGCGAACGGCATGACCTACCTGGCCCTGGCACGCATCCTCGGGCGCCGCGTGGCGCTCCTCCGCCAGGCGATCGACGGGACACGTTGATGGATTTCACCGGCACACTGGCCATCTCGGGAAGCGCGCTCAGCGCCGAGCGCGTCCGGCTCGACGCCATCGCCTCGAACCTGGCGAACGCGTCGACCACGCGGACGCCGGAGGGCGGGCCGTACAAGCGGCGGAACGTCGTCCTCACGACGGAGCCGCTCGAGGGTGAGTTCGGCGCGACGCTGGCCTCGTCGCTCGCCGAGGAGGGCGCGCGTCAGGGCGTGTCGGTCACCGACGTGGTCGAGGACCACACGCCGCCGCGCATGGTCTTCGACCCGAGCCACCCCGACGCCAACGCCGACGGCTACGTCGCCTATCCGAACGTCGAGCCGATGACGGAGACGATCGACCTGATGGCGGCGACGCGCGCGTACGAGGCGAACGTGCAGGTGATCGACGCAACCCGGCGCATGGCGGAAGCCGCGCTCGGCATCGGCGGCTGAGGAGGGCGACGTAGATGGACGTCACACGCATCGGAGTTCCGGTCGCTCCCGCGGGCGACGCCGCGACCGGCGCCACGGGCGCCACCGGTGCTGCGAAGGGGCCGGGATCGTTCGGCGAGGTGCTCAAGGACTCGCTCGCCCAGGTGAACCACCTGCAGCACGAGGCCGACGGCGCCATCCAGCAGCTCGCGACGGGCGGCACGGCGACGCTCCACGACACCATGCTCACGATCGAGAAGGCGGAGCTCTCGTTCCGCCTGATGATGCAGGTCCGGAACAAGATCGTCGAGGCGTATCAAGAAGTCCTGCGCATGCAGGTGTAAGCGATGGGCGCGCGGCTCGAACGACTCTGGACCCAGCTGGCGGCGTTCTTCCTGGCGCAGCCGCCGGCGCGGCGGATCGCGATCGGTACGGTCGGCCTGGTGTCGATGGCCGCCGTGCTCGGCCTCGCCTGGTGGGCCCAGCGACCGCTCTACCGGCCGCTGTTCACGAATCTCGCCGAGCGTGACGCCTCGGCGATCGTCCAGGCTCTGAAGGCCGAGAAGGTCCCCTTCGAGCTCGAGGACGGTGGCCGCGCGGTGCTCGTGCCGGCCGAGCGGCAGTACGAGATGCGCCTCGCGCTCGCGAGCCGTGGCCTCCCCGAGGGCGGCGGCGTCGGCTTCGAGATCTTCGACAAGCAGAGCCTCGGGCAGACCGACTTCCTCCAGCGTCTGAACTACCAGCGCGCGCTCCAGGGCGAGCTCGGCCGCACGATCGGTCAGCTCGGCGGCGTCGAGTCCGCGCGCGTCCACCTGGCGCTGCCCGAGCGCTCCCTGTTCGTCGCCGAGGACCGGCGGCCGTCGGCGTCGGTGGTCGTGAAGCTGATCCAGGGCCGCACGCTGTCCGCCGCGCAGATCGACGGCATCGTGCACCTCGTGGCGGCGAGCGTCGAGGGCCTCCAGCCCGACGGCGTGACCGTGGTCGACGAGGGGGGGCGCATCCTCACGTCGGACCGGCGCGGCGCCGAGGCCGCCGGCACGTCGAACGTCCCGATCGAGATCCAGCAAACGCTCGAGCGCGGCGCCGAGGAGCGGATCGAGAGCATGCTCGGTGCGGTGGTCGGGCGCGACAAGGTGGTGGCGCGCGTTGCGGCGAGCCTCGATTTCTCCCGCGTCGAGCGGACGGAAGAGACCTACGATCCGGACCGCACCGCCATCCGCACGCAGCGGACGACGCGCGAGGAGACGATCGGCCAGAAGACGCCGGGCGGCGCGCCCGGCGTGCAGGCGAACCTCACGAACGACCCGGCGGCCACGACCGGACCCGACGGCCCCAAGTCCGAGCGGCGCGACGAGACCCAGAGCTACGAGGTGTCGAAGGTGACCTCGCGCACGATCGCGCCGGTCGGCGCCGTGAAGCAGCTGTCGGTCGCCGTGCTGATCGACGGTACCTACACCGAAGGGGAGGGCGGCAAGCGCGTGTTCACCGCGCGACCGTCGGAGGAGATCGACCGGCTCCGCGAGCTCGTGAAGAGCGCCGTCGGCATCTCGGAGAGCCGTGGCGACAAGATCGAGATCACGAGCGTGCCGTTCCAGTCGGAACCCCTGCCCGCCGGCGAAGGCGCTTTCGGTCTTGTGGGCCGCTGGGCGCCGGCCGTCTTGACGCGCCTCCTCGCCGTCGCCTTCGCGGCGGCCATGCTGCTCTACGTCGTCCGTCCCGTCGTGCTCGGCGTCGCGAGCCGGCTGCCCGGCCCGCGCGGGATCGGCGCGATGGAAGGCGCCGTCGCGCAGCTCACGCACGAGAACCTCGCCCTCACGCAGCAGCACCCCGAACGCGCCGCACAGCTCGTCCGCGAGTGGCTCCGCGAGGGCGCCCCCCAGGTCTGACCGATGGCCGAGCCCGCGACGCTCCCCGCGCCGCGCCTCCCCACCCACACCGGGGCGGAGAAGGCGGCGATCCTCCTCCTGACGCTCGGCGTGGAGGCCGCGGCCCGCGTCTTCCGCCATCTGAACGAGCAGGAAGTGCGGCAGGTCTCCGAGGCCATCGCGCGCCTGCGCTCGATTCCCCGCGAGCAGGCGGCGCACGTGCAGGAAGAGGCGTGGCGCTGGCTCACGAACCGCGAGGGTCTCCTCGTGGATGGCGAGCGCTTCGCGCGCGACCTCGCCAACGGCGGCAAGCCGTCGCCCGCGGTCGAGCGCGACGCGCTGCCCGGCCGGCCCGCGGGCCTCACCCCGAGCCTCGGCGACGTCGCGCCGGCCGCGCTCGCGCAGCTCCTCGCCCACGAGCATCCGCAGGTGATCGCCTTCGTGATCGCCCAGCTCGAGCCGCGCCAGGCGGCCGAGGTGCTCGGCGCGCTGCCCGAGGCGCTCGCGCCCGACATCATCCGCCGCGTCGCCGACCTGCAGAACATCTCCGACGAGATGCTGACCGAGGTGCGCGAGGTGCTCCAGGTGCAGGTCGAGGGACTCGAGCGGGTGAACCGCGGCAGCAAGCTCAAAGGGCCGAAGCTCGCCGCCGAGATCCTGAACAGCGCCGACCGCGAGCTCGAGACGCGCATCTTCACGCAGCTCGAGGCCGACGTGCCCGACGTCGCCGACAGCATCCGGAACCTCATGTTCACGTTCGACGACCTGATCCGCCTCGACAACCGCGGCATGCAGGTGGTGCTCAAGGAGGTCCCGCGCGAGGACCTGATGCTCGCCCTCAAGACCGCGAGCCCGGCGATGCGCGACAAGATCTTCGGCAACATCTCGCAGCGCGCGGCGGAGATCCTGCAGGAGGACATGGGCAGCATGGGACCGGTGCGGCTGAAGGACGTCGAGCAGGCGCAGGCGAACATCATCAGCGTCGTCCGCCGCCTCGAGGAGGAGCAGAAGATCACGCTCGGCGGGAGCGGGGAGGACGCCCTTGTCTGAGGCGACGTTCGCGCCGCTCGCCGGCATGCCCGAGGCGTCGGTCTTCCGGCCGCTGCTCGACGGCGCGGTCCCGGTCGCCGAGGCGGCCGAGCCCGTCACCGCGAGTGACGCGCCGCCGGAGCCGGGCGACGAGCTCCAGCGCGCGTTCCACGCCGGCTACGAACACGGGCGCGAGGAGGCGACGGGGCAGCTCGCGACGGTGGCCGAGTCGCTCGTGAAGGCGCTCGAGGAGCTCGCGGAATTCCGCGGGCGGCTGCGCGAGCGCTACGAGCGCGAGCTGCTCGAGCTGGCGCTCGGCGTGGCGCGGAAGATCGTCCACGAGGAGGTGTCCGCGCGGCCGGAGATCTGGCTCGGTCTCATTCGCGCCGCCGTGCGGCGGATCGTCGACCGGGAGCGCATCACCATCCGAGTGCCGCCACGCCTGCTCGCATTCCTCCGCGATCGGCTGCCGGACCTCCGCGCGTCGCTCGACGCCGTCAAGGAGATCGACCTGGTCGAAGACGCGGGCCTGCCCGACGCGGGCTGCGTCATCGAGAGCCGCTTCGGCGAGGTAAACCTCGGCATCGACGCGCAGCTCGCGGCGGTGGAGCAGGCGCTCGTCCACGTCGAGGAGGCGACATGATGAGAAACCGCCCACCCGATACGGACCTCGATTTCTCGCGCGCCCGTCGCCGCCTCCGCGAGCTCGACGCCATGTGCGTCAGCGGCCGGGTGACGGACGTGATCGGCCTCGTCGTCGAGGCGACGGGCCCGGGCGCGCCGCTCGGCTCCCTCTGCCGCATCTCGACCCAGGAGAAGGGCGGCATCTTCGCCGAGGTGGTGGGCTTCCGGAGCGGCCGCGTGCTGCTCATGCCGCTCGGCGACCTCGCCGGCGTCTCGCCGGGCAGCCAGGTGATGCTCGTGCGCGAGCGGCCGCTCGTCGGCGTGGGGGACGCGTTCCGCGGGCGGATCGTCGACGGCCTCGGGCGGCCGCTCGACGGCCGCGGCCCGATCGAGCGCGAAGGCGACTACCCGCTCTACGGCCAGCGCATGAACCCGCTCGAGCGCCGTCCGATCCGCGAGCCTCTCGACCTCGGCGTCCGCGCGATCAACGCGCTGCTCACCTGCGGCCGTGGCCAGCGGCTCGGCATCTTCGCGGGCTCGGGCGTCGGGAAGAGCGCGCTCCTCGGGATGATGGCGCGCTACACGCGCGCCGACGTGAACGTCATCGCGCTCGTCGGCGAGCGTGGCCGTGAAGTCCGCGAGTTCGTCGAGCGCGACCTCGGCGCCGGCCTCGAGCGCTCCGTCGTCGTGGCCGCCACGTCCGACCAGCCGCCACTCGTCCGCCTGCACGGCGCATTTCTCGCCGTCGCGCTCGCCGAGTGGTTCCGTGACCAGGACCGCGACGTCCTCCTCATGATGGACTCGCTCACGCGGGTCGCGATGGCGCAGCGCGAGGTCGGCCTCTCCGTCGGCGAGCCGCCGTCGACGCGCGGCTACACACCGTCGGTCTTCGCGGTCCTGCCCCGGCTCCTCGAGCGGGCCGGACAGGCGCCCGACGGCAGCATCACCGGCCTCTATACGGTGCTGGTCGAGGGCGACGACATGAACGAGCCGGTGGCCGACGCCGCCCGCTCGCTGCTCGACGGACACGTCGTCCTCTCGCGGCGCCTCGCGAGCGAAGGGCACTATCCGGCGATCGACCTCCTGGCCAGTCTGTCGCGAACCATGATCGACGTCGCCAAGCCCGAGCAGCTCGCGCAGGCCGCGCGGGTGCGCGGCTGGCTCGCGATCCACCGCGAGGCCGAGGACCTGATCCAGATCGGCGCGTATGCCCGCGGCTCGAGCGCGGCGATCGACGAGGCGATCGCGTGGCTGCCGCTCGTCACGGCGTTCCTCCGCCAGCCGCTCGACCAGCGCGCCTCGTACGAGGAGAGCGTGGCGGCGCTCCAGGGCCTCATCGGCGACTGATGAGCGTGCGCTTTCGCCTGGCCCGCGTGCTCGGCCTGCGGACGCGTCTCCGCGAGCAGGCGCAGGACACCGTGCAGGAGTCCGCGGCGGCGCTCGCCGCCGCCGGCGAGCGGATCGACGCCGCGCGCGCCGTGCAGGACAGTGTGCGCGCGGCGGAGGACGCGTCGGCCGCGACGGGGATCAGGGGCGCCGACCTCGCACGCTCCCGCGCCTACGAGGCGAGCCTCGCCCTCGAGGAAGCGGCGCTGGTCGCCGCCCAGGCACGCCTCGCCGAGGACCTCGAGCGCTGTCGGGCCGTGCTGATCGAGCGCCGGCGCGAGGAGCGACAGCTCGAACGGCTGCGCGAGCGGGCGGAGGAACGGAACCGCGTCGCCGGCGAGCGCGCCGCGGCCGTCCTCCTCGACGACCTCGCACGGAGGAAGCCATGCGCGTGATCAAGGGACTCGTGCTCCTCGGGCTCGCCTTCAAGGTGATGGTGCTCGGGCTCTGGTGCTGGGACAGCGTGGCGCACGCCGAGCGCCAGACGAAGCCGACGGACGCCGTCGCGGAGACCGCGCTCGTGCCGAGCGACCTGCTCGCCCGGAGCCGCGGCTTCCACGACCTGCTCGACGCGGTCCGCCAGCGCGGCCAGGAGCTCGACGAGCGCGAGCAGGCCGTGAAGGCGCGCGCCGCCGCCGTCGACGCGCTCGAGAAGACCGTCGCCGAGGAGGTCGCGCGCCTCGAAGCGCTCGTCGGCGGCAAGGGCGCGCCCGCGACCGAGGCCGCGGCCCCCGCCGCCGCCGGCGTCGCCGCCGACATCACGAAGATCTACGAGTCGATGAAGGCGGAGGAAGCGGCCCCGATTCTCGACCGCCTGGACGACGCGACCGCGACGGCGATCCTTGGCCGCATGAAGCAGAAGCAGATCGGCGCCATCCTGGCCGCCATGAACCGCGACCGGGCCGTGGCGCTGACGAAGGCACTCGCCGGCGGTTCCTGAGGCCGGCGGTTTGTGCCCGGCCAGGCGAACGTTGCCGGCCGGCGACCGCGACGAACGCGATGACAGGCGAGGTGTCGCGTGGCACCGCGCTTGCTCCGCGCTGTCTCCACGATGGACGTCGCGGCGATTCTGCAGGCGCTCCTCGGCGCGGGCGCTCCGGCGGCGGCGCCGAGCGTCGCGGGCCCGCTCGATGCCACCTTCGCCGCGCTGTTCGCCGCCGCGGCGGGAACGACCCCGGCAGGTGGGGCGACGCTCGGCACGAAGCTCGCGCGGCCCGACGAACACGTCGACGTGCCGCCGGCTCCCACCGCGGATGCCCAGGTGCTCTCGCTGGCCGGCGCCGCCATCGCGGCCGTGTCGCCGCCTGTGGTCCCGAGTGCCACGCCGGTCGCGGCGAGCCCGCCGACAGCGGCGCCCGCCACCGACGCGACCACCGTGGCCGCTTCGCCGACGGTGGAGCGCCCCTGTGTTTCCGCCGCCGCCGAGCAGGTCCCGGTGCCTGCGGCTCCCGCGGATCCTGCGGCGCCGCTCGCTCGGGCGCAGGCCACCCCGCAGTCCGCTGCGCCGGCCGCCACTCCGGTATCGGTCGAGCCCGATGCTCCGGCGGCGGACGAAGCGCAGGCGAGCGCCGAGCCGGCGGCGCCGACGCGCGTCGCCGAGCATGCTCCGAGCGCCAAGCCGCCCACGCTTCCTCCCGCAGCGCTCCCCGATGCGAAGCCCTCCGAGTCGAGCCTGCTGCGGCGCCGGCGTCTGCGGGGCATACCGCGGCCGCCGCCGTTCAGGCGTCGGGCGCGCGCACCGAGGCGGACGTCGGCCGCGAGTCCGGACATCCTTCGGGGGCGCTCCCCGCCGCCCGCCGTGCGAGCGAGGGCAGCGAGGCGACCGTCAAGGGCGGCGATACGGCGCCGAGCCCGACGTCGCTGTCGGCGTCGGCCACCACCCGCGAGCACGAGCGCGTGGAGATCGCGACGCCGGAGGCACCGGCGGCGCGCGCCGGTGCCGAGCACGACGTCGAGCGTCTCGTCCAGCTGGACGAGCTCCGGCCGGTCCGCGTGCGCGACGGCGGCGAGATGCGCATGGAGGTCTCGCCCGAGGGGCTCGGCCGCGTCGAGGTGCGCGTCGCGGTGCGCGCCGACGCGGTGCACGCCACGCTCTACGCGCAGCAGGACCATGCGCGCGACGCGCTCATGGCGCACCGGCCGGCGCTCGAAGCCGCGCTCGGTCGCTCGCACCTCAAGCTCGAGACGTTCTCCGTCGGCGTCGGCCAGCACGAGCTCGGCGACTCCGACCGACGTACGCCGCAGTCCGAGCCCGCGCCTGACGAGCCCGGCCCGCGCCGGCCTTCGGGCTCCGTTGCCGCCGCTGCACCCGCGACCACACTGACGCCCGCCGCGAGCGGTGGACTGAGCCTCCGCGCATGAGCGCGAGCGAAGGATATCGATGAGCGCGAGCGAAGGATATCGATGAGCGCGAGCGAAGGATATCGATGAGCGCGAGCGAAGGATATCGATGAGCCTCGGCGGCGTCTCCAGCACGCTTCTCCAGAACGTCACGGCCACCGCCACGCCCGGCGGCGTGCCGAAGAACCAGGCCGTCGACCAGAAGCAGTTCCTGCAGCTGTTCATCGCGCAGCTCCAGCATCAGGACCCGCTCTCGCCGCTCGAGCCCGACCAGCTGACCGCGCAGCTCGCGCAGTTCTCGCAGCTCGAGCAGCTGACCGGCGTGAACGACCGCCTCGACAAGCTGGCAGGCCAATCGAAGGACAGCGGCGGCGCCGCGCTCCTGAACCTGCTCGGCAAGCGCGTCAGCTTCGACGGCAGCACGCTCGTCGTGCAAGGCGGGAAGACCCCGACGGTGCGCTACACCGTGCCCGAGTCCGCTGACAAGGTGACGGCGACCGTGCGCTCGTCCGACGGCACCGCCGTCCGCGTGGTCGACCTCGGCGCGCAGGGCACCGGACAGCATACGTTCGCCTTCGACGGCAAGGGCGCGCTCGGCACGGTGCTGCCCGACGGCAGCTACCGGCTCGAGATTGCGGCGTCGAAGAAGGGCCAGACCACGCCGACGTCGTTCAGCTTGCTCACGGAGGCGACGGTGGACGGCGTCGACCTCACGGCCGACCCGCCGGCGCTGCTGGTGGGCGGCAACACGATCTCGTTCGACCAAGTGCGACAGGTACACCAGAACTCCTGAGGAGGAAGCGGGTATGGCAATTTTCGGAGCGCTGTCGACCGGGCGAAGCGGCCTCATCAACAACGGCGCCGCGCTGTCGGTCATCGGCAACAACATCGCGAACGTCGGCACGACGGGCTTCAAGGGCGCCCGCGTCGAGTTCGCGGACCTGATCTCGGCCGAGGCGGGCGGCGAGGTGGGCAAGATCGGCCTCGGCTCGCGCGTCGGCTCGGTCCGGACCCTGTTCACGCAGGGCTCGATCGAGAACACCGGCCGGAGCCTCGACCTCAGCATCGAGGGCCAGGGCTTCTTCGTCCTGCGCGAGGGTCAGGGCCACGTCTACACGCGCGCCGGCAACTTCTCGCTCCAGCCCGACGGCGCGGTGACCAACCTGATCGGCAACCCGCTCCAGGGCACGGCGCTCAACGCCGACGGCACGACCGCCGGCGGCGTGCAGGACATCTCGGTGGCGGGCCTCTCGGCGCAGGCGAAGGCGACGTCGGCTGCGACCCTCAAGGGCAACCTCCAGTCGGACGCGGCTGTCATTGCCGGCGGCTTCGATCCGACGTCGTTCCAGACCGCTTTCGCGAGCAGCAACTTCTCGACGTCAGTGCGGGTGTTCGACTCCCTCGGGAAGTCGCACGACGTGTCGGTCTTCTTCACGAAGACGGGAGACAATGCCTGGGACGTGCACTACGGCGTCGATGCCGGCGACACCGGCGGGACGGCGGGTGCGCTCCAGAGCGTCGGCAACGGGACGATCTCGTTCAACAACGACGGCACGGTCGCTTCGTCGACCGGCGCGAGCGCGAGCGTCACGTTCTCGGGCGCTGCGGCGCAGACGATCGCCTTCAACCTCGGCACCGCCGGCCAGCTGGACGGCATGGGTCAGTTCGCGAGCCCCTCGGGCCTCAACTTCGTCTCGCAGGACGGCTTCGGCGCGGGCGGCCTGGTCAGCCTGAACGTCGATGCCCGCGGCATCCTGAGCGGCACCTTCGACAACGGCCAGACCCGCCCGCTCTTCCAGCTCGCGATCGCCCACTTCGCCGCCCCCGAGGGCCTGCTGCCCGGCGGCAACCAGCTCTACCGCGCGTCGATCGACTCCGGTCCGGAGGCGATCGCCACCGCCGGCTCCCAGGGCAACGGCACGATCGTCTCCTCGGCCCTCGAGCAGTCGAACGTGCAGATCGCCCAGGAATTCATCGACCTGATCAGCACGCAGCGCTCGTTCCAGGCGAACGCACGCGTGATCACGGCGAGCGATCAGCTGCTCGGTGATCTGATCAACATCATCCGGTAGTTCGGTTTCGGGCGGGGGCCGCCGCCGGGCGGTCCCCGCTCTTCGACCGCGCCGTCCTCGCATGCCCGCGCCGGGGATGTTGAGCGGTTACTTCAGTCGAAACGCTTCACGATGCTCGCCTCGACTATGCCGTCGACGCCGACACCGCTCTCTCGACCGAGGGGCGCGTGTTGCGCGGCGACGCCCTCGGTGCGGTATCGAAGCTCGCCGAACAGACGAGGCGTGATGTCGTACGTGGTGGACAGTGAAAGCGCCCACGACGACTCTGCGCGCGACGGGCCCAGCGGGATGCGCTCGAGCCATTCACCGCTCACGGCGACGGCGCCCCGGCGCGAGAACGGATAGCTCGCGACGGCTGCGGCTGCGTGCCACGCCGTTGCAGGTTGCGAGGGGTCCGCGCCATTGTCCTGCCCGCTGTTCACATCGATGAAGCAGGTGAGCGAGGAGAGCGGGTAGAACATCGCCACGAGATCCGCGACCTGGAGCGGCGAGCGGGGCTGTGGATCCCACAGCAAATTGCCCTCGAAAATGAGGCGCCAGTTCACCGTCCAGCTCGCGTTCGCGACCGCCAGGATGCCGGGCGTGCCATCGAGACGGTCCCAGCTCCGGACGAAGCCGGCCGTGAGCGAGAAGCGATCGCCGAATGGGCGTGTCGCGAGCACCCCGCCCTCGTTCAGCGGGACACCGAAGCGGGAGATGGACGCCGGCCCGGTGACGTCGATCATCCCCGCGCCGAGCAAGGTCCAGAACTGCCCGACGCGCACGGTGGTGTCGCGGAGCAGCCCGACCCCGGGCGGCAGCGTCCATTCGAGGTAGGCGTCGCCGACGCCCGCCGACGGGGACCCCTCGCTCTCTTCCTCGAGCCACTCCGGCACACCCGCTCGGCGGGCTTGCGTGTCGAGCGCGACCGAGACCGCGGGGCTCCATGCGGCGGCGCCGGACCACTGCTTCGCGGAGAGTCGCAAGGGTCCTGGTCCGAGGTTGGCCGCTCGGATGCCAACGCCCTCGAGCGACGGACGGTCACGAATCGGATCCGGCGACTCCAGCCGGTCGCCGGCGGTGACGAGCGACGGTTCGGCTGCGTATCCCGGCGCGACTCCGAGCAGGAGGCTCATCGCGAGCCCCCGCGCGACGGAACGGACTGCTGCTGGGCGGAACAAGGGGAAACAACTCCAGTCTCCCCCCATGGAGCCGCCGCTGGGTGCAAGCTAGATGCCGTTCAACGACCGCGACGGCTGGGACCCGGTACCCTTCGCGGATCGCGCATGGCCGCAAACGATGCAGCCGTGTCGGCGAAAGCATTCGTCTGCCGTGCGGTGCGCCGTGCTGCCCGGCGGGACATGCAGGTGGACCCTCCCGTGTTCGGGCAAGGCAAACGCGTCCCGGCGCGATTCGACCAGTGGGCGCTACGCTACTCGTCGGGGACCACGTGTACGCCATGCACCATGACGTGGAGTGGTCAGGCACACCGCGCGCTGGCATTTTCTCCG
>VBKG01000188.1 GCA_005879585.1 Deltaproteobacteria bacterium | reverse complement strand
ACGCGGATCGTATCGAGACGCTCAAGAAGCGTCTGGGAGCC
Organism: Deltaproteobacteria bacterium; assembly: GCA_005879585.1. GTDB lineage: Bacteria > Desulfobacterota > Binatia > DP-6 > DP-6 > DP-3. The sequence goes on along the minus strand of VBKG01000188.1, from coordinate 21,832 downwards.
CGCACGAAGATTCAGGTCGTCCGCTCGGCGCTCGACCTACTCGAACGAGATGCGGAGCGGGTAGACCGCGTAGCACGTTGGCGAAAGGCGGTGAAGCTCGTGACGCCGGAGAGCCAGAGAGTGATGCGAGAGTTCCAGCGCCATAGTCGCCTCCGGCGTGTAAACTAATTCATGCCTGTTGGCGTTCCTCGACGCTGGCACGTCTACGTCGTCGATCGCGAGCCCCGAGTGGGCACCAAGCCCGGCAAGCAGAGACCCTGCCTTGCCATTCAGCCGGTGGAGTTCGGTGAAGCGGGTCTTCGCAGCACGGTTGTCCTGCCAACGACCACGAGACTCGTTCGCGGCGAGGCATTTCCGCTGCGGGTGCGTGTGCCTGCCGGGGTCTGTCGACTCGCCAAGGACAGCGACATCCTGATCGATCAGATCCTAGCCCGGGACAACGATTTGTTTCGAAAGGATCTCGGTATCCTGCCCGAAGGCCTGCAGCAGGAAGTCCGGAGCGCACTCACGGAGTTCTTGGACCTCGCGTGAATGAGAGTGGAGCCGAGGGGAGTCGAACCCCCGACCTCTAGAGTGCGATTCCATGGCCGGCGGTGCGAACGTCCGAGACTGCCACCAGCTGCCCGGAGAAGTGACCATTGCCACCCTCTGGAGTGGAAAGTGGCGGAAAGTCGCGGAACGGGAGAACAGCCCCAGAAGAGCCCCAGGGTTGACTCGCTCATACTCCGGCCTTCATACTCAGCCCATGAGAGCTGTCCGGCGCACCATTTCGATGCCCGCGTCCCTGGCCAAGCGGCTCGACCGCGAGGCGAAGCGGAGGCGCACATCTTTCTCGGCGCTCGTCGCGGAGTTGGTCGAGCACGTCCCGGCGGAGCTTCCGTATGCTGGTGCAATCGAGGACGACCCTGACCTTTCGCTCCGTGTCGACGAGGTGCTGTCTCGAATCGCCGGCTGATCGTCTGCGACACCGGGCCGCTCGTGTCCGCGTGCAATCGCCGCGAGGGCCGCCGGCACGACTTTGCCGTACGCCTCCTTTCGGCGCTCGGCCGGCGCGTCATCGTGCCCTGGCCGGTCTACGTCGAAGTCCACCTCGTCTTGCGTGCCCGAGGCCACGCGCGCGGTGCCCTGGTCTTCGCGCACGCTCTACTTGACGGCACGCACGTTCTCGACCGCCCAACGGACGCGGAGCATCGTCGAGCTCTCCAGCTCCTCGAGCGGTACGAAACAGCGGGGCTCGACCTGGGAGACGCCATGGTGATGGCGATGGCTGAGGCCCGAAAGGCGCTCATCCTGACCTGGGACTTCCGGCACTTCCGGGCGTCGGCTCCCGCGCGCGGTCGACACTGGCCGCTGCTCGTCCAGGAGCATGAGGTTCCGGCGCCCTGAAGAAGCGGAGCCGGGCCGCAATTCGGCCCGAGTCGAGGGGCAGTGAAGGAAACCGCAAGTGGAGCCGAGGGGAGTCGAACCCCCGACCTCTACAGTGCGAGTGTAGCGCTCTCCCAACTGAGCTACGGCCCCACGAGACGCGCCCTTCGGTGCCGCGACGGATAAGCCAGGCAGGGCTTCGCCTATATCCAGCCGTTTCGTCCCCGTCAACCGCTGCATCGCGCGGCCGCGGGGGACTGCCCTTTCGTCGCAGCGGGAAATCCCGATCCCGAACTGCCGGGCGCGGATTTTCCCTCGCAGGCACGCTCGAAGGCGCCAATTGACCCAGCTGTGTGTGGTGAAGCACATAGATGGCGCGCAATCTATTGCGCATCATCAACTGCGCGTGGGACGAGCGGACCGTCACGTGGAGCAATGAGCCGGCGATCGACGGGCCGATCCTGGCCAGTGCAGGGGCGGTCGCGCATGGACAGCTGGTCGACTTGGATGTGACCTCGGCCGTGACCGGCCACGGCCTCTACTGCTTCGCGCTCGAGAACCCGACCAACGACAGCGCCCATTACGATTCGCGCGGTGCGGGCGCCGGACAGCCGGCGCTGCTCGTCGCGGTGATGCCCTGAGACGCTCGCTCACGGAGTCATCGCCCCTTGCGTCCGCCGACGCCGGGACTGTCCGATGTGGATGGTGACCGGCGCCGGCGGCGCAGGCGGCTCCTCGGACGCCGACTTCCACCCGGTCCCGCCATGACGCCAGCCGGGCCCGCGCGCCCGCGGCGTCGACAGCCGCTTCTCGACGCGTTCGGCGAGCTTCTTCGCGTGCAACAGATCCGTTGCGCGCGGCGTTTCAAGGCCGCGCAAGCGGGGGCGGTCGTCGGCGGCCGAACGGCCCGTCGCGACGAGCATCATGACAAAAAGGATGACGCGCATGTGGAACGCGACAGCAGCGCGCGTGCCAGGATTTGGATTGCCCTCGTCGTCTCGCTATAGAGGCGCATCGAACAGCTCTCGCTCGGCTCGCCTGCCGCTCCTCGAGACGTCCTCACGGGTGTCTTCGGCTACGAGGAGTTCCGTCCGGGGCAGGAGAAGATCATCAATGCGGTCCTGACCGGCCGGGACTGCATCGGCCTCATGCCCACGGGCGCCGGGAAGTCGCTCACCTTCCAGATTCCCGCGCGTCTCCTTGCCGGCACCGTCCTCGTCGTGAGCCCGCTCATCTCGCTCATGAAGGACCAGGTGGATGCGCTCGAGCGGAACGGCTTTCGTGCCACGGTCATCAACTCGTCGCTCGACTGGGAGACGCGGCGCGACCGCGTGCGGCGACTCGCGGCGGGCGAGTACGAGCTCGTGTACGTCGCGCCGGAAGGCCTCGAGGGCGGGCTCCGGAGCTTCCTCGGCGGCGTGCGTGTGTCGCTCGTCGTCGTCGACGAGGCGCACTGCATCTCGGAGTGGGGCCACGATTTCCGCCCCGCGTATCGACGGCTCCGCGGGCTCAAGCAGGAGCTCGGCGGCGTGCCGATCCTGGCGCTCACCGCCACCGCCACCCGGCGGGTCGCCGGCGACATCATCCGCCAGCTCGGCATGGTGAAGCCCGACGGCTTCAAGGGGTCGTTCTTCCGGTCGAACCTCGTCATCACGGCGCACAAGAAGGGTGACGGCCGCGGGTCGCGGAAGGACCTGCTGACCTACGCGCGGCGCCGGCGCGGCGAGAGCGGCATCATCTACATGCTGACGCGGAAGAACGTCGAATCCCTGGCCGAGTTCCTCCGCGCCGCCGGCGTGCGCGCCGTGCCGTACCACGCCGGGCTCGAGGACGGCGTGCGAGCGCGGCACCAGGACGCCTTCGCGCGCGACGAGGTCGACATCGTGGTGGCGACGATCGCCTTCGGGATGGGCATCGACAAGTCGAACGTCCGCTACGTCATCCATCGCGAGATGCCGCGCTCGATCGAGGGGTACTACCAGGAGATCGGCCGCGCGGGCCGCGACGGCCTCCCGAGCGATTGCATCCTCCTCTACTCCTGGGCCGACGTGCTCGCGCACAGGCGCGTGCAGGAGGGCATCGAGGACGGCGAGCTGCGGCGCGAGGCGGGCCGCAAGAGCACCGCGGTCTACGAGCTCGCCGAGGCGCCCGGCTGCCGGCATCAACGCCTCGTCGCCCACTTCGACGAGACGATTCCGGCGTGCGGGACGGCGTGCGACTCCTGCCGCGGCACGAGCTTCACGGACCTGATCCAGCCCGCACGCGCGGACCATGGCACGCCGACGCACGACGGCGAGCTCTTCGAGCGGCTGCGCGCCCTTCGCCGCGCCCTCGCCGACGCCGAGGGCGTGCCCGCCTACATCGTGTTCAGCGACGCCGTCCTCGCCCGCCTCGCGGCCGTGCGCCCGATCGACGACGCCGGCTTCCTCGCCGTGCCGGGCGTCGGTCCCGCGAAGCTCGCGCGCTACGGCGAGGCGTTTCTCCGCGTGCTCCGCGGCGGCTGACGGTCTTGCCTCGCCGCGCCGCCGGCGATAGCTGACGTCGCATGGCGCTCACCGAGAGTCGCGACATTGCACTCGGCGCTCCGTGCCCGGACTTCCGGCTCCCCTCGGTCGACGGCAAGGTCCACACGCGCGACGACTTCCGGGACAAGCCGGTCCTCGTCGTGATGTTCATCTGCAATCACTGCCCGTACGTGCAGGCGGTCGAGGACCGGATCCTCGCGCTCCAGCGCGAGTACGCGCCGCGCGGCGTGCAGCTCGTCGGCATCTGCTCGAATGATCCGACCGACTATCCGGACGACCGGCCGGAAAATCTTCTCCGGCGCTGGCGCGAGAAGGGATACGGCTTCCCGTATCTGATCGACGAATCGCAGGACGTCGCGCGTGTGTTCGGTGCCGTGTGCACTCCGGACATCTACGTCTTCGACCGCGAGCGCAGGCTCGCCTACCACGGTCGGATCGACGACAACTGGCAGCGACCGGAGAAGGTCACGCAGCGCGAGCTCGCCGCAGCGCTCGACGCGCTGCTCGCCGGTCGGAGGCCGGCGCCCGAGCAGCACCACTCGATCGGCTGCTCGATCAAGTGGCGGAAGGCGAGCTAGTTTCCGACCCGTCGCTTCCGGGACGTTGCAACCCCTCGAGGGCGGAATTCTCCTTGACGTGCACTTCGGCGGCACGGTCCGCAGGGACAGGCCGGCCGTCGGGGCGAGCGAGGGCTTCTTCGACGCCACGGATGCGCCCGCCCCCAGCTGTCCCGCGGGCGGCCCCTGAGCGGGCTCAGGACTCGAGCAGCTTTCGCAGGACGGGCCGGAGTCGCGGGCCGATATCCGGACGCTTCAACGCGAACGCGACCGTCGCTTCGATGAACCCCACCTTCTCGCCCGCGTCGTAGCGCTGGCCCTCGACCTCGTAGCCGTGCAGGCCGTGCTCGCGTGCCAGGATCTGCAGGCCGTCCGTCAGCTGGATCTCGCCGCCCTTACCGGGCGGCGTGCGCGCGAGGATGTCGAAGATCTCCGGCGGCAGGACGTAGCGGCCGGGCACGACCGCGAGGTTCGTCGGCGCCGTGCCGGCGGGCGGCTTCTCGACCAGCGACTCGATCCGGTGCAGGCGCTCGCCCACCCGCTGGCCGGCGATCACCCCGTAGAGGGGCGTCTGGTCGGGAGCGACGGCACGCAGCGCGATCACCGCGCCGTGCGCCGCGTACACGTCGAGCAGCTGGCGGATGCAGGGCACCGGGGCGTCGATGATGTCGTCGCCGAGGAGGACGGCAAACGGCTCGTTGCCGACGGCGTGACGGGCGGCGAGCACCGCGTGTCCGAGGCCGCGCGGCTCCTGCTGCCGCACCGAGATGACCTGGACCATGCGGGCGATGTCCCGAACCTGCTCGAGGAGATCGCGCTTGCCCTTCTCCTCGAGGAAGTGCTCGAGCTCGGGTGCCAGGTCGAAGTGATCCTCGATCGCGCTCTTGCCGCGGCCCGTGACGAGGACGATCTCCGTGAGCCCGGAGTCGACGGCCTCCTGCACCACGTACTGGATCGTCGGGACGTCGACGATCGGCAGCATCTCCTTCGGGATGGCCTTGGTGGCGGGCAGGAAGCGCGTGCCGAGCCCCGCGGCCGGGATGACCGCCTTCCGCGGTCTCACGTGGTGCGGAGTCTCCGTTCCTGCGCTTCCTGGAGCGATTTGCAGTCGATGCAGAGCGTCGTGACCGGCCGCGCCTTGAGCCGCGCGATGCCGATGTCGGAGCCGCACTCCTCGCACTTCCCGTAGGACCCGTCGTCGATGCGGCCGAGCGCCTCGTCGATCTTGGAGATGAGCTTCCGCTCGCGGTCGCGGATGCGGAGCATCAGGTTGCGGTTGTCCTCGAGCGAAGCCCGGTCGGTCGGATCCGGGAACTGCTCGTCGGTCTCGCCCATGCCGTCGACCGTCCTCAGCGCCTCTGCGAGCAACTCGTGACGTCGCTCGTGTAGGAGTTTTCGGAACGTGTTAAGTTCGCGCCGCCGCATGGCGAGCTCTGCGCAAACGCAACCCCTAGCACCGCCCCGTCCGGCGCGCAATCGGAATTTCGGGGTGGCGACGTGAGGATCGCCGTGCTCGATCCGTTCTCCGGCATCAGCGGCGACATGACCGTCGGCGCGCTGCTCCATCTCGGTCTCCCGCTCGCGCGCATCCGCGACGCGATCGAGACGCTCGGGCTGCGCGACGTCGAGGTCGCGACCGAACCGATCGCGCGCTCCGGCATCGCGGCGACGAAGTTCCACGTCCGCATCCGCGCGCCGCGCCACGGGCACGCGCACCGTCCGTACGCGGACATCCGCACGCTGCTCGGCGCGAGTCTGCTCCCGGCGCCCGTCAAGGACACCGCGCTCCGCATCTTCCGCCGGCTCGCTGAGGCCGAGGGGCGCGTGCACGGCGTCGAGGCGGACGCCGTCGAGTTCCACGAGGTGGGTGCGCTCGATGCGATCGTCGACGTCGTCGGGACGGCGCTCGGCTTCTCGCACCTGGGTATCGACGCGGTCTTCACGGGAACGTTGCCGCTGGGGCAGGGCCGCGTCGACGCGATGCACGGACCGCTCCCCGTGCCGGCGCCGGCCGTCGTCGAGCTGCTGCGCGGCCGGCCGGTGCGCGTCGAGGATGGCACGGCGGAGCTCGTGACCCCGACGGGCGCCGCCATCGTGGCGGCACTGGCCGAGCAGCGGCCGGCACCGGAGATGCGGATCGACGCCGTCGGGTACGGCGCCGGCGACCGCGTGCTGCCGGATCGTCCGAACCTGCTGCGCATCCTGCTCGGCGAGCCCCACGTCCCGGCGGGCCACGACGAGGTGGTGGTGCTCGAGGCGACGATCGACGACCTCGCGCCGCACATCTTCGAGCACGTGCTCGAGCGGCTGCTCGCCGCCGGGGCGCGCGACGCCTTCCTCGTTCCGGTGGTCATGAAGAAGAGCCGGCCGGCGACGATGGTGCGCGTGCTGGCCGCGCCGCCCGATCGGGATCGGCTGGCGGCCATCCTGTTCGCGGAGACGTCGACCATCGGCCTCCGCTACACGACGTGGAGCCGCATGGTCCTGCCGCGCGAAGAGCGAAGCGTCGAGACGCCGTACGGCGCGGTGCGGGTGAAGGTCGCCTACGCCCCTGACGGGACCGTCAACGTCGCGCCCGAGATCGACGACTGCCGGCGGGTGGCCGGCGAGCGCGGCGTCGCCCTGAAGCTGGTTCACCAGGCGGCGGTGGCCGCGGCCCTGCCGCGCCGCTGAGTCAGCCGAGCGCGGCGTCGACGAGAGCGGGAGGCGCGCCCGACTCGTCGTGGCCGAGGACGCCGAGGCAGCGGAGTCCGGTGAGCGCCGCGATCGTCTCGGCGTTCGTCGCCGCCGACTCGTCGCGCTGCGCCGCCGGCTCGGAGAGCACGAAGCCGCGTACGGTGAGGCCAGCCGCGACCGCGGCCCGCGCCGTCAGCGCGCAGTGGTTGATCGTGCCGAGCCGGTTCGCGCCGACGATGAGCACGGGGAGCCCGACCTGCGCGGCCAGGTCCGCATACGTCGTCGTGTCCCGGATGGGCACGAGAATGCCGCCCGCACCCTCGACGAGCAGGACGTCGGCCGTGGCCGCACGTCGGAGGATGTCTTGCGAGAGGCGGTCGACGTCGATCGCCCGTCCCTCGAGGCGTGCCGCGACGGCCGGCGCCAGCGGCGCGCGCAGGCGGTACGGGCAGATGTCGTCGAGCGGCGCCGGGTCCTCGGCGGCGGCGCGGAGCCGGAGTGCGTCCTCCGGCTCGCCCGCGACACCCGTCTCGACGGGCTTCATCACGGCGACGCGGAGTCCCCGCGCCCGCAGCGCGCGGGCGAGCGCGCACGCGACGAAAGTCTTCCCGACGCCGGTGTCGGTGCCGGTGATGAAGAGACGGCTCACGCCGCCGTCGCCTCGGCGATCGCCTCGCGCGCCACGTCGACCAGCTGGTCGAGCTCCGCGGCGGCAATCGCGAGGGGCGGCATCAGGACGATCGTGTTGCCGAGGGGCCGGAGGATCACGCCACGCGCCCGCGCCGCACGGGCGACGCGCTGGCCGATGCGCGCCGCGGCGGGGTAGGGCGCGCGGCTCGCGCGCTCGCGTACGAGCTCGATCCCCACCATGAAGCCCTGCTGGCGCACGTCGCCCACGTGCGGCAGCGGCGAGATGTCGGTCGCGAGCCGCTCGCGGAGCCGGACGATCTTCGGCGCGAGGCGATCGAGCGTGCGCTCCTCGTCGAACAGCTGGAGGCTCGCGAGCCCGACGGCGCACGCGAGCGCGTTGCCGGTGTAGGTGTGGCCGTGGAAGAACGCGCGGAACTCCTCGTACGGGGCGAGGAAGGCGTCGAACACGGCCTCGGTGGTGATCGTCGCGGCGAGGGGCAGGTAGCCGCCGCTGATTCCCTTCCCGAGGCACAGGAGGTCGGGCGCGATGCCGGCGTGCTCGCAGGCGAAGAGCCGGCCCGTCCGTCCGAACCCGGTCGCGACCTCGTCGGCGATGAACAGGGCGCCGTGGCGGTGTGCGAGCTCGTGGAGCGCGTGGAGATACGCGGGCGGATGCATCCACATCCCCGCAGCGCCCTGCACGAGCGGCTCGACGATGACCGCCGCGAGCTCGGGGCCGTGCGCCGCGAACGTCGCCTGAGCCTCGGCGAGCGACGCCGCGAGTGCTCCCTCGGCGTCCATCCCGCGCGACCACCGGAACACGTGCGGCGGGGTCAGGCGGACCGCCGGGACGATGGCCTCGGCGACGAAGCGGTGGAACGTCTCCGAGAAGCCGACGCCGACGGCGCCGAGCGTGTCGCCGTGGTAGCCCTCGACGAGGGACGCGAAGCGCGTGCGGCGGCTCGCGCCGCGCAGCTGCTGGTACTGGAGGGCGATGCGGAGGGCCGCCTCGACGGCGGTCGCCCCGGCGTCGGAGTAGAAGACGCGCGTGAGGCCGGTCGGCGCGACACCGATGAGTGCGTGCGCAAGCTCGATCGGCGGCGGGCTCGAGAGCCCGAGAAGCGTCGAGTGCGCGACGCGCTTCATCTGGGCCGCGAGCGCGGCGTCGAGCGCAGGATGGCGGTGACCGTGGAGGTTGCACCAGAGCGACGACACGCCGTCCAGGTATCGCCGGCCACGCACGTCGACGAGCACCGACCCCTCGGCCTCGGTGATGATGAGCGGCTCCTCGGCGAGCCAGTCGGCCATCTGCGTGAAGGGGTGCCAGAGGTGACGATGGTCCCAGGCTGCCAGGGTGGTGGGATCGGTCACCGCAGGACTCCGCTCTCTCGCCCGGCCTCGGCGAAGGAGGCGAGCGCGCGATCGATCTGCGACTCGTCGTGCGTCGCCATCGGCGTCACGCGGAGGCGGGCCGTGCCCTCGGGCACCGTCGGCGGCCGGATCGGTTGCGCGAGTACGCCGCGGGTACGGAGGGCGTCGCCGAGGCGGAGCGTCGCCCGAGTGTCGCCGACGATGACCGCGATGATGTGCGTGTCGCCGCCGGCGTCGAAGCCGAGGGCCCGGAGGCCGGCGCGAAGGCGCGTCGCGTTCCGCGCGAGCGCGTCGCGTCGCGCGGGCTCGGCGACGATGATGTCGAGGGCAGCGCCGGCGGCGGCCGCCGCCGCGGGCGCGAGACCCGTCGTGTAGACGAAGCTCCGCGCGCGGTTCACGAGCCAGTCGATCAGCGCCCGGGAGCCCGCCACGTAGGCGCCCGCGCTGCCGAGCGCCTTGCCGAGCGTGCCGAGGTGGACGTCGACGCGCTCGCTGACGCCGTCGGCTTCCGCAAGCCCGGCGCCACGCGCGCCGAGCACGCCCGTGGCGTGGGCCTCGTCTACCATCAGCCAGCTGTGATATTGCTCCGCGAGTGCGGCCAGCGCCGCCAGCGGCGCGCGATCGCCGTCCATGGAGAAGACCGAATCGGTCACGATGAGACGCCGCCCTCCGGGCGCGCTGGCTGCCAGCTCGGCTTCGAGGGCCCGAACGTCGCGGTGGGGGTAGACGTGGACGCTGGCCCGCGAGAGCCGGCACCCGTCGATGATGCTCGCGTGGTTGAGGGCATCGCTGTAGACGTGGTCGCCGCGGCCGACGAGCGCGCTGATCGTGCCGACGTTCGCCTGGTAGCCGGAGGGAAAGAGCAGCGCGGCGTCCGTGCCCTTGAACGCGGCGAGCTTCGCCTCGACCGCCGCGTGCAGGTCGAGATGTCCGGCGATGAGCCGCGACGCGCCCGTTCCGCAGCCGTACTGCTCGATCGCGCGGCAGGCGGCGGCGCGCAGCGCCGGATGGGTCGCGAGGCCGAGGTAGTTGTTGGAGGAGAGGAGGAGGTAGCGACGACCGTCGATCAGCACCTCGGGTCCGGCGCCCGACTGGATGGGGAAGAGCCGGCGGCGGAGCGCGGCGGCGTCGAGCAGCTCGAGCTCCTCGGCGAGGTGCGCGTCGAGCGCGGCGGGGGGCGGGGGCACGCGGCCGCCCTCATCGCGCCCCGCCCGCCGCTTGTCAACCGACGCGCCTCGAATGGTTGACAAGGCAGCACGCACGGCCTTCGTCTGCCAGCAGTGCGGCCGGGCGGCGTCACGCTGGCTCGGGCAGTGCCCGGGCTGCGGCGCGTGGAACGCGCTCGTCGAGGAGGCCGTGCGCGAGACGCGGGCTCGGGAAACGCGCACCGGCGCTTCGGCGGCGACACCGCGCCCGCTCGTCGCCGTCACGGCGGGTGACACCGTGCGGCGCTCGACCGGCCTCGGCGAGCTCGATCGCGTTCTCGGCGGTGGCCTCGTCCAGGGTTCGGTCGTGCTCGTCGGCGGTGACCCCGGCATCGGCAAGTCGACGCTCGCGCTCCAGGCGTGCGGCGCGCTCGCCCGCCAGGGACTGCCCGTTCTCTACGTCGCCGGCGAGGAGTCTCCCGAGCAGGTGCGGCTGCGGGCCGAGCGGCTCGGCATGGCGGAGGCCGGCGTCGGCGACGTCCACGTCCTGCCCGAGACTGCCACGGAGGCGGTCATCGAGCAGCTCGAGCGGATGCGTCCGGCGGCGGTCGTGGTCGATTCCATCCAGACGCTCCACACCGGCGCCCTCGCGTCCGCTCCCGGCAGCGTCGGCCAGGTGCGCGAGTCGGCGGCGCTGCTCGTCGCGCATGCCAAGGCGAGCGGCGTGGCGTGCTTCCTGATCGGCCACGTGACCAAGGAAGGCGCGCTGGCCGGCCCGCGCGTGCTCGAGCACCTGGTCGACACCGTGCTCTACTTCGAGGGCGACTCGGGCCACGCGCTCCGCGTGCTGCGCGCGGTGAAGAACCGCTTCGGATCGACGAACGAGGTGGCCGTCTTCGAGATGGGCGAGCGCGGGCTCGCCGAGGTGCCGAACCCGTCGGCGACGTTCCTCGCCGAGCGGCCGGCCGGCGCGCCCGGGTCCACGGTGCTGGCGACGCTCGAGGGCAGCCGGCCGCTCCTCGTCGAGATCCAGGCGCTCGTCTCCCGCTCCGCGCTGGCGCTGCCGCGACGCGCGGCCATCGGGCTCGACGTCGGGCGGGTCGCGCTCCTCCTCGCCGTCCTCGAGAAACGCCTCGGCATGCCGCTCCACGACCAGGACGTCTTTCTCAACGTGGCGGGTGGCCTCCAGGTGGACGAGCCGGCGGCTGACCTCGCGGTCGTCGCGGCGGTGGCGTCGAGCGCGCGCGGGCGCGCGCTCGGCGAGGACGTCGCCGTGTGGGGCGAGGTGGGCCTCACGGGCGAGGTCCGCGCGGTCGGCCGCGCGGACGCACGCCTCCGCGAGGCGGCGCGCCAGGGGTTCCGGCGCTGCGTCCTCCCGGCGGGGAACACCCGCGGGATCGACGCGCCGGCCGGCGTCACGGCCGAGGGCGTCACGTCGCTCGACCAGCTGTTCGACGTGCTGGAGCTCCGATGACGTTCATCGTCCTCTTCTGGCTGAACGTCCTCCTGGTCGGCGTCTTCGCGATCATCCTCATGCGGCCGCAGCTCCTCGGCTTCGCCAAGGGAGGCAAGTGGTACCTCACCTGGCTCTCGATCGGCGTCATCACCTTGATGGACGAGCTGACGTCGGTCTTCTACGCGCCGGCCGAAGCGCACCGCTTCATCGGGATGCAGGCGATCTTCTTCATCGCGTTCACGTCGCTCATCATGCGGGTGCTCTCCACCCGCATGGTCGAGATCTCGGAGATCCTCGAGCTGCACGGCCTCCGGGGCGGCGGCGTGTACTCGTTCTCCTACTTCGTGCTCGGCCCCGTCGCGTCCTTCGTCGCCGTCGCGTCGATCATGGTCGACTACATCCTCACCGCATGCATCTCGACGGTGAGCGCGGTCATCAACGGGACCGCGTTCGTCGCGCTCGGGGCCGGCGCCGAGCGGCTCCTCGTGCTCGGCATCATCTGGGCCGTCGCGGGGCTCAACATCATCGGCATCCGCGAGAACGCCCGGGTGACGTTCGGGATCTTCGTGGCCGCCGCCTTCGTGTTCCTGAATCTCATCACGCTCGGCATCCTGAACCTGGAGCCGTCGTCGCCGGGGACCATGTGGCAGAGCGGCGTCGAGGTGTATCGGGCGCTGCACCATCACACCGCCGCCCACGCCGTCTCGGTGATCACGATCGGCGTCGCCAGCTGCGTGCTCGCCTACTCCGGCATCGAGTCGGTCATCCAGACCGCCGGGCTCGTCCAGAGCTGGCGGGACATCGCCAAGGCCTACTGGTTCCTCGCCCTTACCGTCGGCATCGTCACGCCCGTGGTCTCGGCGCTCGCGCTATCCGCGCCGATCGACTTCCGGCAGCACGAGGGCGACCTCATCACCTACTGGGCGACGGTCGTGGGCAACGTCCCGTTCGGCGTCGTGGTGGGCCTCTTCGGCAGCGTCATTCTCATCATGGCGGTCAACACCGCGTACGTGGCGTCGAGCGAGCTCCTCGAGCGGGTGGCGCACCGCTACCGCTTCGACTCGCTCATCGTGACCAACCGCCGCGAGTCGCTCTACCGGATCCACGTGCTGAACGGCCTCATGTACACGGCCATCATCTTCCTGACGCAGGGATCGCAGGCCGTCCTCGCCGAGATGTACGCCGTCGGCCTGCTGGCGAGCTTCTGCATCAACGTCGGCTGCCTCCTCATCTATCGCTACTTCCAGGGCACCAAGGAGATCCGCGAGTACCACACCTCGCGGGTCGGCACGCTGCTCCTCGAAGCCATCCTGCTCGCCTGCTTCGTCTACCTCGCCCTGCACAAGCCCTACGGCACGGGCCTGTGGGCCGGCGTGGTCACCGTCCTCGTGGCGGCGGGCATTCCCTTCTCTCGCCGCTACGGGCCGGAGGTCGCCCAGGTGCGGCGCAGCGACTATCAGATGGAGATGCTGCTCGCGCTCGGCGAGGTGGACGGTCCATTGCACGTGTATTTCCGGCGTCCGGGTGAGGTGGAGGCGGCGGAGTCGAGACCCGGGACCGTCTACATCACGTTCTTCTCGCCCCGGCGTCCGATGCCGGACCGCGTGGCGCCCAATCACTACCGCTTTCCGATCCATGGCGGCAGCCTCTACCGGAGCATCCAGGCGATCCTGGCACTCCTGCAGGAGGAGCTCGACGGCCGGGAGGTGCACGTGCACTTCGGCTGGCCGACGTCGTCGTGGCTCGATCGGATGGCGGTCGGCGTCTTCGTGTGGAACCTGATGCGGCTCCCGCACGTGTTCCCGAAGCTCAACTTCTCGATCGACTACTGGCGGCTGTCGGAGCCGGCGCGGGCCGCGGAGCCCGCGGCCGAGCGCGTCGCGAGCAGCTGAGTCAGGCGGGTGCGCGGACCGCCGCCGGGGCGGCCTCGACGCGTTCGAGGAAGTCGGCGGCGAGCCGGCCGACCTCGGCGCGATCCACGTCCATCGTGATCACGTGCCAGCTGCGCTCGAGGATGCCCGTCTCGATCCACGGCGAGCCGAGACTGCGGTGCAGCAGCTCGAGGTTCACGAGCGGGACGCTGTGATCGTGGCGGCCGTGGAGGAGGAGCGCCGGCTGCGTGACGCGCGGCAGCTCCGCTCGCACGGTGACCTGCAGCCGGAGGAGCTGCGCGACGCCCGCGAGCGGGGTCATGCGATAGCTCCGGCTCGCGGCGCGCATGGCGGCGTCCGCGACGTCGGGGCCGTCCGTCTTCGCGATCATCGCGAGCCGCGTGGGAAGCAGGCGCGAGATGAGCGGCACCCAGCGCACACGGGCGTCGCCCAGCCGGAGCGGCGTTCCGCAGAGGACGAGCGCGGTCACGTCCGCCGGGCGCGTCGCGGCGAGATGCAGCGCGAGGAGGCTGCCCATCGACATGCCGGCCACCGCGAGCCGCCCCGCCGTCGCCCGCAGGTGGGCCACCCCCGCCTCGACCGAGGCGAACCAGTCGGACCAGCGCGTGCGGGCGAGCTCGGTGACGTCGGTGCCGTGCCCGGCGAGGCGAACGGCGTGGACGGGAAACCCGTGCGCCGCAAGCGTCTCGGCGAGCGGGCGCATCTCCTCCGGTGTCCCCGTGAAGCCGTGGACGAGGAGGCAGCCGAGCGGCCGGGAGCCGGGCAGGCTGAAGGCGTCGACCATCCGGCGCGACGCGCGCGTCAGCCCTTGACGTCGGCCTGCACGTCGAGCCGCCCGGCGCGCAGCGCGCTGTCCTTCAGGAAGTCGAGGTAGCCGCGGACCACGGCCTGCCGCTTCTGCTGGAGGAGGGTGTCGCGCAACGTCTCCTTGGCGGACGCGAGCCCGCTCGGGTCGGCCGCCTTGCGCTCCCGGAGGGCAGCGACGACCGTATCGCCGGCGGCGGCATACACCTTCGGCGCGAGCGGGGCGTCGGGCGTGAGCGTCAGCGCATCGCTGCGCAGCTCGGGCATCGGCGGGAGGCCAGCGATCGTCGCCGTCTGACGCTCGAAAAATCCCGTCTCCTCGACCTTGAGCCCTGCCTCCTCGGCGGCCTTCTCCAGGCCGACTTCCTTGGCCCGCGCGAGGAGAGCCTGGCCGCGCGTCCGGGCCGCGGCCTCCGCGCGTTCGCGGCGCGCGTCGGTGGCGACGCGGTCACGGACCTCGTCGAGCGGCGGCAGGTGCGCCTCGGTCCGCTCGAAGGGCGCGAGCAGGAAGACCGCATCGTCGGTGGCGATGAGATCGCTCACCTCGCCCTCCCGCAGCGCGAAGGCCGCGTCGGCGAACGCCTTCACGCGGCCGACGCCGGGGATGTCGTCGGTGGCGGCGAACGGCGGCGTCTCCTCGACCGCGCGACCGGCGGCGGCCTCGGCGAGCGACTTGCCGCGCACGACCTCTCGCCGGTCTGCCTCGGCCTGCTTGCGCGCGAGCTCGACCGCCCGTTCGCCGCGTACCGCGTCGACGACCTCGTCGCGCACGGCATCGAGCGGCTTCGGACCGCCGGGCTTGTGCTCTTCGACCTTGATGACATGGAAACCGAAGGGAGTCTCGACGACGTCGCTCACCTTGCCGGGCTCGAGCGCGAAGGCGGCGGCTTCGAACGCCGGCGTCATCGTGCCGCGCCCGAAGAACCCGAGGTCGCCGCCCTTGGCGGCCGAGCCCGGGTCGTCCGAGTTCTTGCGCGCGAGCGCGGCAAAATCGCCGTCGCCGCGCGCCTTCGCGAGCAGGTCCTCCGCCTTCTTGCGCGCTGCCGCCTTCGCCGTGTCGCCGGCGTCGGCCGCCACCTTCACGAGGATGTGCCGGGCGTGCACCTGCTCGGGATCGGTGAACTTGTCGTTCTTGTGCAGGTCGTAGTAGTCGGCGACCGCCGACTCCGGGGCGTCCGCCTGCGCGAAGAAGTCCGCGCGCCGATACGCGATGTAACGCGCGCGGACCTTCGTCGGAATCCGGTACCGGTCCGAATGGTCCTGGAGATATTTGGTGAGCTCGTCGTCGGTGACGCTGATGCCCTTCTCCTCGCCCGCGGCGGCGACCCGGACGAACGCGAGGTTCACCTGCAGGTGATCCAGGCGGTAGCGCTCGTCGATCTCGCTGTCGCTCACGTGGACGCCGTCCGTCACGAGCGATTGCAGGCGCTGGAAGAGGATGGAGCGTCGCAGCTGGTCCTCGAACTCGCCGCGATCGCGCTGGTAGCGCAGCACGGCTTCCACACGCTCACGGCTGAACCGCCCGTCCTCTTGGAACTCGGGCATGCGCGTGATCGCCTCGATCAGCTCGGCCTCGCTCACCCGCAGCCCGAGACGCTCGGCTTCCTGGCGGATCAGCACGTCTTCGATCAGCTGGTCGAGGGCGCGCTCTCGCAGGTTCAAGCTGCGCACCAGGTCGGCCGGCATGCCCTCGAAGCGACGCTGCATCGCCGCCGTTGCCCGCTCGACGTCGCGCCGGCTGATCGGCTGGCCGCCGACGCGCGCGACGACGTCCATCCGCTGTCCGCCGACCGCCCCGACGCCCCAGATGATGAAGAGCCCGGCCAGGAGGCCGTAGAGGATCTTGATACCGGTGGAGTTGGAGTACTTACGAAGGAAGCGCAGCATTCCAGCGCCCGCGAGCGAGGCTAGCGGAGCGTTCCCGGCATTGCAAACCGCTGGCCGAACTCAAGTTTACGTTGCCGCTTGCCGATGTTTCTGGTAGCCATATTCACCACCACACGACCACCATTCGGCGGCGGAAGGGCGGGGCGCTCGCGCGATGATTCTCGACTCGATTCTTGGTATTTTTTCGAACGACCTGGCGATCGACCTGGGAACGGCGAACACCCTCATCTACGTGAAGGGCGAGGGCATCGTCTGCAACGAGCCTTCCGTGGTGGCGGTCCAGAAGGAGGCCGGGGCGCGGGGTGGCCGCCGGGTGCTGGCCGTCGGCGCCGAGGCGAAGAAGATGGTGGGCCGCACGCCCGGAAACATCGTCGCCATCCGGCCGCTCAAGGACGGCGTCATCGCCGACTTCGAGATCACCGAGGCGATGCTCCGCTACTTCATCCAGAAGATCCACAACCGGAAGACCCTGGTGCGGCCCCGGATCATCATCTGCGTGCCGTTCGGCATCACGGAGGTCGAGAAGCGAGCCGTGCGCGAGTCCGCCGAATCCGCCGGCGCGCGCGAGGTCTACCTCGTCGAGGAGCCGATGGCGGCCGCGATCGGCGCGGGGCTTCCCATCACCGAGCCGACGGGCAACATGGTGGTCGACATCGGCGGCGGCACCACCGAGGTCGCCGTGATCTCGCTCTCGGGCATCGTGTTCTCCAAGTCGGTCCGCGTCGGCGGCGACAAGATGGACGAGGCGATCGTCCAGTACATCAAGCGGAAGTACAACCTGCTCGTCGGCGAGCGGACCGCCGAGTTGATCAAGATCACCATCGGCTCGGCCTATCCCGGCGCGGAGCTCCAGACCATGGAGATCAAGGGCCGCGACCTCGTGGCCGGTGTGCCGAAGACCGTCGAGATCACGGACGAGGAGATCCGAGACTCGCTGCTCGAGCCCATCAACCAGATCGTCGAGGCCGTGCGTATCGGTCTCGAGCGCACGCCGCCCGAGCTCGCGTCGGACATCGTCGACAAGGGGATCGTGCTGGCCGGTGGCGGGTCTCTGCTCCGGAATCTCGACACGCTTCTCCGCGAGGAGACGGGCCTGCCCGTGGTCCTGGCCGACGATCCGCTCACCGCCGTCGTCATGGGAGCGGGCAAGGTCCTGGATGAACTGTCGCTCCTCAAGGACGTCGCCATCAACTGATCGGTCGGGACCCATGACGGGGCCCGCGGCGGCTGCGGCGGCTTCGTCGAGCGCGGCGGCGCCGGCCGCGTAAGATGTGTTGGACTTCCTCCGCCGAAACCGAGCCGTCCTGAGCTCGGGACTCTTCCTCGCGCTCGCCGGTGTGCTCGCGCTCCGGATGGGCGCCGAGCGCGGTCGTAGCGACCCGCTCGGGCGGTTCTTCCTGGAGGTGATGGCGCCGCTCCAGCGGGCCAGCACCGCGGTGACCCGCACCGTGAGCGGCACGTGGCACGGTCTCGGTGACCTGATGCACAGCCGCGAGGAGAACGAGACGCTGCGCGACCGCGTGCGCGACCTCGAGCAGCAGGTCGCGCGTCTCAACGAGGCCGAGCTCGAGAACGCCCGTCTGCGACACCTCCTCGACTTCCGCGAGACCCTGCAGGGCGACCTCCTCACCGCGCGCGTGATCGGCCGCGACGCCACCGGGCTCGCCCGCACGCTCGTCATCGATCACGGGGAAGCGGACGGCGTGACGAAGGGTGCTGCGGTGCTCGCGCCCGAGGGCATCGTCGGGCAGATCTTCCTCGCGAGCCGTCACGCCGCGCGCGTGCTCCTCATCAACGACCACAACAGCGGCGTCGACGCCCTCGTGCAGCGCACGCGCGCGCGCGGCATCGTCGAGGGCATCGTCGACGACGGCTGCGGTCTCAAGTTCGTCAAGCGCACCGAGGACGTGCAGGTCGGCGACGCCGTCATCACCTCGGGCCTCGACGGCATCTTCCCGAAGAGCTTGCCGGTCGGCCAGGTGGTGGCGGTGGACAAGCGCGGGCAGGGCCTCTTCCAGTACGCGGAAGTTGCACCGCGCGTCGACTTCTCGCAGCTCGAGGAGGTGCTCGTCACGCGCGGGCTCGTCGAGCCGGTCGAAGCGGCCGACGCGCCGAGCGGCTGACGCGTGCGCAGCTTCGTTGCGCTCGGCGGCGCCGGTCTGGTGGCGATGGTCATCCAGACGACGGTCTTCCCGTCGCTGCCGCGCCTGCCCGTCGTGCCGGACCTGATCCTCGTGCTGACCGTGTACGTCGGCCTGCGGCATCACGGCATCGGTGGGGCGATGGGGGCGTTTCTCTTCGGCTATTTCGTCGACACGTTCTCGGGCACGGTGCTCGGGGCGAATGCCTTCGCCTTGACGGCGGTGTACGCCGGCGTCGCGCTGGTCGCGCGGAACCTCTGGATCGAAGGGGGGCTGCCGGCGATGGCGATGGTGTTCCTCGGCGCTCTCGGCCGCCAGGTGGCCGCCGCGGCGGTCGGCATGGTAGTGGCCGGGCCGGCGCCCATCTGGCAGCATGTGCTGCGTCACGGCCTCCTCGAGGCGGCAGCCGCGGCGCTGGTGACGCCGCCCGTGTTCGGGTTCGTGGCGTGGGAGAAGCGGCTCCTCGGCCTCGGCTGACATGGCTTCGCGAGATTTTCAGGTGGTCCCCCGAGAGATCCCGCCGGAGTTCCAGGTGCGGGTGGTGGCGGGGGCAATCGCGGTGCTCGTCGCATTCCTGCTGCTCGGCGCCCGGCTGTGGCTCCTGCAGGTGGTCCACGGCCCCGAGATGCGCTCGTTGTCGGAGAACAACCGCATCCGGCTCGTCCGCGTGCCGGCGGCGCGCGGCGTCGTCTACGACCGTCACGGCGAGATCCTCGTCGACAACCGCCCGGCGTTCGACGTCGTGTTCGTCCCCGAGGATGCGCACGATCGCCGCCGGGTGCTGCGGAACGTCGCCGCCTATCTCGACGAGTCCGAGACGGCCGTGCACCAGATGCTGCACGCGCCGACCAAGCGGCCACCGTACGAGGGCATCGTGCTGCGACGCGATCTCGACTGGCGCGGCGTCGTGGCGCTCGAGACGCATCAGCTCGAGCTCCCCGGCGTCTCCGTGCAGGTCGGGCCGCGCCGCTATTACCCGTTCGGGCCGCTCGCCGGTCACCTCCTCGGCTACGTCGGCGAGGTCAGCGAGTCGGAGCTGAAGGACGGGGCGAGCGACTTCCGCGCCGGCGACCTCGTCGGCAAGGCGAGCCTCGAGAAGTCGTGGGACGCAGAGCTGCGCGGCATCCCCGGCGGACAGCAGGTCGAGGTCGACGCACTCGGCCGGCGCATGCGCGTGCTGCAGGAAGTGCCCGACGTGCCGGGGAGCACGCTGACGCTCACCCTCGACCGCGACCTCCAGGAGGCAGCCGAGCGGGCCCTCGGCGACGCCGCCGGCGCCATCGTCGCGCTCGACCCGCGCAACGGCGAGATCCTCGTCATGGTGTCGCACCCGGCGTTCGATCCGAACGTCTTCTCGCGCGGCATCCGGCCGGAGGAATGGCGCGCGCTCGTCCAGGACCGCCTGCGGCCGCTCAACAACCGCGCCGTGCAGGGCCAGTTTCCCCCGGGTTCGACCTTCAAGATGGTGGTCGCCACGGGGGCGCTCGAGGAAGGGGCCGTGACGGCGACGACGGGGGTCTCGTGCTCGGGTGGCGTCCAGTTTGGCAACCACTTCTTCCGCTGCTGGAAGAAGGGCGGCCACGGCGGCGTGAACCTCCACCGCGCGATCGTCGAGTCGTGCGACGTCTTCTTCTACCAGGTGGGTCAGCGCCTGGGGGTCGACGGCATTGCCGAAACCAGCCCTGGTTCGCCGGCGAGACGCTCTCGGTGGCGATCGGCCAGGGCTACGTCACCGCGACGCCGCTCCAGATGGCGCAGATGACGGCGATCATCGCCAACGGCGGCACCCGCTATCGGCCGCACTACGTGAAGCGCATCGACGCGCCGGACGGCACGCTGCGCGAGGAGGTCCAGCCGGAGGTCCTCGGCGAGGCACACCTTAAGAGCTCGACGCTCCAGCAGGTGCGCGCCGGGATGCGTGACGTGGTGATGAGCGAAGCGGGGACCGGCAAGAAAGCGCGCATCCCGGGCATCGAGGTCGCCGGCAAGACCGGCACCGCGCAGGCCGTCAAGCTCGGCGAGGATCGGGCCGGCGTCAACCGTGGCCCACAGGCCGCGCGCGACCACGCCTGGTTCGTCGCGTTCGCCCCGTACGAGAACCCCGAGATCGCGATCTCCTGCATCGTCGAGCACGCGGGCGAGCACGGCGGCACCGTCGCTGCCCCGATCGTCCAGCAAGTGCTCGCCCACTACTTCGGGCGCAACCAGGGCCCCTCCCTGCCGCCGACGCAAGAAGCCGCCGCCGAAAAGCAAGCGATGCCGGCGGCTTCGCCGCCGGCGAGCCAGGGCGCAACGCTCGCGCGTGCCGATCAGCTCGAGAACGAGCGCGCGGTGCGAAGGGAGCCGCCCGCGGCTCCGCCGCGGGCGAGCGACGGGGGTCCGGGGGGCATCGGAGGAGCGCAGGGCGCGGCTTCGCCGCGCCCGAGCACCGCACGGGCCCCCCGATGAAGTTTGATAGGAGGCTGCTGACCCACTTCGAGTGGCTGCTGCCGCTGCTGTCACTCGCCGTGTCCGCCTTCGGCGTGTCGACCGTCTACAGCGCGACCCACTCGCCGGGCATCGCGGGCTGGTCGCCGCTCGCCGTGCGCCAGGTGGCGTGGCTCGGCGCCGGCTTCGTGGTCATGCTCGGCGTGCTCGCCTTCGACTACCGACGGATGGATCGATGGTCGTACTTCGTCTACGTGCTGGTGCTCCTCGCCGTGCTCGCCGTACCGATTCTCGGCCGGATCGGCGGCGGCTCCCGGCGCTGGATCCGCGTGGGGCCGGCGTCGATCCAGCCGTCGGAGTTCATGAAGCTGGCCCTGGTGCTGGTGCTCGCCCGGCACTTCTCGCGGACTCCGGGCGCCCGGCTCGGGCTCCGGGAGCTCTTCTTCCCGCTCATGCTGACGGCGGTGCCCGCGGTTGCGATCCTCGCGCAGCCGGACCTCGGGACGGTCGCCGTGCTCGGCGTCGTGTCGCTCACCATGCTCGTGCTCGGCGGCGTGCAGCTCCGCTGGATCGCGGCGATCTCGGCGCCCGTCGGGGTGCTCGCGCCCCTCATCTGGAAGCACCTGAAAGCGTATCAGCAGCGGCGGGTCCTGACGTTCTTGAATCCCGACATGGATCCGCTCGGCGCAGGCTACCATGTGATCCAGTCGAAGATCGCGGTCGGCTCGGGTCTCCTCTGGGGCAAGGGGTTCCTGCGCGGAACGCAGAACCATCTGAACTTCCTGCCCGAGCAACACACCGACTTCATCTTCTCGGTGTTCGCCGAGGAGTGGGGGTTCGTCGGCGCGATCGTGCTGATGGCGCTCTACCTCGGTCTCATCATGCGCGGCCTCGTGATCGCCTCCCGCGCGCGCGACCGCTTCGGGGTACTCCTGGCACTCGGGGTGATGTCGATC